>NZ_SMKF01000019.1 GCF_004348325.1 Micromonospora sp. KC213 | reverse complement strand
CCACCCGCCCGAACCCGGTGATCACCTCATCGGCGACGAGCAGGAAGCCGTACCTGTCGGCGAGGCTCCGCAACCCGGGCCAGTAGCCGTCAGGTGGGGTGAGGCAGCCCCCCCGGTTCTGCACCGGCTCGGCGATCAGCATCGCGATCGTCTCCGGGCCTTCCTCCAGGATCGCCGCCTCCGTCTCCGCCAGCAGGTAGGAGGTGAACTCGACGTCGGTGGCGAACGGCGGGGCGTGGTAACGGTTGGTGTTCGGGACGAACCGGGCCCGGATCGCCGGCCCGCCGTACGGCTCGGTGAGTCCTGGGTCATCGTTGAACGACAGCGCACCGAGGGTGAGCCCGTGGTAGGCGCCGCGCCGCGCGATGGCCTTGATCCGCTTCGGCTCACCGCGCACGGCGTGGTATTTGCGGGCGAGCTTCCACGCGGTCTCCACCGCCTCGGCGCCGCCGCTGGAGAAGAAGGTCTGCTCGACACCGTCCGGCGCGAGCGCCGCCAGGCGCTCGGCCAGCTCGACCGCCGTGGGATGTGCCGAGGCCAGCCAGAGCGGTGTGTAGCCCAACTCGGTCAACTGCCGACTCGACGCCTCGGCAAACTCTTCGGCGTAGGTGTGGCCGAGCTGGTTGCAGTACAGCCCGGAGAGCCCGTCGATGTAGCGCTTCCCGTCGACGTCCTCGACGTATGCTCCCTCGCCGCGGCGCACCACGAACAGGTCCTCGCCGACCGCGCCGTTCGCGGTCATGTTGAGCAGCAGGCGCTGCCGCTGCCCGACGGCGCTCATCCGGCATCACGCCCATGGTTGGCGATTCCGGCCGTCGCCTCCACCGAGAGCAGCGAGCCCCTCCGTCCGGAGCCGAGCCAGCGCACCAGGGCCACCAGCACCAGGGCAAGCAACGCCGCGGCGATGAGCAGCGCGCTGATCGCGGTCACGCTGGGATCGATGTCGAAGGTCAGGGAGTTGAACACCTGCACCGGCAGGGTCACGGTATCGCCGGAGGCGAGGAACTGGGAGATGAAGAACTCGTCGAAGCTGGTGATGAAGGAGAAGATCGCGGCGGCGATCATCCCCGGGGCCGCGAGCGGAAAGGTGATCCGCCGGGCCACGGTCAGCCGTCCGGCGCCCATGCTCGCCGCCGCGTCCTCCAACCGCTCGTCGATCCCACGCAGCGTCGCCACCAGGATCAGCACCGCGATCGGCGCGGCCAGCACCGTGTGCCCGAGGGCGATCGCGACCGGGCTGCCGAGCATGGCGGCCGGCTCGAAGAGCAGGAACAGGCCGAGGGCGATGACGACCTGCGGGATGATCAGCGGCCCCAGCACCAGGGCGTAGACCGCCGAGCGCAGCGGCAGTTCGCTGCGGGTCAGGGCGATCGCCGCGGTGACGCCCAGGATGAGCGAGAACACGGTGGTCAGGGCGGCGATGAGCGCACTCAGCGAGAGGGCGGCCGGCCACTTGCTGCCGTCGGCGACCAGGACCTCGTACCACTGCAGCGTCCACGAGTCCGGCGGGAAGGAGCCGAAGGCGTTGTCGCCGAACGAGGTGATGATGATGACGACCAACGGCAGCGCCAGGTAGAGCAGCATCACGGTGGCGCCGACGGTCAACGCCAGCCGCCCGGTCCGGGTACTGCGCAGCCCGATCATGAGTTGCTCCTCTGCTTCGCGCTGGCCCCGAGGGATCCGACGACCTTGAGCAGCAGCAGCCCCGCGAAGGTGATCAGCAGCAGGACGACGCCCTGCGCGGCCGCCCCGTTCCACCGGTAGTCCTTCGTCACCTGCTGCTCGATGAGGGAGGCGATCATCGTCTGGTTGGGGCCACCCATCAGCCTGGGGGTGACGTAGTAGCCGAGGGAGAGAATGAAGCTGAGCAGTCCCGCGCTGGCCAGGCCGGGCGCGACCAGCGGCAGGTAGATCCGGCGGAAGATGACCAGCCGGCCGGCTCCCATGCTGGCCGCCGCGGCGAGCAACCGCCGGTCGACACCCCGCATCACGCCGTACAGCAGCAGCACGGTGTAGGGCAGCATCACGTACGTGGTGCCGATGACGACACCGATCTCGTTGTAGAGCAGCTGGTACGGGGCACCCGGCAGGTGTACGGCCTGCATCGCCTCGTTGAGCACCCCGTAGTCGCCGAGCAGGATGATCCAGCCGTACGTGCGGACCAGCGCGCTGACGAAGTGCGGCGCCACCACGAGCACCATCGCCAGGGCCGCGAACAGGGGACGCATCCGCGACACCGCGTACGCCAGCAGGAAACCGAGGACCAGGCTCGCGAGCGCGGTCTCGGCCGAGATCCGCAACGTCGTCAACAACACGCTGAGGTTGATGCCGGTCAGCGTGTCGGCGTACCAGTGCAGCGTGAACCCGCCCTGCTCGTCCTTGAGGCTGAGCGCCAGAGTGCCCAGGATCGGGTAGACGAACAGGACCAGCAGGTAGATCACGACCGGGAGCGCGGTGAGCAGCCCGTAACGGGTCCGGCGGCTGGCCAGCGCGGCCCGGATCCGGGCCGCGGGCAGCGCGGGCGTGGAAACCGACATGGCTCTCACCCAGCCGATTCGGCGGCGAACAGGTTGATGTTGTCGGGGTCGGCGGTGATCCCGACCCGCTCGCCCACCTGGGGGGCGTTGCGGGCCGACACCTCCAGCCGGATCGAACAGTTGGCCCCGACGTTGACCACCACCCGGACCAGAGTGCCGACGTAGGTCACCGACTGCACGGTGCCGGAACAGAAGGCGTCCGCCGGCGCGCACACGTCCAGCCGGCCGGGCTGTACCGCCACGGACACCGGCGCGCCCTTGGCCAGCGCGTGCTGCCGGGCCCGCAGCAGTCCGCCGGTGTCCAGACGGACCAGGGTGTGCTCGTCGGTGTGGTGCTCGACGCGGCCGGACAGGAAGTTCGCGGCACCGAGGAAGTCGGCGACGAACGGGGTACGGGGCCGCTCGAACAGCTCGCGCGGGGTGCCGAACTGGTCGATCCGCCCGTCCCGCATCACCGCGATCCGGTCGGAGAGCACCAACGCCTCCTCCTGGTCGTGCGTGACGTAGATGACGGTGAGGCCCAGCTCGCGCTGGATCTTCTTGATCTCGGTCTGGAGCTGGTCACGCAGCTTCTTGTCCAGCGCCCCGAGCGGCTCGTCCATCAGGATCACCGGCGGCCGGTAGACCAACGCCCGGCACAGCGCGACCCGCTGCTGCTGGCCGCCGGAGAGCTGCCGCGGCTTGCGGTTGCCGAAGCCGGAGAGCCCCACCAGGTCCAGGGTCTCGAAGACCCGGCGGCGGATCTCGTCCTTCGGCACCCCGCGCAGCTGGAGCGGGAACGCGATGTTCTCCGCGACCGTCATGTGCGGGAACAGCAGGTACTGCTGGAAGACGAAGCCGAGGTTGCGCTTCTGCGGGTCCAGTCTCGTGACGTCGCGGCCACCCACCGTGATGGTGCCGGAGTCAGGCTCCACGAAGCCGGCGATCATCATCAGCGTGGTCGTCTTCCCCGAGCCCGACGAGCCGAGGAAGGTGACGAACTCACCGGCCGCGATCTCCATCGAGGCGTCCTCGACGGCGACCATAGGGCCGTATGTCTTGCGCAGGGCCACCACCGACAGCGACTTGCCGGTCGCGGCGGCCGGCTTGTCGCCGGCCCCCGCCACGGTCGGTGTGGCTACACCGAGATCAGTCACGAGCCCACTCCCGCCAGCGCTTGGAGACGGCCGACTCGTTCTTCAGCCACCAGTCGATGTCCACGTCGAAGCCCTTGTCGAAGAACTCCGGGGCGCCGGGCAGCTTCGCGCGCTCCTCGGCGGTCAGCTTGTCGTAGGCCGCCGCAACGGCCGGGTTCGCCGGGTAGAACTTGGCGATACCGGCCTGCACCTCGGGGCGCAGCGTGTAGTCGATCAGCTGGTAGGCGGCATCGACGTTGGCGGCACCCTTGGGGATGGCGTGCCCCTGGGCCTGGCGGCGACCGCCGGAGAGCTGGTAGGCCAGCGGCGCTCCGCCTGCGATCAGCTGGTCGAGCCGGCCGTGCCAGACGGTGGAGAGCGCCACCTCGCGGCGGCTGAGCAGCACGCCGGGGAGGTTTCCGGTGTCCCAGTACTTCTTGATGTGGGGCCTGATCCGGTCCATCGCCTTGAAGGCGCGATCCACGTCGAGGGGGTACAGCTTGTCCATCGGGACACCGTCGGCCAGCAGCGCGAACTCCAGCTCCGGGATGTCCGCGTCCGGGTTGCCCATGGAGCGGTTGCCGGCGAAGGCGCCGGCGTCCCAGAAGTCCGCCCAGGTGCCAGGCGCCTTGTTGCCGAAGGCCTGGGTGCTGTACGCCATCAGGGTGACGTAGTAGGACTTGCCGACGACGTGCTCCTCGACCATGTTCTCCGGCAGCTTGGCGCTCTTGAAGCTCGGAATCCGGTCGTAGTCCAGCGGCTCCAGCACGTTCTCCGGGACCCACCTGGCGAACTGGGCCAGCGAGTTGTCGATGAGGTCGAACTGCGGCCTGCCCTGCTTCATCTGGGCCAGCATCTGGGTGCCCGACAGGTTGACCACCTTGACCTCGATGCCGGTCTCCTTGCTGAACGGGGTGTAGATCCCCTTCTGGAGGGCTTCCCCGTAGGCCCCGCCACTGTTGCGGACGATCACCGTCTTGCTGCCGCCGCCGGTCGTGGCCCGGCTGGTGCCGGTGCCGCACGCGGCCAGTGAGGGTAGGACGGCGGCGGCCGCGAGGCCACCGGCTCCACGCAGGAGCGCTCGGCGCCCGAAACGGTGTTCCATTATCTGCCTCCTGGAGTTTCGTAAACGGGTTTCAGGCGGTGCTGGACGGCGGCGTGAACGGGGCGGCGATCTCTGCCAGGTGGGCACCCTGACGCACGGTCAGCCCCTGCATGCCGTAGATGATTCGGCCCGCCACCGGCGCGACGACCTTGTGCTCACTGCCGTCGACCGGATCGATGACCCGACCGATGGTCTGTCCCGAGGCGACGTCACTGCCCCGGGTGAAGTCCGGGTACCAGAGGCCGGTTGCCGGTGACTCCACGAACCCGACCCAGACCCATTCGGGGCCGTCGGTGCTGCCCGGTCCGCCGGACGGCGGCACCGCCACCACATCCAGCTGGTGCAGCAGCCGGTTCAAAGCACCGAGCAGCTTCTCCACGGCGGCCTCGTCACGCTGCCCGAGCTGGCCGGTCTCGATCAGCACGGCGGGGATGCCCTGGCGGGCCGCGGCGGCGTGACTGTTACCCCCGGAGGGGTCGGTGCCGAAGATGACGTACTCGTAACCTACGGCGTGGGCCATTGCGCGGGCCTTGGCGTCGAGGTCCGGGTCGCCCGTGAGGCGGTAGCCGACGAAGTCGCACAGCGTCTGGTCGATGCCGCCGCTGTGCAGGTCGGCGTAGGCGTCGGCGCCCGAGATGAGGTTCTCGAACAGCCACGCGGCGATCCGCTCGGTCGGGCTTCCGTCCGGATCTCCGGGAAACACCCGGTTGATGTTCACGCCGTCCACCGGCGACACGTTGAGCCGCCCCTGGTAGACGGCCGGGGGGTTCGCAACGGGACAGATGATCACCTGGCCACGCACCTCGGCGGGGTCGAGAAGTCCGGCCAGCCGGGTGGTGGCGTCGACGCCGACGAACTCGCCGCCGTGAACCCCGCCGGTGATGACCACCCTCGGCCCGGGCCGCGTGCCGTGGATCAGGGTCACCGGAATCCGCACGGTGATGGTGCCGAGGTCCGCGTCGATGACGCCCCGGATCTTGCTTCCGGCTTCGGCAACGAACGGGCCGACGGTCAAGGTCATGTCACACTCCCTCTGGTTCGAACCACGGCTGGTGGGGTGTTCGGGCTGGTTCATGCCGCCCCTCGCCCGACGGTGGAGAGGAAGTCGATCGGGTGCCGGGTCCCGCCGTCCAGAGCGAGATCGGCCGCGATGTCGCCGAAGGCGGGCGCCAGCTTGAAACCGTGACCGGAGAAACCGGCCAGCAGGATGACCGAGTCGCTGTCCGGCAGTGGACCGACCAGCGGGCGGCTACTTGCCGTGTAGCCCTCCATGAACACCGACAGCCGGATCGGGTCGGGGTGCAGGTTGGGCAGGTACCGCCGGACCTGCTCGCGGAAAATCTCCAGCTCCTGCGGCTGCACCACCCGGTCGAGAGCGTTCGGGTCGTCGACGGGGCGGTGCAGGGCCTGGGAGAGGCCGAGCTTGATGGAGATCCTGTCGTGCGAGGGCAGCCCGTAGCAGTGCGTGGGCCCGGTGCGGATGAAAGCCGGCGCCGCGTCGAACCAGCCGTCGGTGTCGCAGACGAACCAGGCGTTGACCAGCCGCTTGATCTCGACCTTCCAGTCCAGGTCCGGCAGCAGGTCGTTGATCCACGGGCCGACGGTGACCACGACCGTGTCGACGTGCTCGGTCCCGGCGTCGGTGTGGATCTCGACGCCCCGTCCGACCGGCACGATCTTGCGAACGGTGGTGTAGCGGTGGATCCGCGCGCCGAGCTGTTCGGCTCGGTTTGCCGCGCTCAGCACGGTCAGCTCGGGCCGGATGAAGCCGGCGTTGCGGTCGAGCACGGCCACGTCGCCGTCGGCGATGCGGTACTGGGGGAACCGCCGAGCCAGTTCGACGGCGTCCAGCACCTCGTGGTCGAGGCCGTGTTCGGTGATCGAGTCCAGCGCGGTGCGCATCTGGTGATGCTCGGCGGGTCCCATCAGCAGGCAGCCGGTGAGGCGCCGCAGTTCCCGGCCGGTTTCGTGTTGCAGTTCGCGCCAGAGCGTGTCGGCGTGCTTGATCAGCGGGACATAGCGTACGTCCTCGAACTGCGCGCTGCGGAACACCCGGGTCTCGCCACCGGCGGCACTGCGGTCGTGCCCCGGCGCGAACCGCTCGAAGCCGACGACCTCGGCGCCGCGCGCGGCGAGGCGCCACATTGCCTGCGCCCCCATGGTGCCGACACCGACGACGGCGACCCGTTTTCTGGTAGCCACGTAGATTCCTCCCGCCGTTGGAGCGGTGAAAGCTGATTGGTAGTGCCTCTCGCCGAGCACCCGGTCGCCGGTCTGCGTCCGAAGGGTGTTCTGAGGGGTCTGGGCCCGGTCGTTCCGCCTGGGGGGTATTCCACAATGCGGCACGGCGTGCTATGTTGTGGCACACAGCCTGGCACCGGTTGCGAATAGCTGTCAAGCCCCCCAACCTCGGGAAACACGAAAGTTACGGGAGAGCGAAGATGGAGATGAAGAGCGTGATCCGCAGCCTGCGCGTTCTGGAGGCGGTGGCGCAGCACCAGCCGGTGAGCGTCAGCGAGCTGGCCAAGCTGTTCGACCTACCCAAGTCGACGATGCAGCGGACGCTGATCACGCTCAGCGAGGCGGGCTGGCTGCGGGCCAGCCGCGGCGACCGCACACGGTGGGAAATCGGCGCACGGGTGCTCGCCGTCCGGCCCGCCGCGTTCCAGGGGTCCAGCCTCTTCGCAGCCGCGCGCGAGCCCATGCTCCGGCTCCGCGACGCCGTCGACGAGACCATCCACCTGTCGGTGCCCGACGGGCTGGAGTGCATGGTGGTCGTCGACCGGGTCGACTCCACCCAGACGGTACGGACCTTCTACCAGATCGGCGAAACCTCGCCGCTGCACACCACGGCGGTCGGCCACGCCGTCCTCGCGCACTTCTCGGCCGACGACATCAACGAGGTGGTTACTGGCAGTCTCCACCACTACGGCGCGTCCACCTTCACCGAGCCGGCCCAGCTACGGGTCGCGCTCGACCACGTCCGGCAGGTCGGTTACGCCGTCAACCGCAACCAGTTCCGGCCCGACGTGTGCGCCATCGCCGCCCCCATCCTCGACCGGTCGGGAACGCCCCTGGCCGCGGTCGCGATCTCCATGCCCGACTCCCGGTTCGACGACGATCGGCTGTCCGAGTGGGGACGCCTGGTCGCCGCCACAGCCGACGAGATCAGCACCCGGCACGGCGGGTAGCGGATCGGCCAGACGAGCCCACGAGCGCTTCCGACCGGACAGCGGAGGGAGCGTGATGTTCGAGGTGCTCCTGGTCCCCGGCAGGTCGGGCGACGGCCACCAACCTCCGCGTCGACAAGGCCCTGGCAAACCGACCTCGGTCCGCCAGGGCCTTGTCGAATCAGACCGGCACGGCGACGTACTTGTACTCGAGGAACTCGTCGATGCCGACGCGCCCGCCCTCCCGGCCGAGCCCGGACTGCTTGACCCCGCCGAACGGGGCCGCCGGGTTGGACACCAGGCCGGTGTTCAGGCCGACCATACCGACCTCCAAGCGTTCGCTGACGCGCAGCGCGCGGTCGAGATCGCGGGTGAAGACGTACCCCACCAGGCCCCACTCGGTGTCGTTGGCGACGCTGACGATGTCGTCCTCGTCATCGAAGGTGAGGATCGCCGCGACCGGCCCGAAGATCTCGGTCCGCAGCAGTTGGCTGTCATCGGCCACCCCCGCCAGCACCGTCGGCGGATAGAAGTAGCCGGGGCCGTCCGGCACCACACCGCCGACGAGCACCCGGGCCCCGTGGGCCACCGCGTCGGCGACGAGTTCCTCGACCTTGCCCCGACCGGTCCGGTCGATGAGCGGGCCGACGTCGACGCCCGGCTGCGTGCCCGGGCCGACGACCAGCGCGCCCATCCGCTCGGCGAGCCTCGCGGCGAACTCGTCGGCGACGCTGCGGTGCACGAAGAAGCGGTTGGCGGCCGTGCACGCCTCACCCATGTTGCGCATCTTCGCCACCATCGCGCCCGCCACCGCGGTGTCGAGATCAGCGTCGTCGAAGACGATGAACGGAGCGTTGCCGCCCAACTCCATCGAGGGACGGACCACCTTCTCCGCACACTGGGCCAGCAGGATCCGCCCCACCTGGGTCGATCCGGTGAACGACAGCTTGCGGATCTGACCGCCACGCAGCAGCGGTTCGACCACCTCGCCGGCCCGCGAGGTGGGGACGACGTTGAGCACCCCCGCCGGCAGTCCCGCCTCGGCGAGGATCTCGGCGAGGGCCAGGCTCGACAGCGGGGTCTGCGGAGCCGGCTTGAGCACCATCGTGCAGCCGGCGGCGACCGCCGGGCCGATCTTGCGGGCCCCCATGGCCAGCGGGAAGTTCCATGGGGTGATCAGCAGACAGGGGCCGACCGGTTGGCGCATCAACAGCATCCGGTTGCGCCCGTCCGGCAGCGTGGCGAACCCACCCTCGACGCGCACCGCCTCCTCTGAGAACCAGCGCAGGAACTCCGCGGCGTAGGCGACCTCGCCGCGCGCCTCGGCCAGCGGTTTGCCCATTTCCAGGGTCATCAGCCGGGCCAGTTCGTCGGTGCGCGACAGCACGATCTCGTACGCGCGCCGCAGGATCTCGCTGCGGGCACGCGGGGCGGTGCGGGCCCACTCGGCCTGCGCCGCGACGGCGGCGGCCACGGCCCGCTGCCCGTCCTCGGCGCGGCCGTCGGCGACGTGGCACAGCACCTCGCCGGTGGCGGGGTCCTCCACCGGCAGGGTGTCGCCGGCGAGGGCGTCGACCCACGCGCCGGCGATGAACAGCCGCTTGGGCACCGTGGAGACCACGTCGCCGGTGTCGGGCAGAGTGATCAGCGTGGTCACAACGCTCCTCCTGAGGGGTCGAGTAGTTCGGTGAGGTGGACGGTGTGTCGTGTTCCGGTGGCGAGGTGGGCCACCTGGGTGGCGCAGCTGAACCCGTCGGCGACGACACTGGCGCCGTGGTCGGGCAGCGCTTCCAGGCGGGGGCGCAGCGACAGCCCGGCCACCGCCATCGAGGTGGCGTAGTGCTCGGCCTCGAAACCGAAGTTCCCGGCCAGTCCGCAGCAGCCGTCCGCCTCGACGACGTCGGCTACGCCGAGACGGCGCAGCAGCTCGGCCGGCCGGTCGGCGCGAAACTCCGCGTACTCGTGGCAGTGCGTCTGCAGCAGCACCCGCTCCGGCAGCCCGGACGGTCGCCAATCCGGCGCCGCGAGACGGTTCAACGCGCCGGTCACCGTGTGGACCCGGGCCGCGACACGCCGCGCCGCGTCCGTGCCGAGCAGTTCCGGCACGTCCCGGCGCAGCGCCGCCGCGCAGCTCGGCTCCGGCACCACGATCGGTAGGTCCGCCTCCGGTCCCCGGTCGAGGTGCGCCACGGTACGCGCCATGACCCGGCGGGCGACGCCGAGCTGGCCGGTGCTGACCCAGGTCAGCCCGCAACACAACCCGCTACGCGGCGCGACCGGTACACCGGCGGTGGTGAGCACCCGGCCGGTGGCGGCGGCGACCTGCGGCCGGAACGCCCGAGTGAAGGTGTCGACGAAGAGCACCGCGGCGGGGCTGTCGCTGGCGAGGCCGCGCAGGTGCGCGCCGAGCGCCCGCCGGGGCGCGAAGGCCGGGACCGCCCGCTGCGGGGCGACCCCACCGACGCGGGCGAGCAGCCGGCCGAGCGGGCCGCGCAGCATCGCGTTGACCGGTCGCGCCGCGGCGGTGGCGACCCACGCGGTCAGCGGCAGCCAACCCAGCGAGTAGTGCGACCGGGGTCTGATCCGCCCGCGGTAGTGGTGGTGCAGGAACTCGGCCTTGTAGGTCGCCATGTCCACGCCGGTGGGGCAGTCGGTCGAACACGCCTTGCAGGCGAGGCAGAGGTCGAGGGCGTCGCGAACCGCGGTGGAGCGCCACCCGCCGGTGACCGTCCCGCCGCGCAGCATCTCCTGCAGCACCCGCGCCCGCCCACGGGTGGAGTCGCGTTCGTCACCGGTCACCCGGAAGCTGGGGCACATCACTCCCCCGGCGTCACTGCGGCAGCGGCCCACCCCGATGCAGCGCCGTACCGATCCGGCGAGGCCCTCGGTGTCGTGCGGGTACGTGAACGCGGTGCGCAGCCGGGGCGCGGGGATGACAGCCAGGTCGGCGTCGATCGGCGCGGGTGCGACAATCACGCCGGGGTTGAGCAGCCCGTCCGGATCGAGGATCCGTTTGAAGTCGCTGAACGCCGCCAGCATCGGCTGGCTGTACATGATGCCGAGCAGTTCGCTGCGGGCGCGACCGTCGCCGTGCTCCCCGGACAGCGTGCCCTGGTGTCTCGTCACCAGGCGCGCGGCGGCGTGCAGGAACCGGCGCATCGTCGCGCGTCCGGCCGGCGTCGCCTGGTCGAAGTTGATCCGTACGTGCACGCAGCCGGCGCCGAAGTGCCCGTACAGCACACCGGTCAGCTCGTGCTCGGCGAGGAGCGCGCGGAAGTCGCGCAGGTATCCGGCGAGCTGCTGTGGGGCGACCGCGGCGTCCTCCCAGCCGGCCCACGACTCGCCGCCGTCGAGCAGCCGTGCCGCCAGACCGGCGCCGTCCTCGCGGACCCGCCACAGCGAACGGCGCTCGCCACCGTCGGCCACCACCCGACCGGCGACGAGGTGTCCGCGCGACCGCAGCGTGGTGAGCAACTCCTCCGCCCGGGACGCCACCTCCCGCTCGTCGTCACCGTCGAGCTCGACGTAGAGCCAGGCCCGGCCGTCGGGTAGGCCGGTGACCGAGTCGGCGCCGCCGCGCTGGCGCATGGTGGCGACGATGGCCTCGTCCAGGCCCTCCACCGCGCTGGGCGAGAAGGCGAGGATCTCCGGCACGTCCTCGGCGGCGTCGACCACGTCGTCGTAGCCCAGTGCCAGCAGCGTGGCGGCGGCCGCGGTCGGCACCAGGCGTACGGTCGCCCTGACCACGACCGCGCAGGTGCCCTCGGTGCCGACCAGGGCGCGGGCGAGGTGGAAGCCGTGCTCGGGCAGCAGATGCTGCAACTGGTAGCCGGAGACCTGCCGTGGCAGGCGGCCCAGCTCGGTACGGATCAACCCGAGGTGGTCGGTGACCAGGCGACGCAGTTCGGCCGCGACCCGGGCGGCGTGCGGTTCGTCGGCCCCGGCGACCGCCCGCAACCCGGTCGGGTCGGCGATCGCGTGCAGGCCGTTCCCGGTGATGATCTCCAACGCCTCGACGTGGGCGCTGGTGCGGCCGTGGCGCACCGACCGGTTCCCGCACGCGTCGTTGCCGATCATGCCCCCGAGGGTGCAGCGGCTGTGTGAGGACGGGTCGGGACCGAAGGTGAGACCGAAACGGTCCGCCGCCGCGCGCAGGTCGTCGAGGACCACGCCCGGCTCGACCACCGCGGTGCGGGCGACCGGATCGATGGAGATGATCCGGTTCATGTGCCGGGAGAAGTCGATGACCACACCGGGGCCGACGGCGTTGCCCGCCATGCTCGTGCCGCCCCCGCGGGCGGTTACCGGGATGCCCAGTTCCCGGCAGACCCCCAGCAGGGCACGGACCTGGTCCACGGAGCGCGGAAACGCCACCGCACGTGGCGGCACCCGGTAGTTGGACGCGTCGTAGGAGTACTGCGCCAGCCGGCCCGCGTCGGTCTCCACCGGCAGGTCGGCGGCGACCCGGGCCAGCCGGCGCAGCAGTTCCGCGCTCATGGCGTCGGCGCACCGGCGGCGACCGCCGCCGTCCAGGCCCGCAGTCCCTCGTCGATCGCCTCCTCGTCGACCACCAGGGCCGGGATCATGCGGACGATGTGGTTCCACGCCCCACACAGCAGCAACAGCAGGCCCTCGTCGACGGCGGCCCGCTGCACCCGGGCGGCGGCCTCCGGGTCGGGCTCCCCCTCGTCGGTGACGAATTCGCACGCCTGCATCAGGCCCAGGCCCCGCACGTCCCCGATCCGGGGGTTGCCGGCCGCCACCGCCTCCAGCCCGGCGCGCAGCCGCTTGCCCATCACCTCCGCGTTGGCCACCAGACCCTCGTCGCGCACCACGTCGAGGGTCGCCACCGCGGCCGCGCACGCCACCGCGTTCGCGCCGTACGTCCCACCCTGCGACCCCGGCCACGCCAGGCGCATCAGCCGCTCCGGCGCGGCGATGCCGGAGAGCGGAAAGCCGCTGGCCAGGCCCTTGGCGGTGACCAGGATGTCCGGTACGACGTCGAAGTGCTCGTGGCCCCAGAACCGCCCGGTCCGGCCGACACCGGTCTGCACCTCGTCGAGAATGAGCAGGAAACCGTGCCGATCGGCCCGCTCCCGCAGCCCGCGCAGGAAGCCCTCGGTGGCCGGAACGTACCCGCCCTCGCCCAGCACCGGCTCGACGATGACGGCCGCGGTGTCGTTGGGCGCGGAGATCGTCTGCAGGACGTAGTCCAGTTCCCGCAGTGCGAACCGGGTCGCCGTCTCCTCGTCCCAGCCGTAGCGGAACGCGGTCGGGAACGGGGTGACGACCACCCCGCTCATCAACGGCGAGAAGCCGGACCGGAACCGCGTTCCGGAGGTGGTCATCGAGGCGGCGGCGACGGTGCGGCCGTGGAAACCGCCATGGCAGACCAGGATGTTCGGCCGACCGGTGGCCTGGCGGGCCAACCGCATGGCCGCCTCGACCGCCTCGCTGCCGGAGTTGGTGAAGAACAGGCTGTCCAGCTCTGCGGGCAGGACCTCGCCGAGCTTCGCGACGAGGCGCCGCAACGGCTGGTGTAGAACGGTGGTGTACTGGCCGTGGATCAGGGTCGCGACCTGCTCCTGGGCGGCCTGCACCACCCGCGGGTGGCAGTGCCCGGTGCTGGTCACCCCGATCCCGGCGGTGAAGTCGAGGAAGCGGCGCCCATCCTCGCCGTACAGGTACACGCCCTCCCCACGGACCGCGACCACCGGGGTCGCCTGCCGTAGGTGCGGCGACAGCTCTGTCATGATCATCTCCCGTTTCGAGCAGCGAGGTCGTCACTGACCGTCGCAGCCGCCGGGACGCGGAACAAGGCACAATCCGTCACCCGCGACCCGCGCCGAGCAGACGTTTTGTCACCCGCAGACCTTGCGGAGACCCCGAACCGCCTGGTTCCATTACTCACCGTGACGGAATCGCCGCCTCCCGACCGCACCCCGCTCACGGTGGCGGACGTACTACGTCTACCGGTGCTCGCCGCCGGTCAGCCCACGGTCGTCTGCGGGCACGACCGGTTGTCCCGCGCGGTCCGGTGGGTGCACGTCACCGAACTGACCGACCCCGCCTCCTTCCTCAAGGGCGGTGAACTGGTGCTCACCACCGGCATGCCCCTGCCCACCGAACCCGCCCTGATCCGCAACTACGTCGACGAACTGGCCCAGGTGGGCGCGGCCGGCCTCGTGATCGAACTGGTCCGCCGGTACCGGCAGCCACCCGACGCACTGGTCCGTGCCTGCCGTTCCCACGACCTGCCGCTCGTCGTACTCACCAGGGAGGTCAACTTCGTCGACGTCACCCAGACCGTCCACGCCCTGATCCTGGGCAGCCAGGTCGAGTCCCTTCGCCGGACCCAGCAGGTCCACGAGGCGTTCACCTCGCTGACGCTGCGCGGTGCGTCACCCGACGAACTGGTACGCGCCGCCGCCGAGATGAGCGGGCACCCGGTGGTCCTGGAGAACCTGATCCACCAGGCGATACTCCACGACACCGCCGGCCGCCCCCTCACCGACGTGCTCGGCGGCTGGGAACGACGCTCCCGGGCCACCTCCTCGCCGCAGCGCACCGATGTCTGCGGGCCGGAATCCTGGCTGGTCACCCCGGTGGAGTACCAAGGGGAACGATGGGGCCGGCTGGTCATGGTGCCCGACTCCACCTCGCCACCCACCTTCGGCGCGGACCAGGTCATGGTGCTCGAACGCGCCGCGATGGCGCTGAGTATCGCCCGGCTGGTGCACGGCCGCCCCTGGGAACGCGCCGCCCACCGCACGGCGCTGCTGGACATCGTCGAGCGGCGTTACCGCTCCGCGCCGGAGGCCCGCGCCCGCCTCGACGCGCTCGGGGTGCCGACGCACGGCCGGCAGCTCGTCATCGTCCTGGTCACCGTCGCCGAGGGGATGGGCGAACTCGAGAAAACGGTGGTGCAGGAACTGCGGGACGCGGGCGCGAGGGCACTGGTCGCGGAGATCTCGGGTACCCGCGTCGGCGTACTCCTCGCCCTGCCTGCCACCCGCACCTGGCGACCGGTGGTGGAGCGGGTGGCCAAGGCCGTCCGGCACCGGCATCCCGCCGCCGTGGTGAGCGTCGGCGGTGAGGTCGACGACCTCACCGAGGTGGCCCGGTCCTTCCAGGACGCGGTGCGAGTCGGCGAGGCGGCCGTCCCCGGGGAGCGCGCCTACGTCGAGCGGTCGGACATCGGCCTGCGGGAGCTCCTGCACGCGCTGCGCAACGAGGTGCAGCTACAGGACTACGTCGAGCGGTGCCTCGGCCGCCTGATCGAGCACGACGACCGGCACGGCGGCGACCTGCTGGCCACCCTGCACGCCTACCTCGACGCCGCCGGCAACAAGACCCTCGCCGCCCGGCGCCGATCGATCTCCCGGCAGGCGCTCTACGAGCGGTTGCACACCATCGAACGTCTCCTCGACCGGGACCTGGAGTCCGGCTGGGACCGGTCCGAACTGCACGTGGCCCTCACCGCGCTCGAGGTGCAGCGGTTGTCCGTCGGCGCGCCCGGCGGCGAGCCCGCGGGCCGACCGGCGGTGCGCCGGCCGACAACCACCGACACGTGATGACTCCTGGACCGCCCGTCAGGGCAGGTGGTCGCCGACCAGCGCGAGGCACTGGATCGCGGCGAGGCCGTACTGGGCACTGGCGTTGGTGGAGACGAAGCCGGCCTCGTCGACCGGCTTGAGCACGGCTGGCCCCTCGACCCGCACCGAGCGGAACCCGAGATTCCGCGGGTAGCCGGCGTGACCGGTGTAGAACTCCTGCCAGGCACGGGCCGCGAGGGTTCGGTCGCCGAGCTTCGCGGCGGCGTACGCGGTGAGCCGGGAGTGCGCCTGACGCAGGTTGAGGTTGCCCAACGACTGTCCGACCTCGGCGGTCTGCTCGGCCGCGGTGCCGTTGTAGAGCCGGCAGTACTGCAGCCACGCGTTGGTGAACTCGGGCATGTCGACCAGGTCGATCAGTTCGCTACAGATCTCGACCAGGCCGAACACCGCGCCGAGCGACCCGACCGACACCGCCGGTTGGGCGGGGGCGAACGTTCCCGTCTCCAGGTCGTAGCGGCCACTACCCTGGATGAAGCCGTTGGGCATGGCGGCGATGGTGCGCGCGGTGTTGAGCAGTTTCGTCCGGGCGGTCGGGTCTCCCCCGCGTTCCCACTCGGTGAGCCAGGCCGCGGCCAGGCCGCTCCAGTCGGTGCCGGTGCTGATGGACAGCGCGCGCGGGTCCGGCTCGTACGGCTCGGTGCGGATCTTGCGGATCGGGTCGAGGACGAGGAAGGTCCGGTCGGAGTCGACCAGGTCGCGCATCAGGTCACCCGCGCGTTCGTCGGCGGTGAGGAAGTAGTAGAAGCGCCGGTACGCCGCGGAGCTGATCCGTAGCTGTTTGGCGCTGTCGGCCCAGTGCAGCACACCGTGCCGGGTGCCCAGGTCGCGGTACTTGCCGAGGTGGTAGACGTCCACCTCGCCGGTGTGCCGGGTCATCGCCTCGGCGAACCGGAACACGTCGGCCCGCCCGGAGCGCAGGTAGTGGTACCACAGCCACAGGTCGGGCGACAGTTCGGAGTTGGCCCAGGCGTATCCCCCGACGTCGTACCGCCACACGTGCCGGTCGGCGTCGTAGCTGTGCATGATGTCGCCGTAGTTCCAGAACCCGTACCACGAGCGCTGTTCCACCTGGTTGCGGTGGTGGTCGAACAGGAAGTCGAGGCGGTCCTCGATCTCGCGGCGGGCCGGGGTGCTGCGGTCGACGGGACTCCAGTCGCCGAAGACACCGGCGGCGTGCAGGCTGGCCGGCGGGGCGACGATCAGCGGTGGCTTCCGGACGGCGTCGGCGAGCTGGGACAGGCGCTCGGCGGACGGCGTGCCGGCCAGTGCCCAGAACGACAGCTCGGTGGTGCGTGCCACGCCGTAGGGGCTGCCGAAGCCGGGTTCGTAGTCCTCGTACGTGATCTCCAGGCCTTCGAGCTGCTCGGGGTAGGTGTCCTGGCCCATTCCGTCGTGGTAGAAGCGCAGGTCCATCGGCGCGGCGTCGGGTGACCAGAGCCAGACGGTCACCTCGGCCGCGTCGCCGGCCGCGCCCCGGATGTCGAGCTGGCTCGGGTGCAGTTGCCAGAAGTCCTTCATGCCGAACGCGAGTCCGCCGGAGACGCCGCCGACGTACCCGAGACCGGCGGCGCGGCGGCCGGTGTCGACCTGGATCCAACCGTGCCCGGCACTGGTCCGCTTGCGGATGTCGAAACAGCCGTCGGAGAGCTGCCGGAGGCTGTAGTCGCCCCAGGCCGGTATGAGGTGCAGCCGGCTCGACACGCGGGTGTCCCAGGTGGACACGTCCGGTGTCGGACGGCCGGCGATCTGCGCCTGCCGTACCGCCGCGCCGGGGTCGCGTCGCAGGCCGGTGAGGCCACGGACCGCCTCGCCGAGCACGCCGTCGCCGTCCCCGGCGAAGCGGATGTGCCGGTCGTGGAGCTGGTCGGTCATCGGCACCTGGAAGCGGACGCCGAGGCCGCCGATGAAATCCTTCCTCTCGTCGCCGTCGAAGACGAACGTGTGCATCATCCGGATGCCGTCGCTGCCTGCGTACAGGTACAGCCGCACGGTGAACGGCAGCCACCCGCGGCGGCCACGGAAGATCCGGTGCCGTCCCTCGATGCGCACGACCGCGCGCACCGGACCGCGCTGTTCGACGGTCACCGCCCGGACCTCGCCGGTGAACCGCTCGGTGCGGACGACGGCCGGAGCATCGTCGGCGTTGTCCCTGCGCAGGCACACGAGCGTGCCGTTCTTGGCGACCGTGCGGCCGGCGCGGACGATCGACGGCACCAGAACGTAACCACTGCGGGCGATCGTGCACCGCACGACGCCGGTGTCCACCTGGATCGTCTTGGCGGTCTCGATGATCCTCAGGGGTTGGGCCGGCGCGACGGCCGCACCGGGGCGCAGCAGGTACGCCTCGGCGGGTGGGGCCTCGGTGCCGATGGCGTGGGCGGTCCACTTGACCGAGCCGTCCGGCCAGAAGCCGATCGGCCAGGACTGCACGGGTACCGCCGCACCCCCGGCGGTGGCCAGCGACAACTCCTGATTGTGGGCGAGGGTGCCGCGCGGCCAGGGCACGCCCCAGGTGGTGCCGACAAGCGCCGCAGGCGCGCCGCCCTCGAGCCAGCGCAGCGGAACGTCGGGCGGATCCGCGGCAGCGGTCTCGGCGCGGCCGGTTGGGGCGGTTGGCCGGGCCGGTGCTGCGGCGGCCGGTTGGGACAGCGGCAGCCGGGTGGCGGCGCCGGCGAAGGCGGCACCCATCAGGAGACTGCGTCTGGGCAGCTGGGACATGGCGCACTCCACGTGAGGGGATCCACGGCCGAAGACCTGTTATGGAAACGCTTACTATCATGTGCAGGTAATCAGAGGCATCGATAGCCTGTCAACACCCTCCACAGCGCCCAATCTGCTGCTTCCCACCACATTGATCGTCACCCGTGAGGTGCCTATGTTGAAACTTGCCGACACAAACGCTTTAACCCGCATTCCACCTGTCGACGGCTGGTCGTCGCCGTACACCGGGTGGACCAGGGCGCACTGGGAGACGGTGGCCGACCACCTGCTGGCGGCGGTCACGCCGCACGCGGTGCCGGGTTTCGCCCAGTACCGGCTTCCCGGGCGGCCCGGCGACGCCGGCCTGACCAGTGACGGCCTGGAGGGTTACGCGCGGACGTTCCTCCTGGCCGCCTTCCGGATCGCGGGCGCCGGCGGCAACGTGCCGGCGGACCTCGTCGAGCGGTACGCGGACGGCCTCGCCCACGGCACCGACCCCGGACACCGGTACGCCTGGCCGGCACCGGCCGACTGCTCGCAGCAGATCGTGGAGGCCGCCTCGATCGCGTTGGCGTTGCACGAGACCCGCCACTGGCTGTTCGACCGACTCGACGACCGGGTGCGGGAACGGGTCGTCGACTGGCTCGCCGGCTTCGCGGGCCGGCGGACGTGGCAGAGCAACTGGGTGCTGTTCCCCGTGGTGATCCAACAGTTCCTGGCGCAGGTGGGCGGACCGCACGACCCGGCCGAGATCACCGGCGGGCTGGACCGGATCGAACAGTGGTACGTCGGGGACGGCTGGTACACCGACGGTGCCGGTCAGTGCTTCGACTACTACGCCGGTTGGGCGATGCACCTGTACCCGCTGATGTGGGCACGGATGTCCGGCGACCGGGAGCGCGGCTGCCGGTACCGGCAGCGGCTGCGCGCGTTTCTGGAGCAGTATCAGCACATGTTCGCCCGGGACGGCGCTCCGGTGCACCAGGGCCGGTCGCTGTGCTACCGGTACGCCGCCGTCGCCCCGTTGTGGCTGGGCGAGTTGATGGAGGCCAGCCCGCTGCCCGCCGGCCGCACCCGCCGAATTGCCAGCGGAGTGCTGCGGCACTTCGTCGAGCGGGGGGTGCCGGACGAGCGAGGGCTGCTGGGTCTCGGCTGGTACGACGACTTCCTCCCGACCGTCCAGCACTACTCCGGGCCAGCCTCGCCGTACTGGGCGGGCAAGGGCTTTCTCGGCCTGCTGCTGCCCGCGGACCATCCGGCGTGGACGGCCCGGGAGAGCGCCGCGCCGATCGACGACGGCGACCGGGCCGTCGCGATGCCCGGTCCCGGCTGGCTGCTGCACGCCACCCGGCACGACGGCCTCGTGCGGGTGGTCAACCACGGCAGCGACCGGGCCCGCCACCTCGCCGCCGACGGGCTCGAGGACCCGCACTACGCCCGCTTCGGGTACGCCTCGCACGCCGCACCGGAGGCCGGCGAGGCGGCCCGCGCCCGGGCGGTGGACGGTCATCTCGCCGTGGTGGCACCGGACGGCACGGTCTCGCGTCGCCGCCGGATCGAGCCGGTCGCCGCGTACGACCGGTTCGCCGCCTCCGCCTACGAGGACGAGTTGCCTGTCGGTCCGGTGCTGGTGCAGACCGCCTCGGTCGTGCGGGGGCCGTGGGAGGTGCGTGTGCACCGGGTCACCGCGCCGCCCGGCTGCGGGGTACGCGAGGGCGGGTACGCGCTGGCCGCCGACCACCCGCCCGCCGAGCGGACCGGACCGGGATGGGCACGGGTGCGGCGGCCGGACGGGCTGGCCAGCGTCGTGGTCGCCCTGCACGGCCTCCGCGACGCCGCCGTGGCGAGGTCGGTCGACTCGAACGCGTACGGCGCGTGCTCAGCCACCCCCTACCTGACGGCGCCCGATCACCCGGGTGGCAGCACCCTCTACGTCTCGCTGGTGGCGCTCACCGGCGACCGCGTCGTACCGGACGCGCTGCGGGAGTCGATCGTGGCGGTGGTCGACGGAGACCGGGTGGGAATCCGATTCCCGGACGGGGAACGGATCGAGCTGACCATGGGCGCCGCGCCGGCCTACGCCCGTCATCCGGTCACCGGCGCGTCGGTCCACTGGCCAACGGCTTGACACCACTCAACGCGGACCCGATCATTTCTGTAACCGTTTTCTGAAACCAACGGGGTGGCGATGGCGCGACGGGCGAACGAAGCTTCGGAGGGCCGGCGCCGGTCCACGATCCGTGAGGTCGCCGACCGGGCCGGGGTGTCCGTGGCGACCGTCTCCCGAATCCTGACCGGCAGCTACCCGGCCGCTCCGTCGACCCGGGCGCGGGTGATGCGTGCGGTCAAGGAACTGGACTACGTGGCCAACGCGCACGCCCGGGCGCTGGCCGGCAGCCCGAGCAAGAGCATCGCGATCGTGCTCAACTCGGTGATCTCGCCCCACTACGCCCACGTGGCGCAGGGCGTCGAGGCCCAAGCCGCCGCCGAGGGGCGGCTGTGCCTGATCGGCACCACGGGGGGCGACCCGGAGCGCGAACTCGCGATGGTCAAGTTCATGCGGGAACAGCACGCCGAGGCGGTCATCCTGGTCGGCAACGTGGTGGCCGACGAGAAGTACCGGCAGCGGATGAGTCAGTACGCGCACGCCCTGGCCGCGATAGGTTCCCGGCTGGTGCTGTGCGGACGCCCGCCGCTCGGCGCGGACGTACCCGCGGTCGTCGTGGAGTACGACCACGCAGGCGGCGCGTTCGCGGCCACCAGCCACCTGCTGTCCGCCGGGCATCGCCGGATCCTCTGCCTGGGCCACCGCGCCGGTTACACCACGGCGGAGGGGCGGCTGGCCGGGTACCGGCGGGCGTTGGCCGCCCACCGCCTGCCGCACGACCCCGCGCTGGAGGTCGAGGGCACGATGGAGTGGCACGAGGGCTACCGGATGATGACCGAACGGCTGGCCGCCGGCGCCCGCGACTTCACCGCCGTCTTCGCCATCAACGACCTGATCGCCGGCGGTGCCCACCGGGCGCTCGTCGAGCACGGACTGCGGGTGCCCGACGACGTGTCGATGGTCGGCTTCGACGACCTGCCGCCCTCGCTCGACCTCAACCTGACCACCGTGCACCTGCCCCACGAGGAGGTCGGGCGCACCGCCGTACGCCTCGCGCTCGAGCACGAGGCGCGCGGCGGCACCCCGCCCCACGTCATCCTCGGCACGCACCTGGTGGTACGCGACTCGGTCCGACCGATTCTGCGGTGACGGCGCCGCAGGCCCGGCTCACCTGGCCGCGGCGTACTCGGCGGCCAACTCCTCGGCGAGCTTGTCGCCGCCGGCCTGCCGCCATTGAATGACCGCGTCCTGCCAGGCGGAGAGCGGCTTGCGGCCGAAGACGATGGCCGACACCGCGTCGCCGACGATCCGGTTCAGCTCGGCCCCCTTGCTGCTCTGCGTCGCCGAGCGCAGCCCGACCGCGGGGTCGGCGACACTGCTGGGCAGTACCGCCTTCTCCCACTCGTGCACGGCGCGGGCCGCCTCGGGGTGTCCCGGCAGGTACAGCACGGCCGGCGCGACGCCGATGTACTTGACCGGCAGGTTGGTGTTGTTCTCCACGCCGGCCAGCGCGCTGGGCGCGATGCCGTTGGCGTTCTTGGTGTAGTGCACGCCCTCGACACCAAAGGTGGCCAGCTCGTACTCCGCGGTACCGAACGGCGCGCTGAGGTAGTTGCAGATGCGCAGAAGCATCTGGATCCGCTCGGGGCTGGCCTTCCTGAAGGCCACGTGGCCGAAGAAGCCGGTGCCGCGCCAGGGCGTCGGGGCGGGTCCGTAGGGCCGGCCCAGATCGAGCTGGAACCTGCCGTTGATCTTGGCGAGGGTGTTGGGGGCCACCGAGCCGAACCCGTCGCTGATCGACACCACCGTGCCGCTGTGCCAGAACGTCTGCAGGTCGGTGGCGCTGAGCGTGAGGCTGTCCGGATGGTAGGCCCCGGCCTCGGCGAGGCGGCGCATCACCCCGAGCGCCTCCTCGTACTGCCCGGTGGTGAGGGTGCTGACGAATTTCCCGCCGTCCACCCGCCACTGGTTGGGCGCGCCGAGCGAACCGGCGTGGTAGGCGATCGCCCCGGAACCGCCGAACAGGGACTTGGAGCCCCCGATACCCCACCGCCGACCACCGGTGACCTTCCGCATCGCGGCCAGGTATCCCTCGGTGTCCCAGTCGACCGGCACACCGGCCTGGTTCAGAGCGGTGCGGTTGACGAACAGGCTGTTACCCGGTGCCGGCCGCTCCAGCGGCACGCCGTAGATCCGGCCGCTGATGCGACCCATCGCCTGCCAGGCGCGCGTCGGGATGTTGGCGAGGTTCGGGTACTGCCGCACCGCGTCGCCGCCGACCAGGTCCGAGATGTCGGCGCACTGCGCCTGGACGAACTCGGCCGCGCGAGGTAGCGCCAGCTGGCTGAACATGATGATGTCCGGCAGGTCGTCGCCGGAGGCCATCAGCGTGGTCATCTTCTGGCTGTACTCGGCGTCGGGGACGACCACGATCCTGAGGTTGACGTTGAGCGCCTTGTTGATCGCCTGCCAGAACCGGTTGGCCTCCACCGGTCTGGGCGGAGCACCGTAGGTGATGACCATCGCGGTGACCTCGGAGCCGTCACCGACGGTGTCGTGCACCGATCTGACCACCTGCTGCGGATAGGTCAGGTACAGGGGTTGCACGCCGTTCGCGTCACCGGGCGCGTCCGGCGGCGGCCCGGAGAACGGCACGTACGTGGGCCACGGCACGAGATCCTTGCCGGCGTTGCCGACATCACGTTTCGCACCGTCACCACAACCGGCCAGCAGCGGCCCGGCGACACCGGCCAACGCGCCCGCGCCGGCCAACTTCAACAACGACCGCCGGGGGTAGTGGACAGCCATGCGGTCCCTCCTCTCTAGAGGGTGGCAGCTACGCCTTGAGGGCTCCGGTGAGGACACCCTTGACGAAGTAGCGCTGTAGGAACGGATAGACGAGCACGATGGGCGCGGTGGCGAGCACCACCACGGCCATCTGGGTCGACTGTGGCGCGGCGGTGGCCACGGCCTCCCCGGTCATGTCGGCACCACCGGTGACGTACTGCCGCAGAACGGTGCCGATCGGCCATTTCGACTGGTCGTTGAAGTAGATGATCGCCTCGAAGAACCGGTTCCAGTACGCCACCGCGTAGAACAGGCCGACGACCGCCAGCACCGCCTTGGACAGCGGCAGCACCACCCGCCACAGGATGGCCAGATCCCCCGCGCCGTCGATGCGCGCCGCCTCCAGCAACTCGGTCGGGATGGACTGGAAGAAACCGCGCATCACGACCAGGTTGAAGACATTGACCAGGAAGGGCAGGATCAGCGCGGCGTACTGGTCGAACAGCCCGGTGGTACGCACCACCAGGAACAACGGGATCATCCCCGGCGGAAACAGGAACGTGAACAGGACCAACAGCAGGACCGGCCGGCCGCCGTACACGCCCGGTCGGCTGAGCGCGTACGCCAGGAGGACGGTGCAGGTCAGGCTCAGGGCGGTACCGGCGAGGGTGACGCCCGCGCTCACCAGCAGGGCGCGCGTCACGACGCCCCCGTCGAGGATCTCGGTGTACGCGTCGACGGTGATCCGTCGCGGCCACACGACCCAGCCACCGTTGGCGATCACGTCCTGGGGCGCGGCGAGGCTGGTCGCCACGACGGTCCAGATCGGAAACAGCACGAGCAGCACGACCACCGTGAGGGCGATGGCCTTCGCCGCCCGGACGGCCGGCCCGGGCCGCCCCTGCCAGGCGGGGTACGTGTGCTTCATCGCTGGTACACCCCCTGCTCGCCGAGCCGGTGCGCCACCTTGTTCGCCGTGTAGACGAGCGCGACGCCGATGACGCCCTTGAACAGGCCGGCCGCGGCCGCGTAGCCGAACTCGCCGTTGGCGAAGCCGGTGAAGTACACGAACGTGTCGAGCACCTCCCCGACCTCCGGGCCGACCGCCTGCCGTTGGAGGAAGAACTGCTCGAAGCCGACGTCCAGGAACTCACCGAGCCGCAGTACGAGCAGCAGCACGATGACCGGTCGGATACCCGGCAACGTCACGTGCCACAGCCGACGCCACCAGCCGGCGCCGTCCAGCGCCGACGCCTCGTACTGCTGCTCGTCCACCTGCGACAACGCGGCGAGGAAGATGATGGTGGCCCAGCCGCACTCCTTCCAGAGCACCTGCGCGACCACCAGCGGCTTGTACGCCTCCGGGTTGCCGATGACGTGGATGGTGCCCAGCCCCCACTCGTCCAGCCACCCGTTGACCACGCCGGCACCGCCGAGCATGTGCTGGAACAGCGCCACGACGATCACCCAGGACAGGAAGTGCGGCAGGTACACCACGCTCTGCACGAACCGCTTGACGACGTCGCCGACCAGGCTGTGCAGCAGCAGCGCCAGGGCCAGCGGCGCGGGGAAGAAGAAGACGATCTGGAGCGCGGCGATCAGCACGGTGTTGTGGACCGCGTTCCAGAAGTCCGGGTCGCCGAACATCTGCCGGACGTTCGCCAGCCCGACCCACTCGCTGCCCGCGATGCCCAGAAACGGCACATAGTCCACGAAGGCCAGCGTGTTTCCGAACAAGGCGCCGTAGTGGAAGACCAGGAAGTAGGCGACGCCGGGGGCCATCATCAGCAGCAGTAGCCGGTCTCGGCGGAACCGCTGGCGATGACCGCGGCGCGCCCCGGGGGCGACGCGCCGGACACCGCCGTCGATGGGGGTGGCGGCCCGCCGCCCGACGTCGGACGACCGCTGGGCATCGATCGCGCTCACGTCGGCGGCCCCTCCCGTGCCATGACCTTCGGTCATTCGGCCGTAACAAAGTGGGAAGAAGATAAAACGTTTACCTATCCGAGTCAACCACTGGACCTTGTCTACCTTGGATACGTAGGCTTGTCGCCGGGTAACCGTTTACATCGACGAACTCGACCGGAGGACCGGGGCGTCCCGCCGCCGCACTGCGCGATGTGGACGTGCTGCTGACCGGCGGGGACTGCCCGCGCGTCGGCGAGCCGGTGCTGGCCCCGGCACCACGGTTCGGTGCCGTCGTCCACACCGCCGGCTCGGTGCAGGGACACCTCGACCCGGCCGTGTTCGCCGGGGCATCGCCGTCCCCTCGGCCGCGCGGGCGAACGCGGTGCGGGTCGTCGACACCGTCGCCGCTGTCCTACGGGACAGAACCGTACGACGACGCCCTGCGCTCAGCTGAGCTGGGCGTACTCGCGGAACTCCCAGTCGGTGACGTACCGCCGGAACCGCGCGAGCTCGTCCCGTTTGAAGGTGAGGAAGGCGTCGACGAAGGACTTGCCGAGCACGTCGGTGAGTTCGTTGTCGGCCGCCAGGGCGTCCAGCGCCTGGCCGAGGTCGGTGGGGAGCTCGGCCGCGGCGGTGGTGTCGGCGGCGCGGCCGGTCGCCGGGGCGGGGGGCTCGGTCGCGGCGGTGATGCCGAGATGGATCGCGGCCAGCAGACCGGCGATGGCCAGGTAGGGGTTGGCCGTGCCGTCGCCGAGGCGGACCTCCAGCCGGGTGGCCGCTCCGCGTTCCGGCGGGATGCGCACCATGGCGTGGCGGTTGTCCAGACCCCAGTTGATCAGCCACGGGGCGATCGTGTCCGACCCGAGCCGCTTGTAGGAGTTGACGGTGGGGTTGAGCAGCGCGGACAGGGCGGGCGCGTGATCGAGGACGCCGGCCAGGGCGTGCCGGGCCGTGGCAGACAGGCCGTGCGGCTCGTCCGGGGCGGCGAGGACATTGCCGCCGTCCGCGTCGACGAGGGAGACGTGCAGGTGGAATCCCGACCCACCGCCGTCGTTGGACGGCTTGGCCATGAACGTGGCCAGCCGCCCCTCGGCCCGGGCGAGTTCCTTGACCGCGGCCTTGAACCGGAAGGCGCGGTCCGCGGCGTCCAGCGCCGGGGAGTGGTTGAGGTTGATCTCGAACTGGCCGCCGTCGAACTCGCGGTTGCCGCCGCTGACGTCCAAGCCGAGGGTGTGCAGGGCGCGCACGGTACGCAGCAGGTGTCCGTCCGGGTCGCCGCGCCGACCGGTGGTGTAGACATTGCCCGGGGCGCGGGCGTAGCGCCGCCAACCGGTGGCGGCAGTGGCGTCCGGCTCGAACAGGACGTACTCCAGTTCCGGGCCGACGACCGCGGTCAGGTCCGCGTCGGTGAGTCGGGCGAGGACCCGGCGCAGCAGGTCCCGGGATGATTCGGGCACGCTCCGGTCGGTGGCTGCGTCGCGTACGTCGCCGATGCACCAGGCCACGTTCGGCTCCCAGGGCAGCGGGACGACGGTGTCCAAATCCGGACGTACCAGGATGTCCGGCATTCCCGCCTCGATGCCGCCGGCGATGTCGGAGTGCTCCCCCCGGGCGCCGGTGTGGTAGACGGCGCGGCTGAAGGCGAGGCCGTGCCGGGCCGCGTACGGCAGCTGGTGGAGCAGGATGTCCCGGCTCCGGTCGGAACCGATCAGGTCCGGAAAGGCGACCCGGAGGACATCGACCCCCGCGGCGTCGAGCGCCGCCATGGCGCGTCCGACCTGGGCGGCTGTCTGGGCACTCAATGGATACTCCAGGTGCAGGGAAGGCTTCTATTATGTCCTGGTTTACGCCTGCCCCACCGAAGCACCCCGACAGGATACATTTGGCCTCAAACGAGTCGTCCACCCCGACACCGAGGAGAAGTCCGTGCTCAGGCAGCGCCGCTCCATCACCGAGACCGAGCAGGCCATTCAAGAACGCCTGGGCGGGCTGCCACTGCAACGTGAGGCGATGGCCGCGGTGGGCAACATCCACCGCGCCGCCGCGGCGATCCGGCAGCACCTGGAGAACTCGGCCCTTCGCCCGCACGAGTTGACCTGGACCGGCTTCGTCGTGCTCTGGGTGCTGTGGATCTGGGGCGAGGCGGAGTCCTGGTCGGTGGCCGAGGAGGCCGGCATCTCGAAGGGCACGCTGACCGGCATCTCGCAGACCCTCGAGTCGCGCGGACTGGTGGCCCGCTCCCCCCACCCCGAGGATCGCCGCCGAGTCCTACTGGCGCTGACCCCGAAGGGAGAGAACCTCATGGAGGAGCTGTTCCCGGCCTTCAACGCGGAGGAGGCGTTCGTCGCCGCCCCGCTCGACCTCGCCCAGTGCCGGCAGCTCGCCGAAGGGCTGCGTGCCATCATCAGCCAGCTCGAGACTCACGGCGAGCAGCGCAGGCGGGACCTCCTCGACGGCGAGAAGCTGGCCCCTCGACGCTCGGGCCGCCGCCCGCGCCAAAAGCCCTGACGCCGCCCGGAATCGGCACCGAATCGTGTGAGGTCACACAACAACCTCGCCCCCTTGACGAACCGCGGTGGACCTGGTTGTTTGTTTGGAGTCAAACGGATTGAGGCAGGGCATGGCTCGTGAACCCCACACAGCGGGAGGTTCAACGCCCCGGCGCGCGACCCCGGCCGCCGCGACCGGCCAGACCAGCAAGGAGTGACCCGATGGACCTGACCAGGTGGTTGGCCGCGGCGGTCGCGTCGAACGCCGACTGGGCCAAGAGCTTCGGCCCCTACGAACCGCACCCGGCGCTGGCCGTCGACGACAGCCGGTTCACCGAGGTCTTCGCCACCTTCACCGAGCGGCTCAAGGACAACTACCCCTTCTTCCACCCCCGCTACGCCGGCCAGATGCTCAAGCCGCCCCACCCGGCGGCCGTGGTGGGCTACCTGACCGCGATGTTGATCAATCCCAACAATCACGCCCTGGACGGCGGGCCGGCCACCGCCGCGATGGAGCGTGAGGTCGTGCAGCAGTTGGCCACCATGTTCGGGTACGACACCCACCTCGGTCACCTGACCACCAGCGGCACGATCGCCAACCTCGAAGCCCTCTTCGTGGCCCGCGAACTGCACCCGGGCAGGGGCGTCGCCTACAGCACCGAGGCCCACTACACACACGGCCGGATGTGCGGTGTCCTCGGCGTGGAAGGCTTCTGCGTACCCACCGACGACCTCGGCCGGATGGACCTGGACGCGCTGGAGGACCTGCTGCGTACCGGCCGGATCGGCACCGTCGTGCTCACCGCCGGGACGACCAGCCTCGGCGCCGTCGAGCCGATCCACGAGGCGCTGGCCCTGCGCGAGCGGTACGGCGTGCGGATCCACGTCGACGCCGCCTACGGCGGCTTCTTCACCCTGTTGGCAGGCACGGACGGCCCCGAGGGACTGCCGGCCGAACCCTGGCAGGCCGTCGCCCAGAGCGATTCGGTGGTGGTGGACCCGCACAAGCACGGCCTGCAACCCTACGGTTGCGGCGCGGTGCTCTTCCGCGACCCGACGGTCGGCCGGTTCTACCTGCACGACTCGCCGTACACGTACTTCACCTCGGAGGAACTGCACCTGGGCGAGATCAGCCTGGAGTGTTCCCGTGCCGGTGCGGCGGCCGCCGCGCTGTGGCTCACCTTCCAGCTGCTGCCACCCACTCGGGACGGACTGGGCCGGGTGCTCGCGGCCGGCCGACGGGGGGCGCTGCGCTGGGCGGAGCTGATCGAACAGTCCGAGCACCTGGTGCTCTACCAGACCCCGCAGCTCGACATCGTCAGCTACTTCCCGGTGACCGAGAGCAACGCGCTGTCCCAGATCGACGCGGCCAGCAACCGGATCCTGCACGAGGGGATGACCGACAGCCGGGAGCCGGTCTTCCTCAGCACGCTGCGGGTCGACGCCGAACGCTTCACCGCCCGGCACCCGAAGATCACCGCGGATGCCGACGGCGCACGCATCCTGCGCAGCGTACTGATGAAGCCGGAATCCGAGACGTACGTCGATCGGCTGCACGAACGTCTGGAGCAGCTGGCCCGCCGATGAGCGCCGCCATCCGCTGCGCCCGGTGACCATCCGCCCCCGGGCGCCCGGCCCCGCCTCGGGGTCCGGTCCATGGTCGGCTGAACGACTGTCCGGCGTGGTGTCGGACCACTGATCCGCCGGCCTCGGCCGGACCGCTGCCGGTGTCAGCAAGCACGCCGGGCGCTTCCGCCGCAGGCCGCGCACCGGACAAGTGGACAGCGGCGGCAGTGCGTACCGTACGCTGCCGGGTAACTACTGCGACAGGGGCCTCGTTGCCGTCGGGGCGGGCGACAGGAGATGCCGAAGGTGAGCGACGACGACGGGCAGGTCACCGCTTGGGCGCTCGCCGCCGGGCGGGGCGACCGCGAGGCCGCAGCCGCGTTCGTCCGGGCCACCCAGTCGTACGTCCGGCGTTTCCTCGCCGCACTGGTCTCCCCAGACGAGGCCGACGACCTGGCGCAGGAAACCTACCTGCGGGCGATGCGGTCACTGCCGTCGTTCGCGGCCCGCTCCTCGGCCCGAACCTGGCTGCTCGGCATCGCCCGGCGGGTCGCGGTGGACCACGTGCGCGTCGCCACGTCCCGTCCCCGCACCGTGCCGCTGTCGGATTCCTCGGAGCCCGCCGACCCCCGGTACAGCGGCTTCGACCAGCGGGTCACGCTGGAACAGATCATCGCGGCGCTGCCGGGGGACCGGCGGGAGGCGTTTGTCGCCACCCAACTACTCGGGCTCTCCTACGCCGAGGCCGCCGAAATCTGCGGCTGCCCGGTCGGGACGATCCGCTCCCGGGTCGCCCGAGCCCGTGAGGACCTGGTCGCCGCCGTCGCCGTCCAGCCTGTCCGTCGGCGGCGGGCGCGGGAGGACACAGCCGGCTGACCGGCGTGTGACCTGCCCCGCCGACCACAAGCCGCGGGAACCAACACCGCTTCCCGAGCGACTACCGGTACATGGGGTGTGTGCAGTGGCGTGAGGTGTTGTCGGCCCAGCTCGACGGTGAGGAGAGTCCGGCCGAGCGGTTGGCGGCCGAGAGACACCTGGTCGGGTGCGCGGGCTGCCGGGCCTGGTACGACCAGGCCGCCGCGGTGACCCGCCGGGTCCGGCTGACGCCGACCGGCAGCGAGGTCGACCTCACCGAGGCCGTTCTCGCCGCCCTACCCCCGGCCGCCCCGCGGCGGCGGCTGCTGCGGCTGCGGCTGCGGCTGCGGCTCACGGTGAGCCTGCGGGCGGCGCTGGCGCTGATCGGGGTGCTGCAGCTCGTGCTCGGCCTTGCCCAGGTCGGGAGAGGCGCCGCCGGACCACACATCCACGCCGGTGGCCCGCTGGCCTCCGGGCACCTGTGGCACGAGGCGGCGGCGTGGAACATCGCGGTCGGCGCCGGCTTCCTGTTCGTGGCCGCCCGGCGTACCCCGCCGACCGGACTGGTGCCGACGCTGTCGGCGTTCGTGGGCACGCTGGTGCTGCTGTCGGTCAACGACCTGACCACCGGCCGGGTGGACACCACCCGACTGGTCAGCCACGCCTTCCTGCTCACCGGATACCTCATCGTCGTGGCCCTGTCGCGTACCCAGGCACGACCGGGCGACCCCGCCGGCCGGGCCCGTCCCGGCGGGAGCCGCTGGCGGCTGACCGAGGACGACGTGCCCGCGCCCGCCCTGCGACTGCTTCCGTCCCCGCACCCCGGGTCGGCCCACCACCGGTACGACACGGCGGCCTGACCACCGTCCGGTGTGACGCGGGTTACCACACCGGCGGGAACCGTCGCCGGTGCGAATCCGACCAACATGCCGACACCTACTTCGAGGGGACACTTCATGCCAAACTTCCGATCCGGCCGGCTCCTGCGCCCGGCAGCCCTGCTCGCGGCTGCTCTCGTGGCCGCGTCCGGCGCCGGCTGCGGGTCGTCGGGCGGCACGTCGACCGCCACCCCCACCGCCTCGCCGACGGCCTCGGCGTCGGTCGGTACGGCGGGGGTGCTCGGCATCCGCGACCCGTGGGTGAAGGCCGCCGACCACGGCATGACCGCCGCGTTCGGCACGCTGGTCAACGACGGTGACACCAACGTCACCCTGACCGGTGCCACCACTGACGTGTCGCCGATGGAACTGCACGAGATCACCATGCGGGACGGGAAGATGGTCATGCAGGCCAAGCAGGGTGGCATCGTGATCAAGGCGAAGAGCCGGCACGTCCTGCAGCCCGGCGGCGACCACCTGATGCTGATGAACCTCACCCGCCCGGTGCCGGCCGGTGACGAGGTGGCTGTCACGCTGACCTTCGCCGACGGCCGCACCCAGACCTTCACCGCGGTCGCCAAGCCCTTCACCGGCGCGCAGGAGAGCTACGCCCCGGGCCACGGCCAACCGGCGCACGGCACCTCGGCCACCCCGAGGACGAGCCCGAGCCCGGCCTCATGATCGCAACGTCCGGCATCCAGCCGGTGAGCCGGCGGCGGCTGCTCACCGGCGGGGCCGTCGCCGCCGGTGGCACCCTGGCCGGGGCCGCCGCCATCACCGCCGCCCGCTCCGACACCCCGGGCGGGCGCACCGTCGAAGCGGTCCCGGTGGCGCAGGTCGGCACCGCCGTCGAGCCGTTCCACGGTCCCCGGCAGTCGGGGGTCGCCACGGAACCGCAGGCGCACGCCTCCTTCGTCGCGTTGAGCCTGCGGTCGGAGGTCGACCGGGCGGCCCTGCGGCGGATGCTGCGCCTGCTCTCCGACGACGCCGCCCGGCTCACCCAGGGCCGCCCGGCCCTGGCCGACACCGAGCCCGAACTCGGGCTGCTACCGGCCCGGCTGACCGTGACCTTCGGCTTCGGCCCTGATCTCTACCGCGCCGCGGGCCGACCGGACCGGCGTCCCGAGTCGGTGACGGAGCTGCCGCCGTTGCGTATCGACCGGCTCCAGCCCCGCTGGTCGGGTGGGGACCTGCTGTTGCAGGTGTGCGCGGACGACCCACTGACCGTCGCCCACGCCCAGCGGGTGCTGGTCAAGGACAGCCGCCCGTTCACCACTGTACGCTGGGTGCAGCAGGGCTTCCGGCGGGCCGCCGGGTCCGAACCGGGGCGTACCCAACGTAACCTGTTCGGCCAGCTCGACGGCACCGCCAACCCGAAGCCGGGCGGCCCGCTGGACAACGCGGTGTGGGTTCCCGACGGCCCCGACTGGCTACGCGACAGCACCACCCTCGTGGTCCGCCGGATCAGCATGAACTTGGAGACGTGGGACCTGCTCGGGCGGGTCGACCGGGAGTTGGCCACCGGCCGTCGCCTCGACACCGGAGCCCCACTGACCGGAACCGCCGAGCACGACGAGCCGGACTTCACCGCCCTCGGACCCGACGGGCTGACCGTGATCCCGGACTTCTCCCATCTCACCCGGGCGCACGTGACCGACGACCGACTCAAGATCCTGCGCCGCCCCTACAACTACGACGGGACGCCCGCCGCGGACGGCACCGCCGACAGTGGTCTGATCTTCGCGTCGTTCCAGGCCGACATCGGCAAGCAGTTCCTGCCCATCCAGCGGCGCCTGGCCGAACGGGACCTGCTCAACGAGTGGACCACCCCGATCGGCTCGGCCGTCTTCGCGATCCCAGGGAGGCCCGGCTCACCGAGCCGCCGGCACGGATCACGCTGCGGTTCATGCAGAAGCTGAACCCGGCCTTCACCACCATCGTGCTGTCCGACGCCACCGCCCGGAAGGTGACCACCGGTGAGCCTGCCGTCAGCGGCACGGCCGGCACCGTGACCGTCGACGAATCCCTGGCCAACGGCACCTACACCGTGGCCTACCGGGTGGTCTCCGCCGACGGGCACCCGGTGCAGGGCTCGTACCGGTTCCACGTCGCCGACCCCACCGCCACCGACCCCACCGCCGACGTGGCCGGCACGCCAGCCGCCTCGACCCCGACGGTCGAACCGTCCGCCACCCCCGCAGGCCCCGTCACGGCGTCGTCCGAGCACGCCGGCGGAGCGAACGTCCCGGCGCTGGTCGGCGGCGGGATCCTACTGGCCGCCGGGGTGCTCACCGGGGGGATGGTCCTGCTCCGCCGGCGCCGCGCCGGGCGCTGACGAGCCGTCGGCGACTGCCGCGCACACCTCCGCACTCCACATCGGACGGCAATCGGTAGGCATCAGCCCGGAACTTTTCCATCCGCCAACCCGACTACTCGACCGGGAGCGGCGGCCGGGCAGCCACGGCTCGAAGGGCACGAGCCACACCGATCACCAACCCTCTTTCCCGATCGGAGTAGTCGATGTCCGTGACCGAACTGTCCGACGACCGTACGCCGGGGCCCACTGCCGCACCGGACGGCGGACGACCGGCCCGTCGGCCCACACCCCTCGTGGCGCTGCTGACCCGCCTGCACTTCTACGCCGGCATCCTGGTCGCCCCGTTCCTGCTGGTCGCCGCCCTGACCGGCCTGGCCTACACCATCACCCCCCAACTGGACCGGGCCCTCTACGGCGACAAGCTCACCGTCGCGACCATCGGCGACCAGCCCACCCCCCTGGCGGCCCAGATCACCGCCGCCCGCGCCGCGCACCCCGACGGCACCCTCACCGGCGTGTTGCCCGGCACCGGCGAGCAGACGACCCAGGTGGTCTTCGCCCAGCCCGACCTGGGCGAGAAGCAGCACACCGTCTACGTCGACCCGTACACGGCAGAGGTCAAGGGGCAGCTCACCACCTGGTTCGGCGCCACCCCGGCCACCACCTGGTTGGACGACCTGCACCGCAACCTGCACCTGGGCGACCTGGGCCGGCACTACTCGGAGATCGCCGCCAGTTGGCTGTGGGTCCTCGTCGTCGGCGGGATCGTGCTGTGGTGGCGCCGCCGCGCCAGCAACCGTTCCCGGGTCCGGCACCTGCTCGTGCCGGACCTGTCTGCCGGCCGGGGCGTGCGGCGTACCCGGGGCTGGCACGCCACCACCGGCGTCTGGCTCGCCGTCGGCTTGCTCTTCCTCTCCGCCACCGGCCTGACCTGGTCCCGTTACGCCGGCGACAACTTCAGCGCCGCCCTCGGCGCGCTGAACGCCAGCCGCCCTCCGCTGTCCACCGTCCTCGACGGCGCACCCCCCGCCACCGGCGGTGGTGAGCACCAGCACGGCGGTCCCACCACCGGAGCCGACGCGGACCCGGCGACGTACGACCGGGTGCTGGCGGTCGCCCGCGACGCTGGCCTGGCCGGTCCCGTCGAGATCACTCCCGCCGAGGAACCCGACAGCGCCTGGACCGTCGCCCAGACCGACAACACCTGGCCGGTCGGCCGCGACCGCGTCGCCGTCGACCCCGCCGCCGGCACGATCACCGCCCGCAGCGACTTCGCCGACTGGCCCCTGCTCGCCCAGCTCAGCAACCTCGGCATCCAGGCCCACATGGGCCTGCTGTTCGGCCCGGTCAACCAGATCCTGCTCGCCGCGCTCGCCCTCGGCCTGCTCTGCGTCATCGTCTGGGGCTACCGCATGTGGTGGCAGCGCCGCCCCACCCGGGTCGACCGGCGGCTGCCGGTCGGCATCCCGCCCGTCCGCGGCGGCGTACGCGGCCTGCCGTGGTGGGCGCTGCTGCTCGGTGTGCCGGTCACCGTGGCCGTCGGCTGGGCGCTGCCCTGGTTCGGCGTCACCCTGCTCGGCTTCCTCATCGTCGACGTGATCCTCGGTGTGGTCGCCCGACGTCGCCGCGATGCCGTTCCGGTCTCGCCCGCGGCGACGGGCGGCTGATCCTTGCGGGCCGTCCGGCCGGTCACGCCCGAACGTGGCGACCGGACGGCCCGGCGCTCGGCCAGGTACCGCCCGGTGTGCGCGGTGCCGTCGTACGACAGCTGGCGCGCGGTGGTGCCACCGTGGGCGGTGGCCGGGGTCAGGTGCCCCGATCCGGTTCCGCGGTGAGCAGAGCGGCGAGGTCCGCGGCGCACCGGGGTCGCTTCCCGGCCAGGCCGGGAACCCGGTCGAGAAGCCGGTGCACCAACGGAGCCCAGGCCGGCAGCAGGTGCGCCGCGGTGAGCAGTGCCGGGTCGGCCAGCGCCTCGCCCGCCGGCATGGCGCACACCCCACCGCCGCTGACCACGGCCACCGTGTCCGCCCAGCGGAAGGCGAGGTCGACGTCGTGGGTGGACAGCACCACCGTCGTACCGGTGGCGTGCAGGTCGTCCAGGGTGTGCAGCAGTTCCTCCACGCCGGCCGGGTCGAGCCCGGCCGTCGGCTCGTCGAGGATGAGCAGCCGGGGTCGCATCGCGACCGCACCGGCGATGGCCACCCGCTTGCGCTGACCGTAGGACAGCAGATGGGTCGGGCGGTCGGCGACCGACGTCACGCCGAGCGCCGTGAGAGCCTGGTCGCAGCGCTGCCGGACCTGTTCCGGCGGCAGCCCGAGGTTGACCGGTCCGAAGGAGACGTCCTGCCGGACACTGGCGGAGAAGAGCTGGTCGTCCGGGTCCTGCAGCACCAGTTGCACCTGCTGGCGTACCGTCCGCAGGCCGGCACGGGTGTGCCGCATTCGGCTGCCGGCGACGGCGATCCGGCCCGCGGAGGGCGTCAACGAGCCGGCCGCCAGCCGGAACAGGGTCGTCTTGCCGCCACCGTTGGGCCCGACCACCGCCAGCCGTCGGCCCGCCTCCACCCGAAGGTCGACGCCGGTCAGGACCGGACGGTCCGGCTGGTAGCCGAAGTGCACGCCGGCGAACTCCAGCAGCGGCCCGGTCACCACGTCGGCGCCACCAGGACGGTGGCGGCGACGATCGCCGCGAGCAACCCCACGGTCGCCGCCACGAACGGCGGTGACACCGGCAGCGCCTCCACCTGCACCGCGAGCGATCCGGTGTATCCCCGCAACGCCAACCCCTCCTCCAGCCTGCGGGCGCGGTCGAACGCCCGGACGAACACCGCGCCGGCCTGCCCGGCGACCGACCGGTACGCGGCCCGCCAGGTCCGGAAGCCGAGCCGCGCCGCCTGCGCCGCACGGACCGCCCGTGCGCTCTCCATCAGCAGGAAGAGCATCCGGTACGTCAGCGCGGCGACCTCGCTGACCGCCGGGGGGACCCCCAGCCGGTGTAGCCGGGGCAGCACGTCCGACAGCGGCGTGGTGGCGCTGAACAGCAGCAGGCAGGCCAACGCCGCCACGGACCGGCCGGCGGTCTGCGCCGCCAGCGCGGGACCGGCCGGGTCGAGCGTGACCCGTGCCGGCGCCGGCATCGTCACCAGCAGCGGCACCGTCGAGGTCGCCACGAACAGCAGCGGCACCCGCGCCGCGCGCAGCACCACGGCCGGTGCCACCCGGGCCGGGCCGACCAGCAGCACCACGGCCGCCGCGCCGGACAGCGCCGCGCCCGGCCACGGGGGCAGGATCACCGCGCAGGCCAGCAGCCCGAGGGAGAGCAGCGCCTTCTCGGCCGGGTGCCGTGATCGCCACACTCCGGTGTGGGCCGCGGCGTCGAGGGCGAACACCTACCCGCGCGGCTGCTCGGCGGCGGCGTCGCGCTGCCGCTGCCGGGTCCGGGCGACCCCGAAGTAGTACCCGAGGAACCCCGCACCCAGCGCGGCCTGGAGCGCGAACAGCGCCGACTCCACCTCACCCGAGGGTGGTTCGTAGAGCGGGGTGAACCACGGCTCGTAGTCGGGGTGATCCTCCACGATCGCCTGCTCGGCCAGCGCGTCCGCGCCGGCGAACGGTTCCTCTCCCGACCCGAGGCCCAGCGCCAGCGGCACCACCGCAAGGGCCAGCACCGCGAGCAGCAACAGCAGGTTGACCCGGGTGAAACGCTTCATGCCCGCACCTCCGCCGCCCGGAACACGCCGAGCCGGCGCAGGTCGTCTCCGCTGGTCCGGGTCAGCAGCCGGATCACCAGTACGGACAGCAGGCCCTCGCTGACGGCCAACGGGATCTGGGTCACGGCGAAGATCCCGCCGAACTTCGCCAGCGCGCCGGCGAACCCGGTCGACGGGTCGGGGAAGGCAAGCGCCAACTGGGCGCTGGTGACGCAGTACGTGGCCAGGTCGCCGAGCGCCGCGGCGGCGAAGACCGCCACGCCCAGACCGCCGCCGGCCCGGCGGACCAGCAGGTAGACCCCGTACGCCACCCAGGGGCCGATGATCGCCATCGAGAAGATGTTGGCACCCAGCGTGCTCAGCCCGCCGTGGGCCAGCAGCACCGCCTGGAACAGCAGCACGATGCCGCCCAGCACGCTCATCACCGGCGGCCGGAACAGCACCGCCCCCAGCCCGGTGCCGGTCGGATGCGAGCAGGAACCGGTCACCGACGGGATCTTCAACGCGGAGAGCACGAACGTGAACGCGCCCGCCGCTCCGAGCAGGAGTTTCGTCTCCGGGTCCTGCCGCACCTGGCGGACCAGTGCCCGGCTGCCGTGGACGACGAACGGTGCGGAGACCGCGAACCATGCCGCGGCCTGCACCGGGGGCAGATACCCCTCGGCGATATGCATCGAGGACCTTCCTCTCCAGCACCTCGTGGATGAGATCACCTGTCAGGGCCGGTCTCCTGGCTCCCGGATCGATGCTTCCTCCGGCCTTCCCAGGCCCAGGTGGGCCCAGTGGCGTCGTCGGAGGTCGCTACCCGGTCACAGTGGCGAGGGCCGCGCCGGTCTTCCACCGGCTTCCCGTGCACCCTGACGGCGAGAGGCTATCGGGCTGCCACCGGCGGAGCAAGCGGCCGACGCGAGCTGGGCTCACCACCGCCCGGCTCGGACGCTGCCCGGATCGGGGTCACCGGGCCCCGCGGCAGGCGGTGCCGCCGCCACCAGGCCGACGGCCGATGAGACGAAGCCGACACATCGACACGACATCTGGTGTTGCCTGCCCGATAGCAGCGGCATATATGGTGTCCCCCGCAGCTGGTTCGGTCGCCCCTGGTGGACGGTCGAGGCAAGAGGGAACCCGGTGCGAGTCCGGGACTGCCCCGCAGCGGTGAGTGGGAACGACCGCCGTCACCACGCACTGGGCCCACCGGGTCTGGGAAGCGACGGCCAGTAGGCGACCGGCGAGCCCGGTCACGCCCGCGAGTCCGAAGACCTGCCAGCGCGCCGTTCGCGTACGCGAACGGCGGTCGGAGGTCACGCGGGACGACCGACGCCAGCACGAGCCTGCCTTGCCGGCGGTCCGTTGGCGTTCTCCCGCGCGGCGAAGACCATCGGAGACAGTGCGAGGAGAGACGATGACGGTCGGGCAGGAAAGGCCGGCGTCCGGTGTGGGCGCACCGGAGCAGCGCCGCCAGGTGATGCAGGTGCGCAAGCGCAACGGCGACAGCGAGCCGGTGGACGTCAACAAGATCGTCAAAGCGGTCGAGCGGTGGGTCGCCGACCTGGACGAGGTGGACCCGCTGCGGGTGGCCACCAAGACGATCAGCGGCCTGTACGACGGGGCGACCACCGCCGAGCTGGACAAGCTGTCGATCCAGACGGCGGCAGAGCTGATCGGCGAGGAGCCGCAGTACTCGAAGCTGGCGGCGCGGCTGCTGGCCGCGTTCGTGGACAAGGAGGTCCGCGGGCAGCAGGTGGCCAGCTTCAGCCAGTCCATCCGGTACGCCCACGGCCTGGGCCTGATCGGCGACGACACTGCCGCGTTCGTGACCCGCAACGCGCGCAAGCTGGACGACGCCGTGGACCCGACGGGTGACCTGCGGTTCGAGTACTTCGGGTTGCGTACCGTCGCCGACCGGTACCTGCTGCGCCACCCCGAGTCCCGGCTGGTGGTGGAGACACCGCAGTACTGGCTGCTGCGGGTGGCCTGCGGGTTGTCCGAGACGCCGGCCGAGGCGATCGGCTTCTACCGGCTGATGTCGTCGCTGGCCTACCTGCCCAGCTCACCGACGCTGTTCAACTCGGGCACCCGGCACACCCAGATGTCGTCGTGCTTCCTGGTCGACTCGCCCCGCGACGAGCTGGACTCGATCTACGAGCGGTACCACCAGGTGGCGAAGCTGTCGAAGTTCTCCGGTGGCATCGGCATCTCCTGGTCGCGGGTACGCGGCCGGGGCGCGCTGATCCGTGGCACGAACGGCCGGTCGAACGGCATCGTGCCGTTCCTGAAGACCCTCGACGCCGGCGTCGCGGCGGTCAACCAGGGCGGCCGACGCAAGGGCGCGGCCTGCGTCTACCTGGAGCCGTGGCACCCGGACATCGAGGAGTTCCTCGAGCTGCGCGACAACACCGGCGAGGAGGCCCGGCGCACCCACAACCTGAATCTGGCCAACTGGATCCCGGACGAGTTCATGCGCCGGGTGGAGACGGACGGCGACTGGTCGCTGATCGACCCGTCCGACGCGCCGGAGCTGCCCGACCTCTACGGCGAGGAGTTCGACGCCGCCTACCGGGTCGCGGAAAAGAAGGCGGTCCGCACCGTCAAGGCCCGGGATCTGTACGGGCGGATGATGCGTACCCTGGCGCAGACCGGCAACGGGTGGATGACCTTCAAGGACCGATCCAACCGGCTGTCCAACCAGACCGGCGTCCCGGGCAACACGATCCACCTGTCGAACCTGTGCACCGAGATCCTGGAGGTCAACAGCGACACCGAGACCGCGGTGTGCAACCTGGGCTCGGTCAACCTCGGCGCCCATGTCACCACGGACGGGGTCGACTGGGAGCGGCTGCGTTCCACCGTCCGTACCGCGGTGGTGTTCCTCGACCGGGTCATCGACATCAACTACTACCCGGCCGAGCAGGCGGCGGCGTCGAACCCGCGCTGGCGACCGGTCGGGCTCGGGCTGATGGGCTTGCAGGACGCCTTCTTCACCCTGCGTCTGCCGTTCGACTCACCGGCCGCGAAGGAGCTGTCCACCCGGGTGCAGGAGGAGATCTTCCTGACCGCCCTGGAGACCTCCACCGGACTCGCCGAGCGGTTCGGCCCGCACCCGGCGTACGCCGAGACCCGCGCCGCCCGCGGTGAACTGCACCCGGACCTGTGGGGCGTCGAACCCACCCAGGCCGAACGGTGGGCGGCGCTGCGGTCGAGGATCGCAACCCACGGGCTGCGCAACTCGCTGCTGGTCGCGATCGCCCCGACCGCGACGATCGCCTCCATCGCCGGCTGTTACGAGTGCATCGAGCCGCAGGTGTCCAACCTGTTCAAGCGCGAGACCATGTCGGGCGAGTTCCTCCAGGTCAACACGTATCTGGTCGGCGAGCTGAAGGCGCGTGGGCTGTGGACGCCGGAGATCCGGGAGCAAATCAAGCGTGCCGAGGGGTCGGTACAGGGAATCATTGACCTGCCCGCCGACGTGCGTGAGCTGTTCCGTACCGCGTGGGAGCTGCCGCAGCGGGCGCTGATCGACCTCGCCGCCGCCCGCGCGTCCTACGTCGACCAGTCGCAGTCGCTGAACCTGTTCCTGAGCGCGCCGACCATCGGCAAGCTCTCGTCGATGTACCTGTACGCCTGGAAGTCCGGTCTGAAGACCACCTACTACCTGCGGTCGCGTCCCGCGACGCGGATCCAGCAGGCCACCGTCGCCGTCACCCCGGCGGTGACGCCGCTCGTCGCGATCAGCGACGACGAGGCGCTGGCCTGCTCCCTGGAGAACCCCGAGAGCTGCGAGGCCTGCCAGTGACCACGACCTCCGAACCCCGCACCGACACCCGGCACATGCTGCTCAACCCCGGCATGGACCTGACCCTGCGCCCGATGCGGTACCCACACTTCTTCGACCGGTTCAAGGACGCGATCAAGAACACCTGGACCGTCGAGGAGGTCGATCTGCACTCCGACCTCGCCGACCTGGCCCGGCTCTCCCCCGCCGAGCAGCACCTGGTGTCCCGGCTGGTGGCGTTCTTCGCCACCGGCGACACCATCGTCGCCAACAACCTGGTACTCAACCTGTACCAGCACGTGAACTCCCCGGAGGGCCGGCTCTACCTGTCCCGGCAACTCTTCGAGGAGGCGGTGCACGTCCAGTTCTACCTGAACCTGCTCGACACCTACGTGCCCGACGAGAAGGAGCGCTTCGCCGCGTTCGCCGCGATCGAGAACATCCCCTCGATCCGGCGCAAGGCCGAGTTCTGCTTCCGCTGGATCGATTCCATCTTCGAGCTGCGCGAGCTGAGGACCCGGGACGACCGCAGGGCGTTCCTGCTCAACCTGATCTGCTTCGCCGCGTGCATCGAGGGCCTGTTCTTCTACGGCGCCTTCGCCTACGTCTACTTCCTGCGTTCCCGAGGGCTGCTCAACGGCCTCGCCTCCGGCACCAACTGGGTGTTCCGCGACGAGTCCATGCACATGGCGTTCGCCTTCGACGTGGTGGACACCGTCCGGCGTGAGGAACCGGACCTGTTCGACGACGAGATGGCCGCCCAGGTACGCGACATGCTCGCCGAGGCCGTCGAGTGCGAGGCCCAGTTCGCCGAGGACCTGCTCGAACAGGGCGTCTCCGGGCTCTCCCCGGCGGACATGCGACAGTACCTGCAGCACGTGGCCGACCGCCGGCTCGCCCAGCTCGGCATCGCACCGCTGTACGGCTCGACGAACCCGTTCGCGTTCATGGAGTTGCAGGACGTCCAGGAGTTGTCGAACTTCTTCGAGCGGCGGGTGTCGGCGTACCAGGTGGGCGTCACCGGCAGCGTCACCTTCGACGACGACTTCTGACCGGCAGTCGGCCAGCACCAGGGGGAGCAGTGGGCACGGTTCGCCCGGCGCGGATCACCTCGATCCGCGCCGGGCGGGCCGCGCCCGGCTCACCGTCCGGTGCGGCACTCACGTACGTCCTCACTGCCAGGCGACTTTGGCGAGTCACCGGACGTGCGGTGGAATCCACCGGCCCTGGCCGACGGTTCGGCCTACGTGCCTGGGCGCCGCTGCCCTGCCATCCTGAGGCGGTGGCGTCAGGGCGCCCGTACGCACCTGAAGATAGCTAGGTATGCGGCGTGCGGAACCTGCCGCCGCTGCACCACCTGATGACGGGGGTTGTCATGACCGGTCGCGCAGCGGCGTTACTCGTCGGGCTCCCGTTGGCGGTGGCCGGCTGCGCCGGCACGGCACCGGCCGGCGACACCGTGCCGGCGTGGCAACGTTCCCCCGGGCCACCGACGGTTCAGCCGAGGTGGGAGGCATGCGCCACCGCCACGGCCGGGCAGGAGGCCGACCTCGACCACAGCCAGGCGGCGCTCTCGTTGCCGTTTCTGGAGGACGGGTTCCGGCCCGTGGCCGCGGCCGTCTGCCGGGCCGAGCCGCGACAGCGGCCCACCGGCGGCTCGGATCTGGTCGCCGTCGAGGAGCGCGCGGACGACGTGGGCCGCCTGGTGGCCGCGCTACTACTGCCGGACGACACGTCGCCGGTGGACGCCTGCACCGCGGAGATGCCGTTCGTGCCGTGGCTGGTGCTGCTGGACGCGCAGGGTCGCTGGGTACGCCCCGGCGTGCCGACGGACCCGTGCGGGAAGCCTCGCCCAGAGTTTCGCACCGCCTACGAGCAGCTATCGACCCGGCGCGTCACCACGCGGGTGCTGCGCGAACTGGAGTCGGATGCGGCCGCCGCCAGCGGGTGCAGCCAGCGGTGGTCGGACATGGTGTGGGCGACGGACCAGGACGGCGTCGGCCAGGACACCACGCCCGGCCCGCTGCCCGCCGACGGCGCGTCCATACGCGTCTGCGTCTATCGCGTTTCGGAGGACGAGCGAGGTGGCGCAAAGCCCGCCGGTGAGTTCGAGTCGGGTCGCGAACTGCCCGCCGCCCGGTGGACGGAAATCAGGCGGGAGCTCTCCACCGCCGGGCCGGCCGCCGAGTGCGGCACGCCGGGCAGCCGCTTCGCGGTGCTGCACCTGGGCACCGGGTTCGTCTGCGTGGAGATTGACGGTTGCCGGCGGGTGCTGATCGACAGCGGCAGCGGCCCTGGTTCCATCCGGCAGAGCACGGCCAAGCTGGCGTCCCTGCTCGTCGGCCGGTGACACCCCGACAGTCCGCACGAGCAGCGAGGCCGTGCGGCCCGGTTCGCCTCGGCGCGCCATGGACGTGCGAGATACCCGCCGGCAGGTTCGGGCCGAGGTTCGCCGGGTAGACCGAACCCCCATTGCCCAGGCCGAGTCACCTCGGCGCGGAGGTGTGCACCGACAGATGCGCGACGCGGTGGTGGGGCCCGGCGGGGCCCGGATGCGGTGGGTGGAGGTGTCCGGCGAGGCGCCGGCACGGGTGTACCTGCACGGCCTGGGGGCGATGTCCGCGCCGTACTTCGTCCCGGTGGCCACCCGGCCGGAGTTGGCCGGGCACCGGTCGCTCTTCGTCGACCTGCTCGGCCACGGGCTGAGCGACCGCCCGCGGGCTTTCGGCTACACCCTGGAGGAGCACGCCGCCACCCTCGCCACGGCGCTGGACATCGCCGGGGTCCGCGGGGCCGACGTGGTGGGGCACAGCATGGGCGGCGGGGTGGCGGTCGTGCTCGCCCACCACCGGCCCGACCTTGTCGGCCGGCTCGTGCTGGTGGAGGCCAACCTGGAGCCGAGCCCGGCACCGGTGGTCGGGGGCAGTGGCATCAACGCGTACCCCGAGGACGAGTTCCTTGCCGGCGGTCTCACCGAGACCCTCGACCGGGTCGGACCGCTCTGGGCGTCCACCATGCGACTCGCCGACCCGGTCGGCCTGTACCGCAGCGCCGTACACCTGGTTGCGGCGACCCGGCCCACCATGCGGCGGATGCTGGAGCGCCTGTCGATCCCCCGGACGTTCATCCAGGGCGAGCAGGGCGCTGCGGTACGCGACCCGGATGGGCTCACCGCCGCCGGCGTGCGGGTCGTGACGGTCCCGGCGGCCGGCCACAACGTCATGCTCGACAACCCGGAGGGGTTCGCCCGTGCGGCCGCCGCCGGTCTGCTCTGACGGGGTGAAGCCGCTGGTCGGGTGGCTCACCCGCATCCGACGCACGGGACCGATCCGTGCCGGTAGTGTGGCATTACTCCGTTTAGCAATGTAAGGGGCATTCGCCCCATCTCCAATACCAGGGTGAGGCGAGCGAGATGTCGAATCGGACGGCGCAGCCGGCACGGGACCACGGGCCGGCGGTGCTCGTTCCGGCCATGTCCGGCGGCTATCCGGGGCCGCTGCGGCGGCCGCTGCCCGGCGCATCGCTGATCAAGTTCCTGGCCACCACCGACCACAAGCAGATCGGACTGCTCTACCTGCTCACGTCGTTCGGGTTCTTCGTCGCCGCCGGGGTGGAGGCGCTGCTGATCCGGGCCGAGTTGGCCCGGCCCGGAATGCAGCTCCTCTCCGCCGAGCAGTACAACCAGCTGTTCACCTCGCACGGTGCCGTGATGCTGCTGCTGTTCGCCACCCCGGCGGCGTTCGGATTCGCCAACTACATCGTGCCGCTCCAGATCGGCGCACCCGACGTCTCGTTCCCCCGGCTCAACGCCCTGGCGTACTGGCTGTACCTCTTCGGCGGGCTGATGGTCATGGGCGGGTTCATGACCCCGAGCGGCTCGGCCGACTTCGGCTGGACCGCCTACACCCCGCTGAGCAGCGTCGAGCACTCGCCCGGCGTGGGCGCGAACATGTGGGTCGTCGGGCTGACCGTCTCCGGCCTGGGCACCATCCTCGGCGCGGTCAACCTGATCACCACGATCCTGACCCTGCGCGCCCCCGGCATGACCATGTTCCGGATGCCGATCTTCACCTGGAACATGCTGATCACCAGCCTCCTGGTGGTGCTGGTCTTTCCCCTGCTCGCCGCCGCCCTGCTGGCACTGATGGCCGACCGGCTGTTCAACGCCCACGTCTACGACGCGGCCACCGGCGGGCCGATGCTCTGGCAGCACCTGTTCTGGTTCTTCGGCCACCCCGAGGTGTACATCATCGCGCTGCCGTTCTTCGGCATCGTCACCGAGATCATCCCGGTCTTCTCCCGCAAGCCGCTCTTCGGCTACAAGGGCATGGTCGCCGCCACGATCTTCATCGCCGGCTATTCCATGATCGTCTGGGCGCACCACATGTTCACCACCGGCCAGGTGTTGCTGCCGTTCTTCGCCGCCACCACGTTCCTCATCGCCGTACCGACCGGGGTGAAGTACTTCAACTGGCTCGGCACCCTGTGGAAGGGACAACTGACCTTCGAGACCCCGATGCTGTTCGCGATCGGTTTCCTCGTCACCTTCCTGCTCGGTGGACTGACCGGCGTGCTGCTGGCCAGCCCACCCGCGGACTTCCACGTCCACGACAGCTACTTCGTCGTCGCCCACTTCCACTACGTGGTGTTCGGCACCGTGGTCTTCGCCCTCTTCGCCGGAATCTACTTCTGGTTTCCCAAGATGACCGGCCGACTCATGGACGAACGCCTCGGCAAGATCCACTTCTGGACGATGTTCACCGGCTTCCACGGCACGTTCCTGGTCCACCACTGGCTCGGGGCCGAGGGCATGCCCCGCCGCTACGCCGACTACCAGCCCCAGGACGGCTTCACCGGAATGCACATGTTCTCCACCGTCTGGTCGTTCGTGCTCGGCATCTCCACGCTGTTCTTCATCTGGAACGCCTGGAAGTCCTGGCGCTACGGCCCTCGGGTGACCGTGCAGGACCCGTGGGGCTTCGGCAACTCGCTGGAGTGGGCCACCAGTTGCCCACCCCCGTTACGCAACTTCGACGCGATGCTGCGCATTCGCTCCGAACGACCCGCCTTCGACGCCAAGTACGGTCCGCACGTCGCCGACCTCGGCCGCGACCTGCCGCAACGCGACGTCGAACCCCGGCAGACCCTGCGTGAGGAACTCCACGCCGAGAAACGGGTTCCCGAACCGCCCCAGCGGCAGGGGGCGTACGGCCCTCGGGAGGTGACCGAGTACCAGCCGGCCCCGGAGTCCGGAGCGCGACCGGTGGAGGTACCCGACCCCGAACACATCCGACGGCCCAGCTTCGACCAGACCGACGAACCCGAGCGCGACCCCTGGGGCGGAGAGCGTAGCCCAACAGATCCCGGTGACCGGTGGCAACGGCCCGAGGGCGGCACCGGAGCCGACGAGCGGTAGCCCACCAGGCCCCGGGGCGGAACTGGCCACCGTGGCCGTGCCTGCCCGAGGCGGCTCGGGCGGGCGGCAGTGCGCTGAGCGCGGTACGCGCAGGATCCGCCGAGACGCTCCGCGTCCCGGCGGATCCTGTCATCTCCTGTCGGAACCCGTCATCGCAGATAGGCGGCGAGGCCGAGCCGCTGGTTGCGCACCGCGCCGGCCACGACACCGGCGATCTGCCGGGCGCCGGCCGCCTCGAAGTGGGTGTGGTCGTTGCAGAAGAACGCGCCCACCGGGCCCTGCGTGTAGTCGCCGTTGTTCGGGCACAGACCGAGCCGGTTGTAGAGCGTGTAGCTCAGCCGGTGCAGGTCGATGACCGGCACGTTGCCGTTCGCGACGGCGGCGTCGAACGTTTCGGTCAGGAAGCCCCGGTTGCCGACCGCCGTGTTCCCGTTGCACCTGATCGCGGCGACGGGCGTGAGGAAGACCGGGTGGGCGCCACGCTCGCGAGCCGCCCGGGCCATCACCCCCAGCAGTTCCTTGTACCGAGCCGATCCCACGTGCCGGGGGCAGGTGCTCGTCCCGTCGTTGATGCCGAACTGGATGAACAGGTAGTCGCCCGCCTTCATCCCGGTAGACCGGTCGAGCATGGCCCGCCAACGGCTCGAGTAGGTGGCCGGGCTGACGATGCACTCACCGGCGGAGTTCTTGTTGCTGGTGACGTTCGGGTCGTACAGCCAGGTCTGGATGCTGCGGCCACCAACCGCGCTGTTGACCACCGTGACGCCGTTGGCGAAGTACGGGGCGAACTGGCCACCCCAGCCGGCCGGGCAGGCAGCGCCGCCGGACGGGTTGGCCATCGTGGAGTCGCCGGCCAACCACACGGTGACCCGGCCCGGCGACGCGGATGGGCTGCTCGGCGACGTCGGTGGGCTACTCGGCGACGCGGGTGGGGTCGACGGCCCGGCGCAGGGCGACACGGTGGGCGTGGCGGCACCCCCGCACACCGTGCCGTTGAGGGTGAACGTCGGCGGCACCGGATTCGCCGTGGTCCAGGAGCCGTTGAACCCGAAGTTCACCGTCGCGTTGGTCCCGATGACGCCATTGTGGCCGGCGTTCCTGGCCGTCACCGCCGCGCCATTCTGGGTCACCGTGGCGTTCCATGCCTGGGTGACGCCCTGGCCGGTGACGAAGTTCCAGGTGAGCGTCCAGCCGTTGATCGCGTCGCCGTGGTTGGTGACGGTGACGTCCGCGCCGAAGCCGCCCGACCACCGGCTGGTCACCCGGTAGTCCACCCGGCATCCGGCCGCGGCCGCGACCGCGAGCTGACCGGTCACGACGTAACCGCCGGCCAGGGTCGCCAGCACGACCGCCATCAGTGTCGCGAGCTGACGTGTCGACACCCGCATGACTGCTCCCCTCACCCAATCACCAGTTGCCACTGCTGGTTCGTGCCGCCGTTGTCGCCGCGTTGCACTAGCGCGGTCCCCTCGGCGGTGGATCCGCCCGGCACCTCGAGCAGCTTCCCGCTGTTGCGGTTGACGAGCCTGACGTGACCGTCGACGGGGACGGTCTGCCAGTGCTGGTTGGTGCCGGCGTTGTCGCGGTACTGGATGACGGCCGCGCCGTCGCTGGTGGAGCGGGCGTTCACGTCGAGCACCTTGCCGCTGGCCACGTTGACGAGCTTGTTGAACCCGCCACCGGCGTCCACGAGCTGCCACCGCTGGGCTGCCGCGCCGATGTCGGTGGCCTGGACCGCGGCCGCGCCGTCGGCGGTGGAGTTGCCGCTGACCGCCAACACCTTGCCGCTGTTGCGGTTGACCACCTTGTACTGGCGGGTCGGCGTGGTCGTGCCGAGGCGGGCCGCGACGATCGGGGCGAGCCGGTCGGCGATCATCTGGTGACCGCGGTCGTTGGGGTGCACGGCGTCGCCCAGACCCTCGGCGGTCAGCCAGCCGTCGGTGTTGACGAAGTAGACGTTGCGGTCACCGGAGTTGTTGACCGCCTGCACGGCGGCCTGGGTTTCCGCCACGTACCGGCCCCGGAAGGTCTTCAGCGCGAGGATCGCGGCGTGGGGGTACTTCGCGCGGATGTTGCGGATGAACGCCGTGTACGACGCCTGGAAGGTGGGACCCGACACGCTGTGCCCCACGTCGTTCGTACCGAGGTTGATGACCACCGCATCGGCCCGGTAGCGGGAGAAGTCCCACGGCGTGGAACTACCCGCGTCGATGTTGAAGTACCGCCGCTCCATTCCCCAGCAACCGTCCGGCGCGGCGACCAGGCAGGCTCCGCCGATGGCGATCTGGGTGTGCTCCACGCCGAGCCGTTCCCCGACCAACCAGGCGTAGTCCGTGATGGCCAGCTGGGAACTGCCCGTGCCCGCGGTGATCGAGTCCCCGACGAACTCGACCAGCTTCGGCGCCACCGGCAGCGGATACGTGCGGGCGCCGGAGTCCAGGACCAACCCGGTGAACACGGCGTCGCCGTTGTACGAGCCGGCCCGCTGCCGGTAGGAGACCACCAGCGTGTGGTTGCCGGCGCGCAGCGGGGTCGGGGTCAGGTTCACCGTCCCGCTGACGTTGCGGTAGTTCACGAACGGCCCGCCGTCGATACTTGCCCAGAACTCCACCGCGTTGCGCTGCTTGAGCCGCACCGTCGTTCCGGTGAAGCCGGTGCGCAGGTAGGCCCCGGCCCAGTTCGACGCGAACGCGGCGGTCGAGCTGCGGTCCCAGCGACCGATGAAGGAGATGTTCGGGTCCGAGGTGGACCCGTCTCCGGGCGCGGCGTCGGCGGGAGCCGCCACCGCGACGGTCGCGGCGGCCGCGACCGCCATCGCGACGACGGTCCTGGCGATGGTGTGGAACAGGCGTTTGGATGGCCCCATGTGATCGTCCTCCCGATGCCCTCCGGATACAGCCGGAAAGCGCTTGCCGTACGATAGGAAGCGATGGGAATCGATGTCGATCGGGCGGTCGCCAGGCGGTCGGTTCGCTGCGCCGGGCGGCATCGGCGCGCTGGACCGACCTACGGGTAAGGTCACGCGACCAGGTTGACCAGACGTCACCGCTCGGCGCCGGCGTCGTCGGTGTCAACTCGCCCCTCGGCGCGCAGGACGTACGTGGTGACGCTCTGTGCGGGCAGATCCCGCGAGGCGGTGCCGCCGGCAGCAGCACACCGACCGGCGATGGGGCGACGCGTCGACACCGTGGCCCTCAGACCGCCAGACCCTCGATGAAAGCCCCACGACACCGGCACCACTATGCCGGAGTTCATCGATCGACACGTTTGGACGCCGTGGCGACACTTACTGCTACCTATCCGGGGCTGAGAACGCTAACACCCCGCAAAAGCGAAGACAATCCTTAGAACGTGATGTTTCGTCCACCGCCACAACCGTCGTGGCTGATCTTTCCGAAGGCCGGACCGGACGGCCATTGTCATCGTCCAGCGAACCGTCACGAAGGACACCGCCGATGCGAATCGCCTCCGCCCTCGCCTTACTCACCGTGGCCATCGCCGGCACGGTGCTCGCCGCGCCGGAACCCGTCACGGCTGCCGCGTCGTTGCCCACCGCCACCCAGTCGCTGGAGTCGGTCAACTATCCGGGCCGGTACGTACGACACCTCAACAACGCCGGCCAGCTCGCGGCGGTGACCGCCAGCAGCGACGCCCAGACCAAACGGGACGCCACCTTCACGGTCGTGAACGGGCTGGCCTCGCCGACGTGCTACTCGTTCCAGACCAAGGACGGGCTGTTCCTGCGGCACCGGGACTGGCGGCTGCGAGTCGACCCCAACACCGGGGACCAGACATTCCGCGCCGACGCGACCTTCTGCGCGGTCGCCGGATCGGTCGCCGGATCGATCTCGCTGGTCTCGTACAACTATCCGGACCGTCGGATCCGGCACCGTGACTTCGTGCTCACGCTCGACGCCTACCAGGACAATCCCCAGTTCCGGGCGGACAGTTCGTTCCGCCTCGCCGCGCCGTGGGCACCGAAGACCACGAAGAATCCGGTCATCCCCGGTCTGTTCGCCGACCCACACCTCACGGTTCTCAACGGCCGCTACTACCTGTACCCGACCACCGACGGCTACGCGAGCTGGAGCGGCACGTACTACAAGGCCTTCTCCTCCACCGACCTGGTGAACTGGACGGACCACGGCGTGATCCTCGACCACGGCCCGGATGTGTCATGGGCGGACAACTCGGCCTGGGCCCCGGCCGTCGCGGCCAAAAACGGCCGCTACTACCTGTACTTCAGCGGCGGGCTCGCCAGCGGCAACACGGCCAAGCACCTCGGCGTGGCCGTCGCCGACTCGCCGACCGGACCGTTCCGCGACGCGCTGGGTCAGCCGCTGATCCGCAGTGGCCAGTATTCCGGCCAGGCGATCGACCCGATGGTCTTCACCGACACCGACGGGCGTTCCTACCTGTACTGGGGGCAGGGGGTCGCCCGGGTCGTACCGCTGAACGACGACATGGTCTCGTTCGACCCGGCGCAGGTGCGCGTCATCACCCCGGCCGGCTACAACGAGGCGCCGTTCGTGTTCGAACGCAACGGCGTCTACTACTTCATGTGGTCGGAGAACGACACCCGCAGCGAGGACTACCGGGTCGCGTACGCCACCGGGCCCTCGCCGCTGGGGCCGTGGACCAAACGGGGAATCGTGTTGCAGAAGCGCCTCGACGCGGGCATCAAGGGCACCGGTCACCACTCCGTGGTCCGTGCGCCCGGGAGTGACACCTGGTACGTCGCCTATCACCGGTTCGCCGTGCCCGCCGGCAACGGCACCAACCGGGAAGCCGCCATCGATCGCCTGGAGTTCCATTCCGACGGGACGATCCGCCCGATCCTGCCGACTCTCTAGGAGACATTCATGTCCATAGTATTCACCGGCCGTGCCGCCGCATTCACGGAGGCGTGTCGCGTGGCCGCCGTCCGGATCGTGACCACCACCCGGACGGCGGCCGGACGGGCCATGGCATACCTCGCCACCGCGGTGGTGGTGTCGGCAGGGACGCTGGTCGTCGGACCCAGCACTCCGGCGCACGCGGCAAATCCGATCGTCAACCGTTTCGCCGCGGACCCCTCGATGCTCGTCTCCGACAACCGCGTGTACATCTACGCCACCGACGACGCCACCAACAGCGGCACGTACTGGGATTCCACCGCCTGGCGGGTGTACTCGTCGGCCGACCTGGTCAACTGGACCGACCACGGCGCGCCGTTCTCGCTCAGCGGGTTCAGTTGGGCCCGGCAGTACGCGTGGGCGCCGGAGGCCGTCGAACGCAACGGCTACTACTACCTCTACCTGCCGGTGGACCGGACGAAGATCGGCGTGGCGCGAAGCACCTCCCCCGTCAGCGGCTTCGTCGACGCCCGCAGTGAGGCCATGATCGAAAAGGGACGCGACGCCAACACCGGCGAGGAGCCCATCGACCCGGCGGTGTTCGTCGACGACGACGGTCAGGCCTACATGTACTTCGGCACGCGAACACCGAAGGTGGTCCGGCTGAACCCTGACATGATCTCCACGTCGGGCGCCATCCAGAACGTCACGATCACCGGGTCGACCGTTTACGGCGAGGCACCCCACCTGCACAAGCGCGACGGCACCTACTACCTCTCGTACTCCACCGGCTGGCCGGGGCAGATCCACTACGCCACGGCCACCAGCCCGTTGGGTCCGTTCACCTACCGTGGCGTCATCCTCGACTACACCAACGTCAGCACCAACCACCAGTCGATCGCCGAGTACAACGGCCAGTGGTACATCGCATACCACCGCAACGGCCTGCCCGGCGGAAGCGACTTCCGCCGCTCCCTGGCAATGGAGTACCTCAGCCACAACCCCGACGGCACCATCCCACGGGTGGCCCAGACCAGCACCGGCGTCGGCAACCCCGTCCCCGGCATCAACCGGTTGCAGTCGTACAACTTCACCGACCGGTACGTGCGGCACGTCAACTTCGACGTCCGCATCGACCCGAACGTGAGCCCGGCAGCCGACGCCCAGTGGCGGATCGCACCCGGGCTGGCCAACTCGGCCAGCGGCTACGTGTCGTTCGAGTCGGTGAACCACCCGGGCTACTACCTGCGGCACGTCAACAACGACTTGGTCCTCGCCGCAGCCGACGGCACCGCGGCCTTCGCCGCGTCCGCCACGTTCCGCCGGGTGCCAGGGTTGGCCGACTCCACGGCGGCATCGTTCCAGTCCTACAGCTCACCCGACCGCTACCTCCGCCACTACAACTACCTGCTCCGGCTCGACCCCATCAGCACCGCCATCGGCCGCGCCGACGCCACCTTCCACATCACCAGCTAGTAACGCGCGACGCCCGGTGGTGGCCCACGCCATCACCGGGCCGTCTGCACCGGCATCCGGGCGCATCCTCCGCATCGGGTCGGGACTGTGCCATGGTGGTCGTCATGTCAGAGTCGATCGGGGTCTGGCTGTCCGACGTCATGAGCGCCGACGACCTGGCCCGGCACGCCGCGGGCCGGTCGCTCGGCGTCGACGCCCGTCAGGTCGCGCTCGGCCGGGAGCCGGCGGGCCGTCCGTACGTCGTCGGGGCACCGGGATTGCACCTGACCATCAGCCACTGCCGGGGCCTGGCAGCGGTCGCGGTAGCCAGGCACGGACCGGTGGGCATCGACATCGAGCAGGTCCGTCCGTTACCCGCGGCCGAGCTCGCCCGGCGGTGGTTCTCCGGCCCGGAGGCGGACTGGGTCGCCGCGCACCCCGACCACTTCCTGCCGCTGTGGACCCAGAAGGAGGCTGTCGGCAAGGCGCTCGGCATCGGCCTGCGTCAGGGCGGTCTGCACCGGTCGATGCCGCTGCCACCGGCCGCCGCGCTCACCGCCACCGTTGCGGGCCGCCCCACCATGGCGG
>NZ_SMKF01000199.1 GCF_004348325.1 Micromonospora sp. KC213 | reverse complement strand
GGGCAGGCCGTCGCCGTCCGGGGCGGTCTGCACCGTGGAGGTGCGCGCCGGCGCGAACGGCAGCACGGTCTGGTCGGGGCGTTCCCGGGTGCGCCGGGCAGGCCGGGGCCGGATCGGGGCGCCCAGCCGACTGACCGGAACGCTCGGGCGGGCCACCGGCACCGGCGGGCCGGGTGGCTCGTCGGTGATCAGGTCGGCCGGCACGAGCACCACGGCGGTCAGCCCACCGAGCTGCTCGGCGCGGAGGGTGACCAGAACGCCGTGCCGGGCGGCGAGGCGGGCCACCACGAAGAGTCCGAGTCGGGCGCTGTCGGCCGGGTCGAAGTCGGGTGGATCCGTCAGGCGGCGGTTGGCCTCCTCGACCGCGCCCGGTGACATCCCCAGCCCGCGGTCGGTGATCTCGACGACGTACCCCTTGGGCACCTGCTGGCCAACGATCTGCACCCGGGTATCCGGCGGGGAGAAGGCGGTGGCGTTCTCGATCAGCTCGGCGAGCAGGTGGGTCACGTCGGCGACGGCCCGGCCCTCCACCCCGGCGGGCGGTAGCTCACCGACGTCCACCCGGTCGTACGCCTCGACCTCGGAGACCGCGCCGCGGACCACGTCCAGCACGGCGACCGGCTGTCGCCACCCCCGTCCGGGGACCGCCCCGGCGAGGATGACCAGGTCCTCGGCGTGCCGGCGGAGTCGGGTGGCGAGATGGTCGACCCGGAACAGGTCGGCCAGTTCGTCCGGGTCCTCGGTGCGCCGTTCCATTCCGTCGAGCAGGGCGAGCTGCCGGTGCACCAGGCCCTGGCTGCGGCGGGCGAGATTGAGGAACACCTCGTTGAGGCCCCGACGCAGGGTGACCTCGTCGACGGCGGCGCTGACCGCGGTGCGCCGGACCTCGTTGAAGGCGCGTCCGACGTCGCCGATCTCGTCGGCGCCGTACTCCAGCGGCGGCGCCTCGCGCGCCACGTCGACCTGTTCGCCCCGGCGTAGCCGGGCCACCACGTCGGGGAGCCGGTGCTCGGCCATCTCCAGGGCGGCGGCCCGCACGCCGGTGAGCCGGCGGACCAGCGTACGCCCGACCCGCAGTGCGACCAGGATCGACACCACGACCGCCAGCAGCCCGAGCACCCCGGCGGCAGCGAGCCGGACCAGGATGGTGGCGGCCACCGGCAGGACGCGGTCGGTCAGCCTGTCGGCCTGGCGTAACTCGAACTCGTGCAACTGTTGCTGCACGGCCTCGTAGCTGGTCAGCCAGGCGCGGCCGTCCACCGACGGGCGCCCCGACGGGTCCGCGCTCAGCAGCGTCTGCTGCATGGCACGCAGCCGGACGAACTCCTCCCCGGCCACCAATCGCTCGTAGGCGGCCCGGTCCTCGGCCGGGAGGTCGGCCACGGACGTCTCGGCGAGGAACCGCTCGTTACCGATGGCCTGCGCCATCCGCAGGTGTTCCCCTTCGGCGAACCGGCCGTCGGTGACCGCCCCGGCCACCAACGCGTCGGTCTGGGCGAGCAGCTCACGTGCCCGACCGAGGCCGATGAGCGCCAACGCCTGCCGGGTCAGCTCCGGTTCGGGCCCGTGTGCCGTGGCGTGGAATGCCTCGAAGACCACCCCGATGACGCCGGTGTAGAGGGCGTTCGCGTCGCCCCGGTCGACCTGCCGGCGATCGATGAGACCCCGCCCGGTCGGCAGCGTGTCGAGGGCGCCGGCCAGCCTGTCCAGGCGACCACCGAGCAGGTCGCCACCGGCGTCGCGCAGCCGTTCCCCGCCGATGCGCCGGCGCAGCTCGGCTACCGCGCTGTCGGTACGCCGTCGCTGCTCCGCCAGGGCCGGCAGCGGCTTCGTGCCGGCGAGCTGGACCATCGAGAGCCGCCGTTCGCGTTGCAGCTCCCCGACCGCCGTCCCGCCGGGACGCCCGAGATCGTCGAGGAAGGTACGCGAGACCAGCAGGTCGAGCGCCGGACCGAGGGTGAGCGTGGTGGTGAAGATCCAGAGTGCCATCAGGGCAGCGACCGGGGTCACGACCAGTGCGGTCAGCTTGGCGCGGATCGACCAGTCGTGGGTGTCCATTGAGTCCTCGCCCGAAGGGATGGCAGCGGTGGCGCCGGCACCGGCCGGGCAGAACCCGGCCACGGCGCCGGGCACCGACACGGGCGCCTTGGGCAGGATACGTAATCGGGGCGCGGAGCACTACCGGTCGACAACCGCCCCGTCGCGCTCCGCTGTGGATGCCGGTGGGCACGCCGGACCCCCGCCAGACGCCCGGCCGGCGCCGTCGGGGCGCCGGCCGGGACGAAGCTCAGGCGGGGACCGAAAGGCCGAGACCCTCGGCGACCCGGCGGCCGTATTCCTCGTCGCACTGGCCGAAGTGCCAGACCATCTTTTCCTGGATGTGCTTGTCGCACTGGGACAGGTTGGTCACCAGGTTGAGGATGAGGTCGTCACGCTCCCAGTCGGCCATTTCGCGGTACCGCCGGCCAGCCTGGGAGTAGTTGTCCTGCCGCTCGATCGGGGCCTTCATGATCTGACCCGAGACGAAGGGACGGTACTCCCGGTAGGACTCGTCCGCCTCGCGTAGCCCGGCCAGCGAGGACGGCTCGAAGTTGATGTGCGGGTTGGCACCCCGGTTGTCCACCCCGTACGACATCGCGCCGCCGGTCTGGTTGGTGCTGACCACCACGTCCTCGCGGGGTCGGTTGACCGGCAGCTGAAGGTAGTTCGGACCGACCCGGTAGCGCTGGGTGTCCGAGTAGGAGAAGGTGCGGCCGACCAGCATCTTGTCGTCGGAGAAGTCGATGCCGTCGACCAGCACGCCGGTGCCGAAGGCGATCTGCTCGTTCTCGTTGTGGTGGTCGGTGATGTTCCGGTTGAGAGTCATCATTCCGACAGGGAGGTACGGGAAGTCCTCCTCCGGCCAGATCTTGGTGTCGTCGAGCGGGTCGAAGTCCAACTCCGGGTGCTCGTCGTCGCTCATGATCTGGACGTTGAGCTCCCACTGCGGGTACTCGCCGCGCTCGATGGCCTCGTAGAGGTCCTTCGAGGCGTGGCCGAGTTCCTTGGCCTGGATCTCCTGCGCCTGCGCCTCGGTGAGGTTGTGCTCGCCCTGCTGGGAGAGCCAGTGGAACTTGACCAGCACGCCCTCGCCGTCGGCGTTGACCAGCCGGTACGTGTTCACCCCCGAGCCGCGCATCGTGCGGTAGTTCTTCGGGATGCCGTACGGGCTGAACAGCCAGGTCAGCATGTGCATGGCCTCGGGTGTGTTCGACATGAAATCGAAGATCCGGTTGGGTTCCTGGCGGAAGGTCACCGGGTCCGGCTTCAACGCGTGGATCACATCCGGGAACTTGATCGCGTCGCGGATGAAGAAGACCTGGAGGTTGTTGCCGACCATGTCCCAGTTGCCGTCCTCGGTGCGGAACTTGACCGCGAAGCCGCGCGGGTCGCGGGCCGCCTCGGAGGAGTCCCGGCCGCCGATGACGGTGGAGAACCGGATGGTGACCGGCGTCTTCTTGCCCCTGGTCTGGAAGAGCTTGGCCCGGGTGTACGTCGACGCCGGCTGGTCGCCGATCGTGCCGTACGCCTCGAACTCGCCGTGCGCGACGAAGCCGCGGGCGTGCACCACCCGCTCGGGGATCCGCTCCCGGTCGAAGTGGCTGATCTTCTCCAGGAAGTGGTAGTTCTCCAGTGTCGCCGGGCCGCGCGAGCCGACCGTGCGCTGCTGCTGGTTGTTGTGGACCGGGTGGCCCTGGCGGGTGGTGAGGATGGGCTTGTTGTCGATCTGTTCGCTCATCGCTGTCCTCCTGATCGGTTCTGGCGGTGGGGGCGACGCGCCGGGGTGCCCTGTGGCGCACTCCCGGGCTCGATCGGCATCACCCCACCCAAGCGCGTTCTCTGGAACGAGTCAACTTTTGCCCGTGTCGATCGGGCGGCCGGCTGAGCGGCAGGAAAATCGACCGGATCGGGATTGGCGATCACCGGACGGAGGGAATACCAGGGGGCGAAGGAGGAGCCATGTCGCCCACGCAGGTAATCGTTGTGGTGCTCGCCGTGCTGGTGGTCGCGGCGCTGGTCGCCGCGGCCGTCGTGGCCGGCCGACGCCGCACGCTCAAGCACCGCTTCGGCCCCGAGTACGACCGGCTCGTCGCGGAACGGGACAACCGTACCGCCGCGGAACGGGAGCTGCGCGAGCGGGAACGCCGGCACGCCGAACTCGAACTCACTCCGCTGGACCCGCCTGCCCGTGCCAGGTACGCCGCCGCCTGGGAGGAACTCCAGGTGCGTTTCGTCGACTCCCCGGCCGAGACGGTCGGTGACGCCGACGAACTGGTCAGTCGGCTCATCGCGGAACGGGGTTACCCCACCGGGGACTTCCCGGAGCAGATCGCCCACCTCTCCGTCGAGCACGCCCGCACCCTCACCCACTACCGGGACGCGCACGAGATCCGGCTCCGCAACGAGCGGGGCGAGGCCAGCACCGAGGAGCTACGCCAGGCCCTCGTGCACTACCGGACCCTCTTCGCCGACCTGCTCGGCGAGGAGCCGGTCGGGCAGCAACCGCCGGCGCAGCGCCGACCGGACAGCCCGCACGACGTCACCAGCCGCTGAGGAGATCCGCCATGCGCCAGGAAGAGCAGCAGGCCAACCAGGAGCACCCGGAGGCGGTGCGGTCCGCGCCGGTGCCCGTTCCACCCACCGCCGACGCGACCGCGCACCGGGACCGCAACGGCCTCCGCCCGTACCAGGGGCGGGAGCGTGACGGCGACGACGACGGCGACCGACCGGAGTTCCACGACCCGGCCCCGCTGCCGACCGTCTTCGGCGCGGCCACGGTGGGCGACGCGGTCGCCGCCTCGGCACTGGCCAGCGGGCGTCCGGAGGACGAACGGGACGCCCGGCAGGAGGACACCGCGCTGCCCGGCGACGGGGCACCGGGACGGACCGATCCGTTCGACGACGAGCGGGCCGACCCGACGGCCGCCGACCGCATCCACGACCGCGACCGCTGGGAGGCCACCCACCCCGACGTCGTGACCGCAACCGCAGCCGGCCCGGACGGCGTGCGGCGCGACGGCGACGCGCCGGCCGCCGGATACGGCAGCGCCGTGCCGACGATGGTCGACCCGGACGCCGGGACGACGGCAGCGGACCCGGTGACGGCCGCCGCCGGGGCGACCGGGGCGAACGTCCCGACGCACGCGGCGACCCTGTTCGAGGCGGACGCGGCGCAGGCGTTCCGGGACCGTTGGCGGGAGGTCCAGCTCCGCTTCGTGGACGACCCCCGGGCGGCGGTCGGCGAGGCACAGGCACTGGTCGAGGAGGCCATCGAGGCGCTCTCGGCCGCGCTCTCCGCGCAGAAGCAGCGGATCGGCGACTGGCGGGACGCCGGCTCGGCCGACACCGAGCAGCTGCGGGTGGCGGTCCGCCAGTACCGGGATTTCCTGGACCGGGTCCTCGGTCGCTGACCGCGCTGTCGGGGCACCCCGGTCGCACATCGACCGGGGTGCCCGCGCGTGTGCCGTACGTCGCGCGTGGAAAGCCGATCATCGGGGTAGTAGCTCGCCCACGTACACGACGAAGGGTGGGGGAATGGACGGTGGCGGCCTCCGGCTGAGCATGAACGGGCTGGACTACGGAATTCTCGCGCTCTATTTCGTCACCGTGCTCGGTGTCGGTTTCGCCGCCCGCCGGGCCATCCGGACCAGTGTCGACTTCTTTCTCTCCGGGCGTTCGCTGCCGGCCTGGGTGACCGGGCTGGCCTTCGTCTCGGCGAACCTCGGCGCGCTGGAGATCATCGGGATGGCCGCCAACGGCGCCCAGTACGGCATGATGACCCTGCACTACTACTGGATCGGCGCCGTCCCGGCGATGGTCTTTCTCGGCATCGTGATGATGCCCTTCTACTACGGCTCCCGGGTCCGCAGCGTCCCCGAGTACCTGCGGCTGCGCTTCAACCGGCCGACCCACCTGCTCAACGCGATCAGCTTCGCGGTGGCCCAGGTGCTCATCGCCGGGGTCAACCTGTACGCGCTGGCGCTGATCATGCAGGCGTTGCTCGGCTGGCCGCTGTGGGTCGCGATCGTGGTCGGCGCGGTGATCGTGCTGGCGTACATCACCGTCGGCGGGCTCTCCGGCGCGATCTACAACGAGGTGCTCCAGTTCTTCGTGATCATCGCCGGTCTGGTGCCGATCACCGTGATCGGCCTGGTCAAGGTCGGCGGCGTGAGCGGCCTGATGGACGCCGTCCGCGAGTCCCGGCTCGGCGAGGCCGGCCTGCACGCCTGGCAGGGCACCGGCAGCACCGACAACCCGCTGGGCGCGCACTGGATCGGCATCGTCTTCGGTCTCGGTTTCGTGCTCTCCTTCGGTTACTGGACCACCAACTTCGCCGAGGTGCAGCGGGCCCTGTCGGCGCGGAACATGAGCGCCGCCCGGCGGACCCCGATCATCGCCGCCTACCCGAAGCTGCTGATCCCGGCGGTCACCATCATCCCGGGCCTGATCGCCATGGTCACCGTGCAGGGGCTGGGCGCCAGCGAGGGCGATCTGGTCTACAACAACGCGATTCCGCTGCTGATGCGCGACCTGCTCCCCAACGGGGTGCTCGGGATCGCGGTGACCGGTCTGGTCGCCTCGTTCATGGCCGGCATGGCGGCCAACGTCAGCGGCTTCAACACCGTCTTCACGTACGACATCTGGCAGGCGTACGTGCGCCGCGACGGCTCGGACGAGTACTACGTCCGGGTGGGCCGGCTCGCCACTGTCGGCGGCGTGTTGGTCGGCATCGGCACGGCGTTCATCGCGGCCGGATTCAGCAACATCATGAACTACATCCAGGCGCTCTTCTCGCTGTTCAACGCCCCGCTGTTCGCGACCTTCATCATCGGCATGTTCTGGAAGCGGATGAGCCCGCTGGCCGGTTTCTGGTCGCTGCTGTCCGGCACCCTGGCCGCGCTCGCCACGTACCTGCTCTACAAGGGCGGGGTGCTGCACTTCAACTCCGACCTGGAGGAGAGCTTCTGGGGGGCGGGCATCGCCTTCGCCACGGTCGCCGTGGTGGCCGCGGTCGTCACCCCGCTGACCCGCCCCAAGCCCGACGACGAACTCCAGGGCCTGGTCTACGGCATGGGCGGGGTGGACCTGAAGGGCGACGTGCTGGCCGGCGACCGGGTCTGGTGGCGCTCGCCGGTGCTGCTCGGCGCGATCGTCCTGGTCCTGGCCGTGGTCCTGTACATCCCGGTCTTCTGAGGCCACATCCCGCTCTTCTGACGCCGGTCCCCCGGCGGCGACACGAGAGGAAGGTCGACTCCATGGAACAGCACAGCGAGCGGTCGCAGGATCCGCTGGTCGAGGAGACCGAGGCGGAGCGGGCGAGGTCCGCGGCGTCCCGGCTGTTCGACATCCGCCGGGTGATCGGTGGCCTGTTCGTCGTGTACGGCGTGCTCGTCGGCCTGGTCGGCCTCTTCGACGGGCAGCCGGAGATCGACAAGGCGCAGGGTCTGCGGATCAACCTGTGGGCCGGTCTGCTGATGTTGCTCTTCGGGGTGGCCATGCTGGCCTGGCAGTGGCTCCGCCCGGTCGAGCCGCCCACCGTCGAGGAGGCCCAGGAGGTCTGATCCGCGCCGGCATGGGCCCGTCCCAGCGGGGTACGCGAGATCAGAGCGTCCTGGGACAGGAGGGCAGCACCATGACGGATCGTGACCCCAACCGCGGCCGGCCGCTGGAGGAGAGCCCCGAGGTGGCCGCCGCGGTCGACGACGAGACCACCGTGCCGCAGTTGGCCACCGACGGCGGCCCGGACCGCGACAATCCGGCCTTCACCGAACCGGGCGGCGGCACGGACGAACTGGTGGGCGACCCGTACGCGGCGGGCACTGGTGCGACCGGCACCGGCACCGGCGCGGCCCCGGACAACATCCGTACCGGGGCCGAGCAGCAGTGGGAGCCGGAGGATCTGGTGGCGGCCCGGGGGCAGGACCTGACCCCGGAGAACATCGAGCGGGCCCGCCGGGATCTGGCCGAGCTGGGGCCGGCGGCGATCGAGCGGACCGTCCCCTGAGTGGCGGTGCCACGGTGGGGGCCCCTGGCCCGACCGGGTGACCGGTCGGGCCAGGGGCCCGGGGGAACCTGCCGCGGCAGTGCCTCACTCCTGCCGCGGTAGGTAGGCCGTCCGCCGGGTCAGGAGAGCGGCGGGTAGGCGTTGCGCATCAGCTCGGCGAACTGCGCCGGGAACCAGGCACCCGAGATCGGGGCGTCCGGCAGGGCGCCGCTCATGTTGTAGCCGTTGCGGGCGTTGCCCTCGTAGGTCGGGTCGCACATTCGGTCGAAGCCCTTGCCCTCGGTGTTGGGGATCTCCTTGCTGGAGCCGTCCGACTCGCCCGGGGGCTTGACCCAGACGTAGGCGTCGATGCCGGGCTCCGGAGCCGCCTTGGGACGCTCGCCCAGACCCGCGCCGGCCTGGTTGCACCAGTTGCCGGTGTGGTGCCGCCGGTCGACCCGACCACCGTTGACGTAAGCGTCGACGCTGGTCATCGGGCCGGGGCCGGTCGGCCGGGCCGAGCCACCCCACCCGTTACGGGAGGTGTCGATCAGCATGCCGATCTTCTCGTCGAAGCCCTTGGTGACCAGTTCCCTGCGGAACGCCTGGGCGAAGGAGAGCTCGTCGACGTAGAAGTTCCAGTCGATCCACTTGGACTGCCGGACGGACGTCCCGCCCACGTTGTCGGTCACCTTGAAGTGCGGCTCCCGCAGGGCCGAGTAGTTCGCGGTGTTGACGATGAAGCCGTGCACGTTGGCCGGGGTGCTGCCGGACGCGCCGGCCGCCTCGCGCAGGATCTGCGCGGTCGGGCCGAAGTTGCTGTCCCAGCCGATCCAGCCGTGGTGCGCGGCGTCGATGTAGTTGTAGACGTTCGGAATCGCGCCCAGCTTGGCCAGGGCGTAGCCGACGCCGTTGACGTACGCGCCGTTGTTCTTGACCGTGTCGCACATGACCGTGCCGCCCGGGTTGCCGGAGGTGTTGGTCACCAGGTTCGGCAGCGAGTCGATCTCGACGACGTTGATGATCCGCAGGTTACGGTACTTCGCGTCACCCTGGATCGCGGCGATCGGGTCGATGTACTCGGCCTTGTAGCGGGGCAGCTCGTGGGCCTTCAACTCACCGTTGGAGGCGAGCGCCGAGCAGTCCCGGCCGGGCAGGTTGTAGATCACGATCTGGATGTAGTCGGCGCCCTGCCGCAGCGCCTCGTCCAGGTGGTCCCGCAGCCCCATGGCGCCGTTCGAGCTGCTGTCCGGCGTGCCGTTGATGGCGGCGATCCGGTCCAGCCAGACCGCGGTCGGGGTGTTCGAGACGCGGTTGCCGCCGGGCACCGACTCGGCCTTGGCCTTCCACTCCGGGTTCACGTACCCCTTGGCGTTCAGATACGGGTTGTCCACCCGCTGCCCCGGGATGGGCGGCGGGGTGGACAACCCGTATCTGAACGCCAAGGGG
>NZ_SMKF01000198.1 GCF_004348325.1 Micromonospora sp. KC213 | reverse complement strand
GTGCACCGGGTAGCGCACCCGCCCGCAGACCACCTCCCGCGCCGACGGGCTGGCGGTGAACAGGCCCCGGCCGACCTTCGCCCCGGCCAACTCCGCCGCCCCGCGCTCCAGGTCGCAGCGGACCACCCCGGCCGCGTACGAGGCAGCCACACCCGGGTACGACCCGCCGTCCTCCTCGGCCGTCCAGACGCTGGCGTCGATCCGGCGTACCCCGTCGACCAGCAGCACCACGTCCGGTGCGCGCAGCCCCGGGCGGGGACCGATCGCCCGCCAGTCCACCGCCGCGAGTTCGACGTCCGCGTCGACCTGGGCGCTGCTCGGGGCCGCCGGCCCGCCCGGCGCCACCTCGAACGACGCGCCGTACGACGGGTCCCACGCGTCGACGAACAGCCGCGGCCCGGTCACCCCGCCGCCCGCCCCGCCGTGCCTGCCGCCACCAGCGCAGGGTACCGCGCGTCCGGGCTCACAGGCCGGTCCGTTCGACGCGGGCCGTACGGGCGTCCTTGCGGACCTCGAAGCGCACCGGGATCCGTTCGGCCAGCGCCGGCACATGGGTGACCACGCCGACCATCCGGTCGCCCCGGGCGGCCAGGCCCTCCAGGGTCGCCGCGACGGTGTCCAGGGTGGCCGCGTCCAGTGTGCCGAAGCCCTCGTCCAGCACGATCGACTCCAGGCTCGCCGCCGTGGTGGACATGCCGGCGAGCTGCTCGGACAGGGCCAGCGCCAGGGCCAGCGACGCCTGGAACGTCTCACCACCGGACAGGGTGCGCACCCCCCGGCGCAGCCCCGCGTCGTGGTGGTCAACCACGAAGAACTCGCCCTTGTCGTGCACCAGGTCGTACTGGCCCTGGGACAGGTCGCGCAGGATCCGCGAGGCACCCTCCACCAGCAGGTCGAGCGCCTCGGCGAGCAGCCACCGTTCGAAGTTGTTGGCCCGCAGGTGCCCCGCGAGGGCCCGGGCGGTGCGTGCCCGCCGCTCGTGCTCCGTCCGCTGCTCACGGAGCTCGGCGGCCTGCTCACGGCGTTCCGCCAGCCGCCGCTGCTCCGCCTCGGCGCGTTCCGTCGCCACCGCGACGGCCCGGACCGGGTCGTCGTCGTGGGGCAGCCCGGCGTCGGCGAGCAGCGCCACGATCCGGTCCTCGGCCGCCGCCGCGTCCGCCTCGGCCCGGGCCACCGCGTCGGCCAGCCCGGGCCGCTCGGCCTGCCGCAGCCGGGCCTGATCGGTGGCCCACCCGACCAGGGTGGCCCAGGCCCCGGCGACGTCGTCCCGGTCGGCGGCCGGCGGACCGAACCGGGCCAGCCCGTCACGGGCGGCGTCGAAACCCCGCCAGGCGCCGCGTAACCGTTCCTCGGCCGCGTCCAGCGCGCCCCGGGCCCGGCGGGCGGCCTCGCGCCCGGCGCGGACCGCCGCGGCGGCCTCGTCCATCACCCGGCGCAGCCGGGCGTGCTCGTCCAGCGTCGCACGCAGCGTGGCCGGGGTGGCGGCCCCGGCGAGCTGGCCGTCCAGTTCGGACAGCCGGGAGGTGAGCTGGTCCTGCCGGGCCCGGGCGTGCACCAGCACCCGTTCGAGTTCCCGGGCCGCGGCGTCGCGCTGCTCGACCAGAGCCTGGGCGGCCTTCGTGGCGGCCCGCGCGGCCCTGCCGGCGGCGGTCGCCGCCGCCACCGCCGAGCCCGCCGGTACCGGCGGCACCCGGGCCACGGTCTGCTCGCAGACCGGGCACCTCGCCCCGTCGGTGAGGTGCGTCCGCAACGCGGCCGCCTGGTCGGTGGCCTTCGCCTCCTCGTGGGCGCGGAACGCGGCCTCCAGGTCGGCCTCGGCCCGCGCCGCCGTCTCCCGGGCCGCTTCCAGCGCCGCCACCGCCGCCTCGTGCTCGGCCCGGGCCGCCCCGACCGCGGCACGGACCGTCTCGGTCTCGACGGCGAGCTTCTCCCGGTCGGCGTACGCGCGCAGCAGCAGCCGGAGGCTGCTCTCGTCGCCGAGCCCGGCCAGCTCGCCGCGGAGCTTCTCCTCACGCTCCTCGGCCAGCGTCACCGCGCCCGCGGCGTCCTCGACCGCCGAACGCGCGACGGTCACCGCGCGGGCCACCTCGGTCACCCCGTCCGGCGCGCGCACCCCGGCCAGCCCGGCCAGGTCGGCGTCCAGATCGGCCAGGGCCGCCGCCGCCGTCCGCGCCGCCGCCCGCGCCCGGTCCCGCTCCGGCACGGCCGCGACGACCGACCCGGCCAGCTCCCGCATCCGCCGTACCTGCGCGGACGCCGCTTCCAGCGTCGCGTCGTCGACGTCGGTCAGCCCGGCGAGCATCCGGTCGACCGCCTCCACCTTCGCCTCGGCCTGCCCGGCCCGCTCCGTGGCGCGCTTCTGCACCTGCTCGTAGACGCCGAGGCCGAGCAGGTTGACCAGGATCTGCTGCCGGGTCGCCGGCTTGGCGTGCAGGAAGTCGGCGAACTGCCCCTGCGGCAGCACCACACAGGAGGTGAACTGCTCGTACGGCAGCCCGACCGCCGCCAGCACCGCCTCCTCCATCTCGGCGGGGGTGCCGGCCACCACCTCGCCCAGGTCTTCCGGGCTGAGCCCGGTGTCGAGCTTGCTGATGTCGAAACCGGGCGGCATGAGCTGCAACCCGGCGTTGGCGGTCTTGACGGTGCCCCGGCCGTCGCGGCGGATCACCCGGGTGGCCACGTAGCGGTCCCCGGCGGACTCGAAGACCAGCCGGACCCGGGCCTCGGTGGCCGACGGCGCGAGCGCGTTGGCGAGCCCCCGGGCACCGCCCCAGCGGGGCACCGTGCCGTAGAGGGCGAAACAGATCGCGTCCAGCACGGTGGACTTTCCCGCACCGGTCGGGCCGACCAGGGCGAAGAAGTCCGCGTCGGTGAAGTCGACGGTGGTCTCGTCGCGGAAGACGGTGAAGCCCGCCATGTCCAGCCGCATCGGACGCATCAGCGGTCCACCTCCTCGAAGAGCTCGTCGAAGAGCTCCCGCACCCCCTCGTCGTCGTGGCCCCGGCTGTCCAGGTAGTCGGCGAACAACTGCCGGGGGGACCGGCCGGCCCGCTGCGCCGTGCGGGCCCCGCTGCCGGGTGCGGGGACCAGCTCCGGGTCGATCCGGATCTCCAGGGCGCGGGGGAGCAGCTCCTGGACCTCCTCACGCAGCCCGGCGCGGGGGTGTTCGCGCACGTACACCCGCAGCCAGCCCGGCGGCGGGGTCGCCTCGGCGAGCTGCGCGAGGGTGCCCCGGACCGTACGCAGCGGCACCGCCGCCGCCACCGGCACCTCCCGCACCTGGGCGGCGGTGCGGGCGGTGACCTCGACCAGCGTCACCGAAGGGACGTTCTCCTGCTCGCCGAAGTCGACCGCGATCGGGCTGCCGCTGTAGCGCACCGGGCAGGGCCCGTTCACCCGCTGGGCGCGGTGCAGGTGGCCCAACGCCACGTAGTGCGCGGTGCCGGGGAAGACCGAGGCCGGTACGGCGTAGCCGAGCACGGTGTGCGCGTCCCGCTCACCGCCGCCGGTGGATGCCCCGACCACGGTCAGGTGGGCGGTGACCAGGTGCACCCGGTCCGGCTCGGCGAACCCCTCGGTCAGCCGGGTGAGCACCCGCCCCAGGTGGTCGGCGTACGTCTGGGTGGCCTCGGCGGCGGTCAGGTCGTACATCTCCACCGCGCGGACGGCGTACCGCTGCGACAGGAAGGGCAGCGCGGCGAGCTGCCAGCGCTCCCCGTCGCGGGTCACGCCGTCGATCACGTGCTCGGCCGGGTTCTCCCGGACGCTGCCGCGCAGGGTGATGCCGGCCGCCTCGGCCCAGGGGCGCAGCGCGTCCAACGCCGCGCCGTTGTCGTGGTTGCCGCCGATCGCCACCACGTCCGCGCCGGTTCGTCGCAGCGCCGTCAACGCCCGGGTGACCAGCCGGGTCGCCTCCGCGGTGGGGGCGGCGGTCTCGTACAGGTCACCGGCGACGATCACCAGGTCGGGTCGTTCGGCGACCGCGATCTCGATGACGTTGGCCAGCACCTGCTTGTGCTCCTCGGCGCGGGACTGGCCCTTGAGCACCTTGCCGACGTGCCAGTCCGAGGTGTGCAGGATCCTCATGGCTGTGCCGACCCTTCGTTCGCGACTGCGGGGCTCGCAGGCTCACTCCTCGCGCTCACCGGTGCCGGCCTTTCGTTCGCGACTGCGGGGCTCGCAGGCTCACTCCTCGCGCTCACCGGTGCCGGCCTTTCGTTCGCGACTGCGGGGCTCGCAGGCTCACTCCTCGCGCTCACCGGTGCCGGCCTTTCGTTCGCGACTGCGGGGCTCGCAGGCTCACTCCTCGCGCTCACCGGTGCCGGCCTTTCGTTCGCGACTGCGGGGCTCGCAGGCTCACTCCTCGCGCTCACCGGTGCCGGCCTTTCGTTCGCGACTGCGGGGCTCGCAGGCTCACTCCTCGCGCTCACCGGTAGCCCCTAGAACGGGATGTCGTCGTCGGACGAGCCCGAGCCGACCACCGCGAACGGGTCGGCCGACTGGGTGATCGAGCGCAGCGTCTGCGACGGCGGCCGACCCGCCTCGGAGACCCGGGTCGCCCAGGCCGGGAAGGGGAACTCCAGGCAGAGCGGGACCGGGATGTCGGGCTGGTTGACGAACATGGTGCCCGGCTTGGCCAGCAGCGCACGCTGCCGCTGGGCCGGCGGGAGGAAGCCGTACTCGGGTCGGGACGCCTCGGCCGGGTCGAGCCGGCCGACCACCCGGATCGCCGAGTTGGTGACGATCCGGCGTTCCACCTCGCTGGCCGTCTGCTGCGCGCCGACCAGGATCACCCCCAGCGAGCGGCCCCGCTCGGCGATGTCGAGCAGCACCTCCTTGATCGGGGAGGAGCCCTCGCGCGGAGCGTACTTGTTGAGCTCGTCCAGGACGACGAAGAGCAGCGGCTTGGCAGTGCCGGCCTTCTCCTTCCGCTCGAACTCGCTCTTGAGGGTCACGCCGACCACGAAACGTTGCGCGCGGTCCGGCAGGTTGTGCAGATCGACCACGGTGACCTGGGCGCTCTCCGCGGTGTTGATGCTGTGCGGGCGGCGGGTGGACAGGTCACCGCGGATCAGCCGGCCCAGGTCCTTCTTGCTGCCGATCAACCGCCGGGCGAAGGCGTTGACCGTGCCCAGGCCGACCGCGCTGCCCGCCCAGTCGCTGCGGGTCTCGTCGTCGTTGAGCTGCTCGACGATGTGGTCGACGAGATCCGCGTACGACCCCAGGCGGACGCCGTCGACGCTCACCCCGCCGTCGGCGGGCTGGGCGTACCGGGCCAGGTGGGCGGCGACCGAGTGGACCACCATCGTGTACTGCTGGCGTTCGTCGTCGGCGTCGGCGAAGACGTACGGCAGGAGTCGGTCGGCGCAGAACTCGCTCAGCGTCCAGTAGAAGCTGTCCACCCCGGTGAGCCGACTGCTCACGTCGGGCGTGCCGGCGGAGTCACCGACCCGGGGCGGGGCGTACACCCGTACGTCGGGGAAGGCCCCGGCGTCCAGCCCGAGCTTGGCGTACCCGGCCCGGGTGACATCGTCGAGGCGGGTGTTGGGGTGGTCGAGGAAGAGCAGATCCTCGCCCTTGACGTTGAAGATCAGCGCCTTGGCGTTGACCGCGTCGCCGCCGAGCACGCCGGACCGGAACACCGAGTAGAGCAGGAAGGTGGCGAAGCTGGTCTTGGTGGCCACGCCGGAGATGCCGGAGATCGAGACGTGCGCGCCCCGGGTGCCGTCGAGGAAGTCGGCGTTGAGGTAGACCGGGACGCCGTCGCGCCCCATGCCCATCGGGATCCGGCGTTCCATCCGGTCGAAGTGCAGCGCCCGGGCACGGGCGTCGCCCTCGGCCCGGTAGACCGCCGCGCCCGGCGCGGGCGGCACGTAGAGCTCCGGGTCGACCCGGGTGGTGGTGACCTCGGCCGCCTCCTGCACCTGGGCGGGGAGGGTGCCGTCGGCGATGGCGAAGACGTCCGAGTCGAACTGGGCGCCCTCGTGCCGGGCCCGGACCTGGGTGACCACCCCGGCGATGGTCACCGGTTCCCGGTCGGGCAGCTCGCGGCGGGTGACCACCACGTCGTCGAGTTGCAGGTAACTGTCGGGGGAGACGGCGGTCCAGAACGTCAGCGGGGTGGCGTCGGCGGTGCCGAGCACCCGGCCGACCGCCTCGCCCGGGCCGTCGAGCAGGTCGTCGGTCATCGTCGGGCTCCGGTCAGCTGCTCGTCTCGGTCAGGGCGCACGCCCTGCATCCTGCCGGAGGAGTACGACAGGTCGCCACGCGACGCGGCGGACGCCACCCGGCCCGCTCGACCCGCTGGCGGACTGTCGCCGGCAGGCGACGCAGCGTGGCCGTTTCCGCCCCGGCCGGCGGCGTTCCGCGAGATCCTGACGACAAGCGGCGAGTGGGGTGAGGCATGAGGTCCAGAGGGCGACTGGTCACGCTGCTGCTGCTCAGTGCGCTGCTCCCGGTGCTGGAGGCGGCGGTGCTGCTCGCCGTCGGCCTGCGCGCCGCCGACGGCCTGCCGCCGCAGGTGACCGCGATCTGGCCGTACGACTCGTACCACGATCTGCGCTGGCTGCTGGTCTACCACAACTCGTGGGAGAGTTTCCTGGTCGGCCTGCTGGGGGTGACCCTGCTGCGCGGGCTGCTCTCGGTGGCGCTGACCCTGCTGGCCTGGCCGGCCGGGGTGCCCCGGCCGGACCGGGGCTGGCTGGTCCGGCGCAACCTGGAGGTCGCGCTGCTGGCCGCGGTGGTGGTCTCGCCCTGGGCCGCCCTCTCGGTGGCCTTCTCCGTGGTGTCGCTGAGCTGGTATCTGTTCGCCTCGCTGGGGCCGCTGCTGCTGCTCGCCCCGTTCCTGGTCCGGGCCGGCGTGGTGCCGGACTGGTGGCGCGGGCTGCCCACCATCGAGCTGGCCGGGTGGGCCTGGCTCAACTTCGTGGTGCTGACCCTGGCCGGCGCGCTGATGGCCTGGTCTCCGGGCGGTTGGATGCTGCCCGTGGCGGCCCTGGCCGGGGTGGTGAACGGGCTGCTGTGGCAGCGGACGGTGGCTGCGGCGGTGCTGCCCGCCCGGGTCCGGTGGGCCCGGGTGCCGGTGGCGCCGGTCGCCGTCGTGCTCGCCATGGCCGGCGCGGTGTGGACCCCGGCGCTGATCGGGGCCATCGGCGGCGGAGAGAACGTGGATTGGCGTCCGCCCATCCTGGCCGAGCCGCTGCCGGCGAAGGTGCCGCAGGCGGTGATCGTGCTGGGCGGACACCACTCGCACTGGGACGGCAGCCCGGCCGCCGACCCCCGGGTGGAGCGGTTCTCCTACCGGGGACTGGACGCCCAGGGCCGGCCCCTGCCGTACGAGCCGGACGCCACCCACCAGTCGTTGGACTCCAGCAGCGCCCTGCTCGCCGCACAGGTGGACGCGCTGCACAAGCGCACCCGCCGGCCGATCGCACTGGTCGGCGAGAGTGAGGGCGCCATGGTGGCCCGGACCTTCCTGGAGCGGCTGCCCTCCGGGCCGGTGACGGCCGTGGTGTTGTTCGACCCGCTGGTGCAGCCCGGGCGGGCCTACTATCCGCCACCGGGCCACGAGGGCTGGGGCGTGGCGACCGGCTGGCAGCTGCGCGGGATCTTCTGGCTGGCGAACCTGCCCCAGGAGCACAAGGACGTTCCCGACTCGCCGTTCGTGCGCTCGCTGCTGGCCGAGGCACCCTTCTACCGCAACCGCACCCTCTGCCCCGTCGCCGGGGTACGGATGATCGCCTTCCTGCCCACCGTCAGTGCCGCCGAGGCCCCACCCGGGGAGTACAGCCAGATTCCGGTCTACGAGCAGCCGGCGCTGCACGGCGGGGTGGTGGGCGGACAGATCGCCGGCGATCGGGTGACCGACTTCCTGGCCGGTGGGCCGGTGCGTCGCCTCCGGTCGGAGTACAGGTTCCTCCAGCGGTTGGGCGCGGCCTGGCAGGCGCCGTCGCTGGCGGCCTCGGTCAACCCGATCTGGGCGGCGACCCGGGAGGGGGACCCGGCACGGACGGGCCGGAAATGCGAGTCGCGCTGAGCCGCCGCCGGTGGCGCAGCAGCAGCCGGACGGCCGCGCCGTCGAGCCCCACCACCAGCAGCGTCCGGATCGGGTCGTACGGGAACAGCAGCACGCCGACGAGAATCGCCAGCGCGGCGCAGCCGCCGGCCGCCGGCAGGGTGCCCCGCCGGCCGGTGAGCACCAGCAGCCCGGCCAGGGTTACCGCCGCGCCGACTCCCACGTTCAACCAGGCCCAACCGGTGACGTCGAGGTGCCGCACGCCTCCCTCGCCGACGGCGACGAACGGGTCGCCGACGGTCTGCGCCCATGCCGACAGCACGTCCACGCCGCCGCCGACGACGAGGAGGCCGCCGGCGAGCCGGGGCGGCCGGGCCGTGCCGGTGCCGTCGATGACCGCGGTGGAGCCCATTTCCCCAGCCTAGAGGCGACCGGGCAGGCAGCGGGCCTACTCGCGCGCGGCGCGGACGTAACGCAGCAGCAGCACCCCGTCGTCGGCGGCGAGCACGTGCCGCAGCCCCAGGGCCCGGGGTGCGCTGGGGCCGCCGGCGGTGATTCGTCCGGGGCCGGCCCCGGCGAGCAGCGGCGAGACGGTCAGGCAGAGCTCGTCGACCAGGTCCGCGGCGGTGAGCGCGCCGAACAGCTGCGGTCCGCCCTCGCAGAGCAGCTGCCCCAGGCCCCGCCGGCGTAGGTCGGTCAGGGCGGCGGCGAGGTCGACGGTGTCGTCGCCGAGGCGGACCAGGTCGACCACGTCGGCGAGCCCGGCCGGTGCCGTCGCCGCCCCGGTGGTCAGCACGACGGGCCGCACCGGGGCGTCGGCGAGCGCGGGCTGCGCCGGGTCGAGTGCCAGCGAGCGGGAGACCACGACCAGCGTCGGGTACTCGGCCAGGCCGTGATCGCGTCGCCAGGCCCGGCGCGGCCCGCTGAGCCGTACCGCCCGGTAGCCCTCGTGGCGCAGCGTGCCGGCGGCCACCACCAGCCCGTCGCAGAGCATCCGCAGCAGTCCGAAGACCCGCTTGTCCGGTACCCCGGAGAGGCCGGCGGAGTAGCCGTCCAGGCTCACCGCCCCGTCCGGGCTGGTCACGAAGTTCACCCGCAGACGGGGATGGTCCGCCCGACCGTACAGGCGGGTCAGCTCCGCGTCGTCCAGCGGACCGGAGGACGGCGTCGGCCAGATCCGGCGGATCGTGGTGCCGGCGCTCATTCGCCCGCCGGGCCGGTGACCGGAGGGGTGGGCTCGGGGGCGCGGTGCTGGCAGTCGCACCACGTCCGGCCGGGGCAGTCGTCGTGCCGCCGTTCCCGGCACGCTGGGCAGATCATGTCGGCAGCCTAGTGCCGGACGGTGGGACGAGGGGCGTGCGCGTGGTAGATGTACTCCGTGACCACCTCGCCGCGGCGGATCCTGCAGGTACGCATCACGGTGGCCGGAGTCCGTCCGGTGGTCTGGCGGCGGGTGCAGATCCCGGGCGGTTTCACCCTGGACCGGGTGCACCGGGTGGTGCAGCACTCCGTCGGCTGGTGGGACTGCCGGCTGCACTCCTTCGAGATCGACGGGACGCAGTACGGGGAGCCGGATCCCGACGACGAGTTGGCCGTGCGCGACGAGTTGGACGTCCGGCTGGACGCGGTGGCCGGTCGGGGCAGCCGGGTGCGCTACGTCTACGACTTCGAGGACTGGTGGGAGCACGACCTGCTGGTGGAGGACGTGCAGAGCGCCGATCCCGCCCGGCGTTACCCGGTCTGCCTGGACGGGGAGCGGGCCGGGCCACCGGAGGGGGTCGGTGGGCCGG
>NZ_SMKF01000197.1 GCF_004348325.1 Micromonospora sp. KC213 | reverse complement strand
GCATGGCTCCTGCGCCAGCGCAACGGTGGGGGCGGCGGGCGGGCTCGCTGGTGGCTGGCCCTACCCGGCTCGCTGGTGTGCCTCGGCCTGGTCGCCGGGGGCGCGGTCGCGGCCTGGGCACTGCCCGTGCCGGCCTTTCCGCGGCCGTCCGGGCACTACGCGGTCGGCGCCACCGTGCTGCAGTGGACCGACCCCGCCCGCGAGGAGACGGCCACACCAGACATCGGCGATCGACGGACCGTGGTCGTGCAACTTTGGTACCCGGCGGATTCGGTCCCTCCCGGTACGCCCGGGATGCAGTACCTCGGCCATACCGCGGAAGAGGCGGAGGCTGTCGCCGCGGCCGCAGCTGACTACCTGGGGATACCAGCCTTCCTGCTGAACGGACTCCCGCGTGCCCGTAGCCATGCGGCGCTCGACGCGGCCCCGGCGGCCGGTCGCTTCCCGGTGGTGCTGTTCTCTCCCGGACTCGGCGGCGTGCGCACCCAGAACACTGCGTGGGCAGAGGATCTGGCCAGCCGCGGCTACCTGGTCGCCGGGGTCGACCACCCGTACGACTCGGCCGCGGTCGTGCTCGCCGACGGGCGGACCGTCCGGACCCGGGTCGCCGCAAGCGGTGACCCGGGCGAGGACACCAGGAGGACGATCGGCTGGACGGCGGTGCGAGCCGCAGACCTCAGCTTCGTCCTCACCCAACTCAGCCGCCTGGATCGCGGAGAGTTGCCCAGCCCGTTCACCGGACGGCTCGACACCGCACGGGCGGCGGCGACCGGCCACTCCCTCGGCGGGGCCGCCGCCATGCGTGCCGCCCAGCAGGACTCGCGGTTCACCGCGGTCATCGATCTGGACGGCGGTCTCAATCAGGACCAGGGCCCGCTGCGCCAGCCGGTGCTCGCCCTCACCCACGCCATCGAGGAGCAGTCCGACGCCGACTACATCGCACGTCTGTCGGAGGTACTGCAGCAGGGCGCCGCGACCAGCTACCGGCTCACCGTGCCCGGCAGCGCGCACCTCACCTTCACCGACGCCCCGCTCTACCTGCCACCCCTGCCCGCCGTGGTGGGGTCCGTCGGCCGGACCGAAAGCGTGCGGATGACGACCGAGACCTGCGCCACGTTCCTCGACGCGACACTACGCGGCCGGTCCGTCGACCTGCCCGGCACGCTGTCACGTCACGGTGACCTGCGGGTGTACCACCCACAACCCGCTCCCTGACCGGCATCGGCTGCTCATCCGCCTCGACGGCCCGCCGGGTCCGGTGCGGCGACCTGCGGTCGTCACCGCCGGGGCCACCTGGAGCCGCTTTCGGGGTTACGCGTGGCAGGCGAAGAAGTCCGCCATGGCTTGGGTGTGGGTGGAGAAGGCCAGCTCGACTGGTTGGGTGAGGACCAGCCACTCAGTGGCCTCCTCGGTCGGGGCGGACGGCGGCAGGGTGTGCGCCGGGCGCTCGGGCAGCTCACCGAAGATCATGATGGTGCCGCCGGCCGGGGCGCTGTGCACCGCGAAGAGCGTCGCCTGCGCCGCATCGCCGATCAGGCCGGTCTCCTCGCGCAACTCCCGTACCATCGCGTCGGCCCACTCCTCGCCGTACTCGATGAAACCCCCGGGCAGCGCGAGCAGCCCGCGCGCCGGCTCGATGTCGCGGCGGACCACCACCAGGCCCAGCCCCTCGTCGGTGCGTACCGGCAGCAGGGCCACCGCGACCGGTAGCGGATTGCGCCAGACCGTCTCGCCGCAGGCCGCGCAGAGCCGCGGCCAGGCGGCGTCGGTCGGGTAGGTGGCACCGCAGTACGAGCAGTGCGAGAAGGGTACGGCGGTCATGTCGCCGCACGTTACCGCGCCCGCCTGGTACGCGTGCCCCACACTCGATCCCCCTGGCCGTCGCCGCCCGTCCCTACCCGCGCGCACGGTGTGTCCGTGCTTGTCCTGCCAGGGGAATGCTCGTGGCACCGTCGAGGTCGGTCTCGCGCTGCGGCCCGGACCGCCGGCGATCAGGCGGGCGCGCCCGTGTAGGCGGCGGTGGTACGGGCGGCGGCGGCCCGCGCGGCGTCCGGGTCGGCGCCGCCGGTGATGCTGGCCTCGCCCCAGTGCTCGCTGACCGCCGTCATGAACCCGCGGCCCTCCTCGGAGCCCAGCCACGCGGCGGCCTCCTCCGGCCGGACGCCGGTGCCGTCGGCGGCCAGGTGGGAGGCGAGGCCGAGCAGGCCCAGGTCCCAGCCGACACCGACCGCGCCGGGACCGAACTCGAGCCAGCGCTCGTCGTCCACGTGCGCGACGTGCTCCAACTCGAAGCGGGTACGTTCCGGGCTCTCCGCGGTGAGCCGCACCTCGATCCAGCTGACCTCGCCGCCGTACTCCCAGGTGGCGGCGAAGCTCGTCGGCGGGTCGCACCGTTGGACGGTGCCGCCGGCGTTGCCCTCGAGCTGGTAGCGTCCGCCCACCCGCAGCTCGCCCGAGATCGGCAGGAACCAGCGGGGGATGCGTTCGGCGTTGGTGCAGGCGTCCCAGACGTCCTCCAGGGGCGCGTCGTACGCCTGGCTGATGGTCAGCACGCGCGCCTCGCCGGCCTCCAGCGTTCGGGTGCCGACGGTGCGCCGTACGGCGTTGATCTGGTGGGTGACGTCCGTCATCGGGTGCTCCTGTCCTCGGTGGGTGGTTGTGCACGCCGGGCACGGCGACCCCGGGCGAGTTCGGTGGCCAGGGCGTCCAGTTTGGGCGCCCAGAACCGGCGGAAGCCGGCGAGCCACTCGTCGACCTCCCGCAGCCCTCGCGGGTCCACCGCGTACAGCCGGCGGGCGCCGTCGGGGCGGACCGTGGTGAAGCCGTTGTCCCGCAGCACCCGCAGGTGTTGGGAGACGGCCGGTTGGGAGATGCCGAACTCCTCCTGGATCACCTCCCCGATCCCGCCGGCGGTGCGCTCACCCCGGGCGAGCAGCTCCAGGATGCGGCGGCGCACCGGATCGCCGAGAACGTCGAAGGCATGCACCTACCACTTATATCAGCCGATACTTATATAACCAAGGACTAAAATGGGGGTCAGTCGCGCAGCGTACGCAGGATGCGGGTCAGCTCGTCGCGGTCGGCGGGGGAGAGGTGACCGAAAAAGCGTTCCGCATCGGCGTCGCGGGCGGCGCGGATGGCCCGGGCGACCCGCGTACCCTCGTCGGTCAGTGTGACCAGGGTCGCGCGCCGGTCCGCCGGGTCGGGGCGGCGCGCGACGAGCCCACGGTCCTCCAGGCCGTCGACGACCTCGGTGGCGGAGCGGGGCGCGATGTGCAGGTGGTCGGCGAGCGCGCGGAGCCGGATCGTGCCGTGCCGGATGAGTACGGCCAGGGCGCGGGCGTGGCCGGGGTTGATCTCCCACGGTTCGAGGGTGCGTCGGGAGTGGTGGCGCAGCCGCCGGGCCACCGCCCAGAACAACTCGGGCAGGGTCTCCTCGGGCGTGTCGGGTTCCTCGCCGGTCACCGGAATACCGTAGCAGGGCTTACTGTTGCTCCCTCATGATGAGGTAACCTCAGCAAGTCGTCAGGAGGTGCTCGTGGACACCCGTTCCCGCCACGGCGGCCCGCCCCGGACCGTCACCGCCGCCGAGAAGGCCCAGGCCCGCGCGGTGCCCCTGCGCCGTGTCGGCCGGCTCTTCACCGCCCACCGCGCCGCGCTGGCCGTCGTCACCGCGATCATCGTGGTCTCCTCGGTCCTCGCCATGGCCTCGCCGTTTCTGCTGCGCGCCGTGATCGACCGCGCGCTACCGGAGCGTGACCTGACCCTGCTGATCCAACTGGTCGTCGGCATGGTCGCCGTCGCGGCGGTGACCGCCGTGCTCGGCGTGGTGCAGACCTGGATCGCCACCCGGGTCGGCCAGCAGGTGATGCACCGGCTGCGCACCGACGTCTTCGCGCACCTGCAACGCCAGTCGATCGCCTTCTTCACCCGCACCCGCACCGGCGAGGTGCAGTCCCGCATCACCAACGACATCGGCGGTATGCAGGCCGTGGTCACCTCCACCGCCACCTCCATCGCGTCCAACCTGACCACGGCGGTGGCCACCCTGGTCGCCATGGTGGCCCTGTCCTGGCGGCTGACCCTGGTCTCGCTGGTCGTCCTGCCGCCGGCGATCTGGCTGGCCCGTCGGGTGGCCGCGATGCGTCGGGAAATCACCGCCGAGCGCCAGCGCGAGCTGGCCGACCTCAACGTCACCGTCGAGGAGGGGCTGAGCGTCAGCGGCGTGCAACTGGCCAAGACCCTCGGTGCCGGCGGCGCGCTCGCCGACCGGTTCGCCGCCTCCTCCGCCCGTCTCGTCGACCTCGAACTCCGCTCCGAACTGGCCGGCCGCTGGCGGATGGCCACCATGACCGTCGTCTTCGCGGCGATCCCCGCCGTCATCTACCTCGGCGCCGGGCTGCCCGGCACCGCCGGCACGCTCAGCATCGGCACCCTGGTCGCCTTCACCGCCCTGCAGGGCGGACTGTTCCGGCCGCTGATGGGGCTGCTCAACGTCGGCGTCCAGCTCACCGCCTCGCTGGCGCTGTTCGCCCGGATCTTCGAGTATCTCGACCTGCCGGTGGAGGTGGACGACCCGGCCGACCCGGTCGAGATCGACCCGGCGCGGGTCCGTAACCACCTGCGCGTCGAGGAGGTCACCTTCAGCTACCCGGGCAGCGACACCGCCGCCGTCGCCGGCGTCACCCTCGACGTCCCGGCCGGCACCAGCCTCGCCCTGGTCGGCGAGACCGGCTCCGGCAAGAGCACCCTCGCCGCCCTGATCAGCCGGCTGCACGACCCGGACAGCGGACGGATCACCATCGACGGCGTCGACCTGCGCGACCTGCGGCTGGTCGACCTGGCCGCCGTCGTGGGCGTGGTCAGTCAGGAGACCTACCTGCTGCACACCACCATCCGGGAGAACCTCCGGTACGCCCGCCCCGACGCCACCGACGCCGAGATCGAGCACGCGGCCCGCGTCGCGCGGATCCACGACCTGATCGCCAACCTGCCCGACGGGTACGACACCACGGTCGGCTCGCGCGGACACCGCTTCTCCGGCGGCGAGAAGCAGCGCCTGGCCATCGCCCGAACGCTGCTGCGCAACCCGCGCGTCCTGGTGCTCGACGAGGCCACCAGCGCGCTGGACACCGAGACCGAGCGGGCCGTACAGCAGGCCCTGGACGCCCTCGCCGAGGGCCGGACGGTGATCACCATCGCGCACCGGCTCTCCACCGTCCGCCACGCCGACCAGATCGCGGTGCTCGACCACGGCCGGGTCGTCGAGTCCGGCACCCACGAGACGCTGCTCCGCCGGGCCGGCCGCTACGCCGCCCTGGCCGCTGCCTGACGCGGTCGCTTTGATCATCGTTGTCAGCTGGGCGACCGACACGCCGGGTCCGGCCTCCCTGAGCTGCCAGCGATCCGCTGCCAGATCACCTGTGTGGAGTGGCGTCCGCACATCGAGCCGTTTGGCGGCGGCCGGGGCTCGGCGTGATGTGCCTAGGATCGTCGGCATGCAGGAGGGCCGGTGGACGACGATCACGCCGTCGCAATTCGCGCACGAGCGGGAGGCGCTGGCACACGTGCAGGCGCTGTTGCCGGACACCGAGCCGTACCGGGCCTGGTCGAACTTCACCTTCACCGCGCAGACCGGGCACCCCTACGAGGTCGACCTGCTGGTGGCCACCCCGGGCGGGCTCCACCTGATCGAGATCAAGAGCCTGACCGGCCGGCTGACCTCCAGCGGCTCCAACTGGATTCTCACCGGCCCGGGCGGCACCCGTACCTTCGACAACCCGTTGCACCTGGCGGACGGCAAGGCCAAGAAACTGAAGTCGCTGCTGCAGATCGCCGCCGGCCAGCGAAAGGGCGAGCGGCTCAAGGTCCCGTTCGTCCAGGCAGCGGTGTTCCTGTCCAAGCCGGGCCTGCACATCGACCTCTCCGACCACCACCAGCACGGCATCTACGGGCCCGAGCCGGCGCCCGGGCACCAGCCCGGACCGCTGCCGACCATCACCTCGCTGCTACAGCGCCCGGTGCAGGACGAGCGGCACCGGGTCACCAAGGAGTTCTCCTCAGCCCTGCCCGACCTGCTCAAGGCCGTCGGTATCGCCCGCAGCCGCCGGCACTACCAGATCGGCTCGTGGGAGCTGGAGTCCCGGCCGTTCGACCTGGGGCCCACCTGGCAGGACCACCACGCCCGCCACCGCGACCTGGAGCGGGAGCACCGCCGGGTCCGGATCTATCTGGTGGAACGCAACGCCGTGCAGGCCGAGCGGGCGAGCATCGAGCGGGCCGCGAAGCGGGAGATGCTCGCCCTGCACAACATCAACCACCCGGGCATCGTCCGGGTGGACTCGATGGAGTCACACGAGGCGGGGCCGGCCCTCATCTTCCGCCACGATCCGCGCGCGATGCGGCTGGACCACTACCTGGGCCAGTACCACGAGCGGCTCGACCCGCTGAGCCGGCTCGCCATGATCCGGCAGCTCGCCGAGGCCGTCGCGTACGCGCACCGCCGTCGCCTGCACCACCGGGCCCTGTCGGCCCGCAGCGTGCTGGTCAACCCGGGTCCGAGACGGCGCGGCGGCACCGAGGAGGAGGCGTGGCTGGTCCCGCAGTTGCAGATCAGTGACTGGCAGGCCGCCACCCGCGCCGCCGACTCGGCCGGGGCGAGCAGTGGCGACCCGCTGACCCTCTCCTCGCACGCGGCCTCGCACCTCGAGCGGTCCGCCGAGGCGTACCTCGCCCCGGAGCTGACCGCACCCCGGCCGGATCCGGTGGCGATGGACGTCTTCGGGCTCGGCGCGCTGGCGTACCTGATCCTCACCGGCGAGCCACCAGCGGCGAAGCGGCAGGAGCTGCTGGCCCGCGTCGCCCGCGACAACGGACTGCGCCCCTCGTCGGTCGCCGACGGCATCAGCGAGTTCGCCGACGAGCTGGTCCAGGCCGCCACGGCGCCGGTGCCGACGCAGCGGCTCACGACGGTCAGCGAGTTCGTCGAGATGCTGGAGGAAATCGAGAACGAGCTGACCGCCCCGCCGCCTGCGTCGGTGCATCCGCAGGAGCCGGAACCGGAGCCGATCGACCCCCTGGAGGCGCGCGGCGGCGACCGGGTCGCCGAGTGGACGATCCGCAAGCGGCTGGGCACTGGGTCGACCTGCCGGGCGTTCCTCGCCCACAACGAGCGCACCGGCCGGGACGAGGTGCTCAAGGTCGGTCTCTCCGACGAGAAGGGCGCCCGGCTGGCGCACGAGGCCCGGGTGCTGCGGCCGTTGACCGACTCCCGGGTGATCCGGCTGGCCCGGCCCGAACCGCTGGAGATCGCCCGGCGCACGGTGATCGTCCTGGAGCATGCCGGCGAGCTGACCCTGGCCCGCAAGCTGCGCGACGACGGCCGGCTCACCGTCGACGAGCTGGAGACCTACAGCGACTACCTGTTCGGCGCGCTGGACTACCTGGAGGGTGAGGGGGTCTACCACCGGGACATCAAGCCCGACAACATCGCCGTCCGGGTGCGTCCGAACCGCACCCGGCAGTTGGTGCTCTTCGACTTCTCCCTGGCCGGGGTCTCGGTCAAGGAACTCAGCGCCGGCACCCCGCGCTACCTCGACCCGTTCCTCGGCACCGCCGCCCGGCAGGTCTACGACAAGCATGCCGAGTGGTACGCCCTCGCGGTCACCCTGCACGAGATGGCCTCCGGCGAGCTGCCGGTCTGGGGTGACGGCGGCACCGAGCCGCAGCTCACCGAGGGCCCTCCGGTGCTGGCCGCCGAGGCGTTCGACCCGGCGATCCGCGACGGCCTGGTGGACTTCTTCCAGCAGGCCCTGCACCGCGACCACCGTCGCCGGTTCGCCTCCCTGAAGGACCTTCGGGACGCCTGGCAGCAGGTGTTCCGCCGCTCCGACGCCAGCGCCCCGGTCGGCACCGACCATCCGGAGGTCGAGGTCGAGGAGCCGGACGTGGAGGTCGCCGAGGCGGCCCGCGAGGAGGCCGCCGGCCGGGCCACCCGGGCGACGGCGCTGGAGGCGGCCGGACTGACCCCGCGGGCCGTCTCCGCCGCCCACCGGCTGGACGCCAGCACGGTCGGGGAACTGCTCGTCGTCGCCAACAAGCTCGCCCACCTGCCGGGGCTCGGCGCGAAGACCCGGCAGGAGCTGCAACGCCGGGTCAAGGAGTGGCGTACCCGGCTCGGGGAGCGGGAGACCATCCCCACCTCGCCGGCGGCCCGGCGGGCGGCTGCCGTCGAGGCGTCCGCCGACCAGGTCGAAGGCGACCACGATCTGCTCCGGGTCGGTCTCGACGCGATCGCCACCCTGCTCGTGCCGGCCCGTAACGGCCGCAACACCGCCGAGGTGGAGGCGACCCGACTGCTGCTGCGCCTGCCCGACGACACCGGCGACCTGCCCGCGCTCTCGCCCTGGCCGCAGCAGCCGCAGGTCGCCGCCGCCGTCGGGGTGACCCCCGGCCGGGTGGCGCAGATCCTCGGCAAGCAGCGCCGGCGCTGGCAGGGCATCCCGGTGCTGGGCAGTGTGCGTACCCAGATCATCGAGCTGTTGCGCGACGGCGGCCGGGTGATGGGCGTCGGTGAGCTGGCGGCGGCGCTGCTGGGCAGCCGGGGCTCGGTGCGCACCGGCGACGAGCTGCGCCGGGCGGTGGCGCTGGCCGCGCTGCGGGCTGCCGTGGAGACCGACGCGCTGGCCGACGAGCCGCGCCTGCTGCTGCGCCGGCACAGCCGGCCCGAGATCGACGGCCGGCCCGACCCGAGGGGCGACCGGCTGCTGGTGGCCCTGGAGGCGGGCGAGGACGACGCGCCGGACACGCCGACCGCGCCCGCCCTGCTCGACTACGCCGACGCGCTCGGCAAGGCCGCCGACCGGCTCGCCGCCAGCGAGGTGCTGCCGAGCGCGGCGACGGTGCTGCGTACCCTCGCCACGGTGCACGCCCCCGGCGGCGCGGCCGACGTGATCGACGACCGGCGGCGGGTGCTGCTCGCCGCGGTGGCCTCCGAGCGGGCTGCCGCGACCGCCCGGCTGGAGCTGTACCCGCGCGACCTGGACCCGGTGCGGGCGCTGCGTCTCGCCCAGGCCGGGGTGGTGCCGCCGGCCACCACGGCGGAGGGCCGGCGGGGGCTCAAGCCCGAGCAGGTGCAGGCGCGGGTGACGGCCCGGTTCCCCGAGCTGGCACCGCTGCCGCCGCATCCGAAGCTGGACCGGCTGCTCGCCGAGGCCGGCTTCGGCCTGCGCTGGGAACGCGACAGGTACGTGCCGCCCCCGCCCCGGGCCGGGTCGTCGTCCATGTCGGTCATCCAGCGGCGTCCGTCGGCGACGAACCTGCCGAGCCGGTGGGCGGCCGAGTCACCGGAGCTGGCCGAGGCGATGCGGGCCGAGGAACGGCTGACCGGCGCGCGGTCCGCCGGTGGGTTCCGGGCCCTGACGGTACGCCTGAACCGGTACGTTCCCGCCCGCGAGGAGCTGGTACGCCGCTTCGACGCCCGGCCGGTCAACGTGGCGGCCCGCTTCCTGCACCACCTGCACGCCCTGGTGGACGCGCACCCGAAGCCGACCTGGGAAACGGTGCTCGGCGCGGACAACGCCGAGCCGAACACCCGCCCGGCGATCAAACTGGGCGAGTACGTCGAACGGGCCTGGCAGCTCGCCGCCCCGGAACTGCGCGCCGAGCTGTCGGTCGACGCCGGGCCGGTGCTGCTGCACGACGCGGCGGTACTGGCCCGCTACCGGGCGATGGAGCGGCTCCACGAGCTGGCCGAGGCGGCACGCGCCGGGGCGGGCGACGTGTGGCTGCTTTGCCCGATGGAGGATCCGGGGCTGCTGCCCAAACTGGACTCGACGGTGGTGCGGGTCGGCGACAACGAGTGGATCGCCCTCCCCGACGCCTGGGTAGCCAACGCCCACCGCAGCACCC
>NZ_SMKF01000196.1 GCF_004348325.1 Micromonospora sp. KC213 | reverse complement strand
GGATGAGGGGGGTGAGCTGTGTCACTCTGGGGGGCCGGGGAGGGAATGCTACTGGCAGGTAACATTGCGGCCGTGGGTAAGTGCACCACAGCCCGCGGTTGACCGGGCGTCAACGGACGCGCGAGGCTGCGCCCGTGACCGGGCGAGCAGTCGCCACATCAACAGGAGGGTCGTCGAAACGCGATGAACATCGTCGTACTCGTCAAGCAGGTGCCCGATTCGGGCGCGGACCGCAACCTGCGTTCTGACGACAACACCGTCGACCGCGGTTCGGCGAACAACGTCATCAACGAGATGGACGAGTACGCCATCGAAGAGGCGTTGAAGATCAAGGAGGCGCACGGCGGCGAGGTCACCATCCTGACCATGGGTCCGGACCGGGCGACCGAGTCGATCCGCAAGGCGCTCTCCATGGGCCCGGACAAGGCCGTGCACGTGGTGGACGACGCTCTGCACGGTTCCTGCGCCGTGGCCACCTCCAAGGTGCTCGCCGCCGCCCTCGGGCAGCTCAACGCCGACCTGGTGCTCTGTGGCGCCGAGTCGACCGACGGCCGGGTCCAGGTCATGCCGCACATGCTCGCCGAGCGCCTCGGCGTCGCCGCGCTGACCGGCGCGCGCAAGCTCACCGTCGACGGCGCCACGCTGACCGTCGAGCGGCAGACCGAGGAGGGCTACGAGGTGGTCACCGCCTCGACCCCGGCCGTGGTCTCCGTCTGGGACACCATCAACGAGCCGCGCTACCCGTCCTTCAAGGGCATCATGGCCGCCAAGAAGAAGCCGGTGCAGACGCTCTCCCTGGCCGACCTCGGCGTCGCGCCGACCGAGGTGGGCTTCGACGGTGCGACCAGCGCCGTACTGGAGCACACCAAGCGCCCGCCGCGCTCCGGCGGTGTCAAGATCACCGACGAGGGCGAGGGCGGCGTCAAGCTGGTCGAGTTCCTCGCCACCGAGAAGTTCGTGTGAGAGGTCTGGACATGTCTGAGGTTCTCGTCGTCGTCGAAGCCACCCGGGAGTTCGGCGTCAAGAAGGTCACCCTGGAGATGCTCACCCTTGCCCGCGAGCTGGGCACCCCCGCCGCGGTGGTGCTTGGTGGCGCCGGTGCCGCCGAGGCGCTGAGCGCCAGGCTGGGCGAGTACGGCGCGGAGAAGATCTACGCCGCCGAGGGCGAGGAGATCGACGGCTATCTGGTGGCGCCCAAGGCGACCGTCGTGGCCGAACTGGTCAAGCGGGTGCAGCCGGCCGCCGTGCTGCTCGCCTCGTCCCAGGAGGGCAAGGAGATCGCCGCCCGCCTGGCCGTCAAGCTGGACAACGGCATCCTCACCGACGTGGTCGGGTTGGACGCCGACGGCACCGCGACCCAGGTCGCCTTCGCCGGCTCCACCATCGTCAAGTCCAAGGTCACCAGGGGGCTGCCGCTGGTCACCGTACGGCCCAACTCGGTCACCCCGGCCCCGTCTCCGGCCAGCCCGGCCGTCGAGCAGCTCACCGTGTCGGTCACCGACGCCGACAAGCTGGCCAGGGTCGTCGACCGGGTCGCCGAGCAGAAGGGCTCCCGCCCCGAGCTCACCGAGGCCGGCGTGGTCGTCTCCGGTGGCCGCGGTGTCGGCAACGCCGACAACTTCAAGTTGGTCGAGGAACTGGCCGACCTGCTCGGCGGTGCCGTCGGCGCCTCCCGCGCCGCGGTCGACTCCGGCTTCTACCCGCACCAGTTCCAGGTCGGTCAGACCGGTAAGACCGTCTCCCCGCAGCTCTACGTCGCGCTGGGCATCTCCGGTGCGATCCAGCACCGGGCCGGCATGCAGACCTCGAAGACCATCGTCGCCGTGAACAAGGACGGCGAGGCCCCGATCTTCGAGCTGGCCGACTTCGGCGTGGTGGGCGACCTGTTCAAGGTCGTACCGCAGGTTGCGGAGGAGATCCGCAAGCGCAAGTGAGCTGACCACCAGCCCCGACAAGGGCCGGGAACCGCCAGTCGGTTCCCGGCCCTCGTCGTGCGCCGGCCCGTCAATCAGACCGGAACGGTCCATCCCCTCCCGCCGAGCTGCGACGATGGCGAAGCACCCCCGCGCACCCCCGGATCGATGTCGGAACAAGGAGCGCGCCATGCCGGCCAGGCCCCCCGGAGGCGGTCATCACGCGTTGGCCGTGCACGAGGTCGTGCTGCTGTTGGAGACCGACACCATCCGTGGGTTGACCGACGACGAGGCCGCCGCCCGGCTGGCCCGGTTCGGACCGAACGTGCTGCCCGCGACGGCGCGTGGTGGCCCGCTGCGCCGGCTGCTCCGGCAGTTCCAGAACCCGTTGGTGTACATCCTGGTGGCGGCCGGCCTGGTCACTCTGCTGCTCGCCGAGTACGTCGACGCCGCGGTGATCTTCGGGGTGGTGGTGGTCAACGCCGCCGTCGGCTTCCTGCAGGAGTCCAAGGCCGAGGCGGCGCTGGACGCGCTGCGGGCGATGGTGCGAACCGAGGCGCGGGTGGTGCGGGGCGGCCGGCAGCGTCCGGTGCCCTCCGACGAGATCGTCCCCGGCGATCTGGTGCTGGTCGAGGCGGGTGAGAAGGTTCCCGCCGACCTGCGCCTGGCCCGCGCCGACGAACTGCGCGCGGACGAGTCGGCACTGACCGGAGAATCCCTGCCGGTACGCAAGGACGAGGTCGTCGTGCCGGATGAGGCGCCGGTGGCCGACCGGCGCAATGTGCTCTACTCGGGCACCCTGCTCACCGGCGGGTCCGGGGCGGGCATCGCGGTGGCGACCGGGGCGGAGACCGAACTGGGTCGCATCCACCGCCTGGTCGGCGGCGCGCAGGTCCTCGACACGCCGCTGACGGCGAAGCTGGCCCGCTTCAGCCGGGTGCTCACCGTGGCGATCCTGGTGCTCGCGGCGCTCACCTTCGGCGTCGGGCTCGTCCGTGGGGAACAGGCGGGGCAGACCTTCACCGCGGCGGTGGCCCTGGCGGTGGGGGCGATACCGGAGGGCCTGCCGGCGGCGGTGACCATCACGCTGGCGATCGGGGTGGCGCGGATGGCCCGTCGCCGGGCGGTGATCCGGCGGCTGCCGGCGGTGGAGACGCTGGGTAGCACGACGGTGATCTGCACCGACAAGACCGGCACCCTGACCGAGAACCAGATGACCGTGCAGGCGATCTGGACCGTCGGCGGCCGGTACGAGGTCAGCGGCGGCGGTTATACCCCGGTCGGGGAGATCAGCGACCCGGACGGGGGGCCGGCCCGTACCGGGGAGGACGGCCCGCTGCGCTGGTCGCTGCTGGCTGGCGTGGCCTGCAACGACGCCCGCCTCGAGGAGCGGGAGGGTCGATGGAGCGTACTCGGCGACCCGACCGAGGGGGCGATGCTGGTGGTGGGCGCCAAGGCCGGGCTGCGTGCGGAGCAGGTGGCCGAGGCGCTGCCCCGGTTGGCGGAGATCCCGTTCAGCTCGGAGCGGCAGTTCATGGCGACCCTGCACCACCGGCGCGACGGCGGGCGGGTGGTGCTCGTCAAGGGCGCGGTGGAGCGGGTGGTCGAGTGGTGCGGCGCGGCGCTCGACGCCGACGGCGGCACGGTCGCGCTGGACCGCTCCGCCGTGCTGACCGCTGCGGGGGAGTTGGCCGGCGAGGGGCTTCGGGTGCTGGCCACCGCGCTGCGTCGCGTCGACGGCGACGAGGAGCTGACGGAGGAGAAGCTCCCCGGCAACCTGGTCTTCACCGGGTTGCAGGCGATGCTCGACCCACCCCGGGCCGCCGCCGCCGAGGCGATCGAGTCGTGCCGGCGGGCCGGCATCGCGGTGAAGATGATCACCGGGGACCATCGGGCCACCGCGAGCGCCATCGCCGTACGCCTGGGTTTGCTGGCCGGCGAGCCGGGGCCGGGCGACGTGCTGAGCGGCGCGGGCCTGGCGGCGTTGTCCGACGCGGACCGTCCGGCCGCGGTGGCCCGCGCCTCGGTGTTCGCCCGGGTGTCTCCCGAGCAGAAGCTGCGGCTGGTGGAGGCGTTGCAGGCCGAGGGGCAGGTGGTGGCGATGACCGGCGACGGTGTCAACGACGCCCCGGCGCTGCGGCAGGCCGACATCGGGGTGGCGATGGGACGCAGCGGCACAGAGGTGGCCAAGGAGGCTTCCGACATGGTGCTCACCGACGACGACTTCGCCACCATCGAGTCGGCCGTGGAGGAGGGCCGCGGCGTCTTCGCCAACCTGACCAAGTTCATCACCTGGACGTTGCCCACCAACACCGGGGAGGGACTGGTCATCCTGGTCGCGGTCATGTTCGGTGCGGTGTTGCCGATCCTGCCCAGTCAGATCCTCTGGATCAACATGACGACCGCGGTGCTGCTGGGCCTGACGCTCGCCTTCGAGCCGAAGGAACCACGGATCATGGACCGTCCGCCCCGGGACCCGGCCCAGCCGCTGCTCACCACAGCTCTGGTGGTGCGCATCCTGTTGGTCTCCGCCCTGCTCGTGGCGGGCACCTGGTGGCTGTTCGAGTGGGAACTGGCCGCCGGGGCGGAGCTGGCGCAGGCCCGCACGACGGCGGTGAACCTGTTCGTCACGGTGCAGACGTTCTACCTGTTCAGCTGCCGGTCGCTGAGCCGCTCGCCGTGGCGGCTGGGGCTGTCGCGCAACCGCTGGCTCATCGGCGGGGTGCTGGCGCAGGCCCTCGCCCAGGCGGCGCTGACCTATCTTCCGGTGCTGAACACGCTGTTCCGGACGGCCCCGATCGGGGTCGACGCGTGGCTGCGCATCGTGGCCGTCGCGGTGGCGGTCTCCGCCGTGGTGGCATTGGACAAGCGGTTCGGCCGCCGGCTCGGTTGACCACCCGGGCGGCGGGCGTGGTCCGGCATCCGGCCCGGCGGTTCGTGGCCGTTACGCTGAACGGCGATGGCATACCTGGATCATGCGGCGACGACCCCGATGCTCGACGAGGCGTTGGCGGCGTACGTCGCCACGGCCCGTGAGGTCGGCAACGCGTCGTCACTGCACGCGGCGGGCCGGCGGGCGCGGCGGCGGGTGGAGGAGTCCCGCGAGCGGATCGCCGCCGCGTTGGGTGCCCGCCCCTCCGAGGTGGTGTTCACCGGGGGCGGCACCGAGAGCGACAACCTGGCGGTGAAGGGCATCTTCTGGGCCCGCCGCGACGTGGTGCCGGGGCGCTCCCGGGTCGTCTCCAGCGCGGTGGAACACCACGCCGTGCTCGACGCGGTGGACTGGCTCGCCGCCCATGAGGGCGCCGAGGTCGGCTGGCTGCCGGTCGACGGCGCCGGGCGGCTTGATCCGGACCGGCTCCGGGATGAGCTCGCCGCGCACGGCGACCGGGTCGCCCTGGTGACCGCCATGTGGGCCAACAACGAGGTGGGTACGGTCCAGCCGGTGGCCGAGTTGGCCGCGGTGGCGGCCGAGCACCGGGTGCCGTTCCACACCGACGCCATCCAGGCTGTCGGCCAGGTGCCGGTCGACTTCGCCGCCAGCGGCGTCTCGGCCCTGACCGTCACCGGCCACAAGCTCGGCGGACCGACCGGGGTCGGCGCGCTGCTGCTGGCCCGCGACGTGCCGGCCACCCCGTTGCTGCACGGCGGCGGGCAGGAACGGGACGTCCGCTCGGGCACCCTCGACACCGCCGGCATCGTCGCCTTCGCCGTCGCCGTGGAGGCCGCGGTCAAGGGCCAGCAGGAGTACGCGGCCCGGGTCGCCGCGCTCCGCGACGACCTGGTCCGGCGGGTGCGGGAGGCGGTGCCGGAGGTGATCTTCAACGGCGATCCGAGCGACCGGTTGCCGGGCAACGCGCACTTCTCCTTCCCGGGCTGCGAGGGGGACGCCCTGCTGCTCCTGCTCGATGCCCAGAACATCGCCTGTTCGACCGGCTCGGCCTGCTCGGCGGGGGTGGCGCAGCCGTCGCACGTGTTGATCGCGATGGGCGCGGACCACGACCGGGCCCGCTCCTCGCTGCGCTTCACCCTCGGCCACACCAGCACCGCCGCCGAGGTCGACGCCCTCATCGCGGCCCTGCCGACCGCCGTCGAGCGGGCCCGCCGCGCCGCCGCCCTCCGCGGACCCCGCTGACCACCCGGACGGTACGGCGGGTGGGGCGGGCTAGGCTCGAACGGTGAAGGGGGTGTGTCGGTGAGGGTTCTGGCGGCGATGTCGGGCGGGGTGGACTCCGCCGTGGCGGCGGCGCGGGCGGTGGAGGCCGGGTACGACGTGACCGGGGTGCACCTGGCGCTGGCCCGCAATCCGCAGACGTACCGCACCGGGGCGCGCGGCTGCTGCACCCTGGAGGATTCCCGCGACGCGCGACGCGCCGCCGACGTGATCGGCATCCCGTTCTACGTCTGGGACATGGCCGAACGGTTCCACGCCGACGTGGTGGACGACTTCGTCGCCGAGTACGCGGCCGGCCGTACCCCGAACCCGTGCCTGCGCTGCAACGAGAAGATCAAGTTCGCGGCGGTGCTGGACCGGGCCGTGGCCCTGGGCTTCGACGCGGTGGTCACCGGCCACCACGCCCGGCTCGGCCCCGACGGTCTGCTGCGCCGCAGCGTCGACCTCGCCAAGGACCAGTCGTACGTGCTGGCCGTGTTGACCCGCGAGCAGCTTGACCGGTCGATCTTCCCGCTCGGTGACGCCACCAAGGCGCAGGTGCGCGACGAGGCCGCCCGGCGCGGGCTGGCCGTGGCCGACAAGCCGGACTCGCACGACATCTGCTTCATCGCCGACGGCGACACCCGGGGCTTCCTCGCCGAGCGGCTGGGCGAGGCGCCCGGCGACGTGGTGGACGCCCTCACCGGCGCGGTTGTCGGCAGCCACCGCGGCGCGTACCAGTACACCGTTGGCCAGCGGCGCGGCCTGCACCTGGACCGGCCCGCCCCGGACGGCCGCCCCCGCTATGTGCTCTCGATCACCCCGACGACGAACACCGTGACGGTCGGCCCCGCCGAGGCGCTGGAGGTCTCCCAGGTGCGGGCGACCCGTCCGGTCTGGACCGGCGGCTCGCGCCCCACCGCCCCGATCGAGTGCGAGGTGCAGCTACGCGCCCACGGCGACGTGGTCCCGGCCGCCGTGACGCTGGAGGCGGACACCCTCCGCGCCGAGCTGCGCCGCCCGGTTCGCGGAGTCGCCGCCGGCCAGGCGATCGTCGCGTACCGGCCGGACCCCGCCGGGGACGTGGTGCTCGGCTCGGCCACCATCACCGGCTGACCCGAGCGGATACCCTTCAGCCGTGACTGATCAACCCTGGCCCTGGCCCGCCGGCGCCGCCACCGGGATCGGCTCGCTGCCCGGCACCGACATCGCCGAGGCGCAGCGGATCGTCTTCGGTGAGCTGCCCGCCCTGCCCCACCTGCCGGAACTGCCGGCCCGGGGTCCCGGCGCCGACCTGATCGGTCGGAGCGCGGGGCTGCTGGTCGAGCTGCCGGTGGAGCTGTACGCGGCGCGCTGGCGGATCGCCTCCCGGCCGGGGCGCGACCTGCGTCGAGCCCGTGACCTGATGGAACGCGACCTCGACCAGCTCGCCGAGCAGGCCGAGACGTACGACGGGCCGGTGAAGGTCCAGGCCGGCGGGCCGTTCACCCTCGCCGCCGCGCTGGAGCTGCCGCTCGGTGGACGGATGCTGGGCGACCCCGGAGCCGTACGCGACCTGGCCGGTTCGCTCGCCGAAGGGCTGCGCCGGCACGTCGAGGAGGTGGCCCGCCGGCTGCCCCGGGCGACGGTGCTGCTCCAACTGGACGAGCCGACCCTTCCGGCGGTGCTCGCCGGCCGGGTGCCCACCGAGAGCGGCTTCGGCACCCACCGTGCGGTCGGGTCCGAGGTGGCCCGCGGGCTGCTGCGCGACGTCGTCGAGGCGGCCGGAGTGCCGACCGTGGTGCACTGCTGCGCCCCGGACGTGCCGCTGGAGTTGATCCGTTCCGCCGGTGCGGTGGGGATCGCGCTGGACATCGCCCTGGTCACCGACCTCGACCCGCTCGGTGAGGCGATCGACGCCGGGCTCGGGCTGCTGGCCGGGGCCGCACCCGCGGTGGCGCCGCCGGCCGGCCGCGCGCCGACCTCGGCCCAGGTCGCCGACCGGGTACGCGCGCTCTGGGACCGCCTCGGCTTCCCTGCTCGGCGGCTCGCCGAGCAGGTGGTGGTCACCCCCGCCTGCGGCCTCGCCGGGGCCACCCCGGGGTACGCCCGGACGGTCCTGGCCGCCTGCCGGGACGCCGGCCGGCGACTGTCGGAGGACTGAGGTTTTCCGTCGTAGCCGGTGGGCAGAAGACCCGCATGATTGGACGGTTGCGTACGACGGTGATCGACCCCGCGCCCTAGCCGCCTTCTACGCCGAACTGCTCGGGCTGCCGCTGGTCGAGGAGGACAGCGACGGCGACGGCTGGGTGGTGCTCGGCCGCCCGCCCGGCCACCAGCCGCGGATCGCCTTCCAGAAGGCCGTCAACCTGCGCCCGCCGACCTGGCCGGATCCGGAACGGCCGCAGCAGCGCCACCTCGACGTCACCGTCGAGGACATCGAGGCGGCAGAACGGGCCGCGCTCGCCTTGGGCGCCCGCCGGCTGCCCGGCGAGGGAGAGGGCTTCCGGGTGTACGCCGACCCGGCCGGCCACCCGTTCTGCCTCTGCTGGGACTGACCGGTGGCGGGTTGCCGACGGCCGGCATGATCACGAACGTGATCGACTCCTCGCTCAGCCGCGCCTCCGGCTCGCTGTTCGGCCTCGCCTACGGTGACGCCCTCGGCAAGCCCACCGAGTTCCTGACCGTCGCCGAGATCCACCGCAGGTACGGCCCGACCGGCCCACGCGAACTGGCGGGCGACCCGGTGCTGGTCACCGACGACACGCAGATGGCCCTGGCGGTGGCGTGGGCGCTGCACGACGCGGACGCCCACACGCCGGAGACGGTAGAGCCGCTGATGCGGCGGCGGTTCCTCGACTGGGCGGCCAGCCCGGACAACAACCGGGCACCCGGCATGACCTGCCTGCGCGCCTGCGCCGAGCTGGCTTCGGGGCGTCCCTGGCAGGAGGCGGCCGTCGCCGGCTCGAAGGGCTGCGGCGCGAACATGCGGGTCACCCCGGTCGGGCTGCTCGACGTCGACCTGGACACCCTGGCCGGGCTGGCGCAACTCCAGGCCGGCCTGACCCACGGCCATCCCACCGGGCTGGCGGCCAGCGAGTTGACCGCGTACGCGGTGCGGCTGCTGCGCGACGGCGCGGGCCTGGCTGAGCTGCCCGCGCTGCTCACCGCGCGGGCCCGGGAACAGCGACAGGTGTACCGGGGTGACTGGCTCGGTGACCTCTGGCGACGCTTCGGTGCGGACTCGCCGTCGGGATTCATCGCCCAGGGTTGGGACGAGTGCCTGCACGCGCTGCGCCGGCTCGACGTCGCGCTCGACCGGCCCGACCACGGCGACGACCCCTGCGGGCACACCGGTGAGGGCTGGATTGCCGAGGAGGCCCTGGCCACGGCGCTGCTGTGCGCCCTGCGGCATCCGGACGACCCGGTCACCGCGATCGCCCGAGGTGCCACCACCGCCGGTGACTCCGACTCGATCGCCGCCCTGGCCGGTGCCTTCCTCGGCGCCGCCCACGGGACGGCCGCCTGGCCGGCGGACTGGGCCACCCGGATCGAGTACGCCGACCAGCTCGCCGCCCTCGGCGCGGCCTGGGACTGACCGGGGGTCGCCCAGCGTGGCCCGTCGGTGGTCATCCCACCAGGATCACCGGATCCGGGTGACCGCGGCAGGCCCACCCGGTCAGGCCGGGCTCCGCCGGCCGTGCAGTCGCCGTACCTGCCGCCACAGTTCCGGGTCGCAGGAGCCCGCGCGGCGGGAGAAGGTGGCCACCGGCACGGGTCGGGGCTCGGCGAGGTCCAGCCAGCTGTCGCGGTCGGCGTCCGGATCCCAGTCGCCGGTGGGGATGCGGACGTGGTCGTCCCGGCCGCTCTTGTCCTGGCTGGTGATCTTGAGCACCTCGGCGCTCTGGTCGTCGGCCCGCAACACCAGGCAGGGGCGCACCTTGCTGCCGCTGCCGTCGGCGTACGGGACGTCGGCCCACCAGATCTCGCCCGGTCGGGGCGTACCGGTGGGGG
>NZ_SMKF01000195.1 GCF_004348325.1 Micromonospora sp. KC213 | reverse complement strand
GCCCCGGAGGCCCCGACGCCGCGTTCGCCCGAGGAGGTACGCCGGCAGATGTCCGCGCTGCAGGCCGGCACCGCGCGAGGCCGGCGGGAGGGCGGCACGCTGCACCCGTTGCCGCCGGACGCGGCCGAGCCGGCGGCCACCGACGGCCCCCGGGCCGCTGAGCCGCCCCCGTCGCCGGCCGAGCCGGCGGCGGCGCCCGAATCCCCGACCGCGAGTGAGAGGGACGTCTAGTGGTGCACACGACGAGGCAGAGCGCCGACCTCGGCTGGTTGCTGGACGAACTGGTGGAGCGGGTGCCCCCCGCCCTGGAGGCGGTGGTGCTCTCCGCCGACGGCCTGCTGCTCGGGGCGTCCAGCGGCATGGGCACCGCCGACGCCGAACACCTCTGCGCCCTGGCCTCCGGCTTCTCCAGCCTGGCCAAGGGCGCCAGCCGGCACCTGGACGCCGGTGGCGTGCGACAGACGGTGGTGGAGATGGAATCCGCCTACCTGTTCGTCACGGCCGCCGGTCAGGGCACCTGCCTGGCCGTGGTCTGCGATGCCGACGCGGACATCGGTTTCGTGGCGTACGAGATGGCGCGGCTGGTGATCCGGGTCGGCGAGAACCTGACCGCGCCGGCCCGGACGGCGGCAGGAGACGTCGATGCGAGCTGAGCCGCCGGGCCCTCAACACGAGTGGTTGGACGGCGATGCTGGTCCGGTGGTCCGCCCGTACACCCTCACCGGCGGTCGGGTACGCCCGGCCGTCGACGGGTACGACCTGGTCGCGTTCGTGTTGGCGAACGGTGATCCGGCCGGCCGGCCGGCGTTGCAGCCCGAACACCGGCGTCTGGTCGAACTGGCCCGGCGTCCGGTCGCGGTGGCGGACCTTGCCGCCGACCTGGACCTCGCCGTGGGCGTGGTCCGCGTTCTTCTCGGCGACCTGCTCGCCCGGGGGCTGGTCTCGGTGCACGAGCCGCCGGCCGCCGCACTTCCCGACAACGACATCCTCAAGGCGGTGGTCAGTGGACTACGTGCGCTCTGACCGGGACTCCTCCGGGGCCCGGTTGCCGCTGGCTCTCAAGATCCTCGTCGCCGGTGGCTTCGGCGCAGGCAAGACGACGTTGGTGAGCGCCCTGAGCGAGGTGCGCCCCCTGCAGACCGAGGAGGTGCTGACCAGCGTCAGCATCGGCACCGACGATCTCTCGGGGGTGGAGGGGAAGACCACCACCACGGTGGCGATGGACTTCGGCCGGATCACCATCACCGAGGACCTCCAGGTCTACCTCTTCGGCACGCCGGGCCAGGACCGGTTCTGGTTCCTCTGGGACGAGCTGGCCTTCGGGGCGCTGGGTGCGGTGGTGCTCGCCGACACCCGCCGGCTCGCCGACTGCTTCCCCTCGATCGACTACTTCGAGCAGCGGGGCATCCCGTTCGTGGTCGGAGTGAACCACTTCGACGGGGCCCGTCAGTTCGGCACCGAGGCGGTCCGGCAGGCGTTGGACATCGACCCGCAGGTGCCGGTGGTGCGCTGCGACGCGCGGGACCGTCAGTCCGCGAAGATGGTGCTGATCTCCCTGGTCGAGCACGTGGCCCGGCAGCGGGGCGAACCGGTTCCGGTGGCCTGATCCCGGATCGGGGTGGCCGGGCGGGCCGTCCCGCCGCGGCCCGTCGTACCCCTGGTTGCCGGCCGGTCGCCCCCGACCTCGGCGGCCGCGCGGGCGGGATCTGAGGAAAGGGGCCTGCCGGGCGCGTCCGGCGGGAAAGCTCGGGTGGGACCGGCAGGAACGGTGGAGGGAGCAGCGGTGGCCAGTGACATCGTCCACATCGGTGGTTACACGGCGGCCAGCGGGGGACGGGGGGACGGCATCGTGGCTGCCCGGCGCGACCCGACCTCGGGAGAGTTGACGCCGCTCGGCACGGTGGCGGTCACCGATTCGCCCTCCTTCCTCGCCCGGCACCCGGCCCGGCCGGTGCTGTACGCGGTGAACGAGCTGCCCGAGGGCCGGGTCAGCGCCTTCGCAGTGGGGCAGCGGGGCGAACTGACTCCGTTGGCCGTCCGGGCGACCGGGGGCGCCGAGCCGTGCCATCTGGCGGTCGCCCCGGACGGCGGGCACCTCTACGTCGCCAACTACGGCGGCGGCAGCGTCGCGGTCCTTCCGCTCGACAACCGGGGGGTGCCGGGGGAGCGTAGCGACCTCGTCCGGCACGACGGCCACGGCCCGGACCCGCACCGCCAGGAGCAGGCGCACTGCCACATGGTCTCCCCGGATCCGGGCACCGGTCCGCTGCTCGCGGTCGACCTCGGCACCGACTCGATCTACCGCTACGACCTGGCCGCGGGCCGGCTGGTGCCCCGCACACCCCGGGCGCGTACCGCTCCCGGCAGCGGCCCGCGTCACCTGGCCCGGCACCCCGACGGGCGGCGCTGCTGGGTGGCGGGCGAACTCGACGCGACCGTCACCGCGTACGAGTTGACCGCGGACGGGGCGCTGCACCAGCGGGGGCGGGTCGAGGCCAGCGGCCGGGCCGGGCATGTCCAGCCCTCGGAGATCGCCGTCGGTCCGGACGGGCGTTTCCTGTACGTCGGCAACCGCGGGGTCGGCACGGTGGCGGTCTTCGCGCTCGACGGTGAGCTGCCGCGGCTGGTGGCGGAGGTGGCGACCGGCGGGGAGTGGCCGCGGCACTTCGCGCTGGTCGGCGAACACCTCTACGTCGCCGACGAGCGGGCCGACATGGTGCGGGTGTTCCACGTGGATCCCGGCTCGGGGGTGCCGGATCCGCTCGGCGAGCCGGTCGGGATGTCGAGCCCCACGTGTATCCTGCCGTGAGGCGGGCGCCGCTGCGGGCGAAAGATCCACGTCTGGGAACGGACTGACTACTCACTGTGGTGAAATGGTGATCAACTGTTTCTCCTCAGTAACTTTCGTCCGAACGGTTATGGCGGTAAGCGCCCGACCTGCGCAAGATGGTCGGCGTGTCTGGCCGCCATCGCATGCGTTCAAGTGTCCGTGGAGCAGGAGCCGCAGCCGTGGCGACCGCGCTCGCCGTCGTGGTCGCCGGAACCTGGTTCGGGTACCAGCAGCTGGCCGGTCCGTCCTGCTCGGGGGAGATTCAGCTCACCGTGGCCGCCACGCCGGAACTGGCGCCGGCGGTTGGTGACGCCGCCGACCAGTGGGTCAAGGACGGCGCAGCGGTCGGCGGAACCTGTATCGCGGTCACCGTCGCCTCTGCCGACTCGGTCGAGGTGGCCGCTGCGGTCGCCGGCAAGCACGGCGCCACCCTCGCCGGCGTGGGCCAGGCCAGTGGCACGGCGGTCACCCCGGACGTCTGGATCCCGGACTCCTCCACCTGGCTGCTGCGGCTGAAGAACAACGGCGCCACCGCGTTCGCCCCGGGCAACGGCGCGTCGATCGCCCGCAGCCCCATCGTGGTGGCCATGCCGGAGCCGGTCGCCTCCCGTCTCGGCTGGCCGGACGAGAAGCTCAGTTGGACTGACCTGCTCCGGGCGGTCAGCAGCGACAAGCCGTTGCGTGCCGGGATCGTCGAACCGACCCGGGATGCCGCCGGCCTGTCCGGCCTGCTCTCCCTGACCGCCGCCGCCAGCGCCTCCGGCGGGGACGCGCAGAAGGCCACCACCGGCGCCCTGCGGGCACTGGCCACCGGTCGCTCGGCGTTGCGGCAGGATTTGCTCGCCCGGTTCCCGCGCTCCAACGACCCGGCGTCCATCGCCAGCGCGCTCTCCGCAGCCGCGCTGTCCGAGGAGGACGTCATGGCGTACAACAACACCAAGCCGCCGATCCCGCTGGCCGCGCTCTACCTTGAGCCGTCGCCGATGCCGCTGGACTACCCGTACGCGGTGCTGCCCGGCATCGAGCCGTCGAAGGCCTCGGCCGCCCGGGTCCTCTACGAACTGCTCACCACCCAGGGTTTCAAAAACCGGCTGGCCGCCCAGTCGCTGCGCGCCCCGGACGGCAACTGGGGTGAGGGCTTCAGGGCGCTGCAGGGCGCCCCGAGCCCGGCCGGTGGCCAGTCCACCGTCCCGCCGGCCGGTGTCGGCGCCGCGGGTGGCCTGGATCCGGTCGCGATAGACCGTGCGGTCTCCGGCTGGTCCATCGCGACCCAGTCCGGCCGGATGCTCTGCGTCATCGACGTCTCCGGCTCCATGAAGACGGAGGTGCCCTCCGCCAACAACGCCAGCCGTGCCCAGGTGACCGTGGCGGCGGCCAGCCGTGGCCTGAGCCTGTTCGACGACACCTGGTCGATCGGCCTGTGGACGTTCTCCACCAACCTCGTGGGCTCCCGGGACTGGCGGGAGATCGTGCCGATCAACCCGCTGTCGAGCAACCGGAGCAAGCTGGAGCAGGGGCTGGGCTTCGTCCGGCCGTCCGACGGCAACACCGGCCTGTACGACACGATGCTCGAGGCGTACAAGAGGGTCCAGCAGGACTGGGAGCCGGGCCGGGTCAACTCGGTGGTGCTCTTCACCGACGGCAAGAACGAGGACGACAGCGGCATCTCGCAGGCCAAGCTGCTCAGCGAGCTGAAGGAGTTGGCGGACCCGGAGCGTCCGGTGCAGGTGGTCATCATCGGTATCGGCAACGGCGTCTCCAAGGCCGAACTCCAGTCGATCACCAATATCACCGGTGGCGGGACCTTCGTCACCGAGGACCCGACCAAGATCGGTGACATCTTCCTCAAGGCGATCGCGCTGCGCCCGAACGCGCCGCGCTGAGTCCAGCACGACATCGACCGCCGCACCGGAGCCTCCGGTGCGGCGGTCCATGCGCCGTGACCAGGGAAAACTGACGGCTATGCGTCCGAGGTGATCGGTAATCATCGTGCTGAGGCAAGATGTCGGAAACGCTTCGGCGTCGCTACCGCCCCAAGGGCAACGGCGGGCCGGAGCCGACTCGCACGATGAGGGGAGGGCCCGGTGAGTTCGGCAACCTTGTCCACGCCCACCCCGACGTCGTCGGTGCCAACCACCCGCAGCGCCGGGCCGGTCGCCCGGGCCGACCAGCGGGCGTACGTGCGGCTCCTGGTCGTCCTCGACACCACCGTTCTCTGCCTCGCCGTGCTGGCCGGGTACGCCGCCCGCTTCGGTGACCGGACGCCGGTCGGTTCGGAGATCCCCTACGTCCTGGTGGCCCCGGGTCTGGTGCTCGCCTGGCTGGTCTCGCTCAAGGCGATGCGCTGCTACGACGACCGGGTACTCGGCTACGGCGCGGACGAGTACCGGCGGGTCAGCGCGGCCAGCCTGCGGCTCGCCGGTGGCATCGCGATCGCCGGCTACATCGCCGACGTCGGCGTCTCCCGTGGCTTCCTCGCCATCTCCTTCGCCTTCGGCACGGCGGCCCTGGTGGTCACCCGGTTCGCCGCCCGCAAGCGGCTGCACCGGGCCCGGTACCAGGGTGCCGGCTGGTCCCGCCGGGTGCTGGTCGTCGGCGACACCGCGCACGTGCTGGAACTTGTGCACACCCTGCGCCGGGAGCCGTACGCCGGCTACCAGGTGGTCGGCGCCTGCATCCCCGACGCGCTGCTCGCGCCGGTGCCGCAGCGGCTCAGCGACGTGCCGGTGGTGGGCTCGCTGCGGGGGGTGCCCGAGGCGGCGGCGGCGATCGGGGCGGACACTGTGGCGGTGACCGCCTCCGGCGAGCTGACCGCGACCCGGTTGCGCCGGCTGGGCTGGCAGTTGGAGGGCACCGGGATCGATCTGGTGGTGGCGCCGGCGTTGACCGACGTCGCGGGGCCCCGTATCCACACCCGGCCGGTCGCCGGCCTGCCCCTGATCCACGTCGAGGCCCCCGAGTTCCGGGGTGCCCGCAAGCTGGTCAAGGAACTCGCCGACCGTACCCTCGCCGCGGTGGCGCTGCTGTTGGCCCTGCCGTCTCTCGCGGTGATCGCACTGGCCATCCGGCTGGACAGCCGAGGGCCGGTGCTGTTCCGGCAGACCCGGGTCGGGCAGGGCGGGCGCGAGTTCGCGGTGCTCAAGTTCCGCACCATGGTGGTGAACGCCGATCAGCTCCTGGCCGAACTGGCCGCCCGTAACGAGACCGACGGGTTGTTGTTCAAGATGCGCGACGACCCCCGGGTGACCCGGGTCGGCCGGTGGTTGCGCAAGTGGTCCCTGGACGAGCTGCCCCAACTGGTCAACGTGCTACTCGGGCAGATGAGCCTGGTCGGCCCGCGACCGCCGCTGCCGTCCGAGGTGGCCCGGTACGACGGCGACGTGGCCCGCCGCCTGCTGGTGAAGCCGGGCATGACCGGGCTCTGGCAGGTCAGTGGCCGATCCGACCTGAGCTGGGAGGATGGCATCCGGCTGGACCTGTACTACGTGGAGAACTGGTCGCTCGCCGCCGACCTGACCATCCTCTGGAAAACCTTCGGCGCGGTGCTGCGCCGTCGCGGGGCGTACTGAGCGCGGGCGCTCCGGGCGCGGTCGGGGCGGCGCGGGTACCGGTCGGGGCGCGGGTCGGTCCGGCAGCGGGGTCGACCGGTGCCCCGATCAGCACCTGTCGGGCCCGGTCGTCCGGTCCGCGCATCATCGTCACTCCTTCTGACCAGGCCCGACGGCCCTACGGTGGGGGTACGCTCGGCCCCACCATGGCAGATGACAGCGGTTCTGCCGGACCATTCGTGAGTATGGCCGCCGAGCTGGACGCCGCGGCCGGCGCCCTGCTGGCCGTGTGGGAGACCGCGCGGGAGCAGACGGCCAGCCCGCTGTCGGACGCGCAGCTGCGGGCGGTCATGGTGGTGGAGCGGCACGACGGGATCAATCTCCGCCGGCTCGCGTCCCGGTTGGACATGCTGCTCTCCTCGGCGAGCCGGCTGTGTGACCGGCTGGTCGCGGCCGGGATGCTGAAACGCGAGCCGGGCCGCCTGGACCGGCGTGAGATCGCCCTGCATCTGACTGCGCAGGCGCGGCGGCTCCTCATCGAGTTGCGGCAGGACCGCCGGCGGCGGCTGGCCGAGGTGCTCGCCGGCATGAGCGGCCAGGGGCGGGAGGAACTGCTGCGCGGCATCCGCGAGTTCGACCGGGTGGCCCGGCAGTGTGAGGGACCGGCGGAGCCGACGGACGGGCGGCCGACGCCCGCTCGTCCCTCGTTCCGCGTCGCGGCAGAGCCGGGCGTCCGGCGCCTCTGACACCCCCGGTTCGCCGCGACTCACGCCGATCATGACCGGATGGCCGCGACACGGTCACCAGGTCACTGCCGGCGGCCGAGCCAACCGGACGGTCGGGCGACGATCTGGCGGACCACCGCACCGGCACCGCCGACCACCGCGGACTCCGCCCCGAGCGCGGCGGCGCGGACCGAGACGGGGGACCAGGCGGCGGTCAGTACCCGGGCGGTCAGCTCGGTGGCGACGGGCGGGCGCAGCCAGCGGGCGAGGGTCGCGTACCCGCCGCCGAGGACCACGGTGTCCAAATCGAGCAGGTTCACCACGCCCGCGACGGCGACACCGAGGGCGGTACCGGCCGCGCGCAGCGCGGCGCGGGTCGCCGGATCGCCCGCGGCGGCGAGGTCGGCCAGCCGGCGGGCGGCGGTGTCGGCCGGCAGGTCCGCGCCCGAGAGGCCGGCCGCGCCGAGGATGGCCTCCTGGCCGGCGTACGTCTCCAGGCAACCCCGGCCGCCGCAGCGGCATCCCGGCCCGGCCGGGTCGACCGGCACGTGACCCAGCTCACCGCTCCAGCCTCGGGCGCCCCGGAAGAGGGTGCCGTCCAGAACGATCCCGGCGCCGATGCCGATCTCCCCCGAGACGTGCAGGAAACTACTGGTGCCGGGCACGGCGTGCAGCTCGCCGAGGGCGGCCAGGTTCGCCTCGTTGTCGACGGTCAGCGCCGGCACCCCGTCCACCGTGCCGGTGAGCGGTGGATGACCGGCGAGCAGGGCGGGGACGTCCACGTCGCGCCAGCCGAGGTTGGGGGCGAGGCGGACCAGCCCGTGGGCGTCGACGAGCCCCGGCACGGCCAGGGTGGCGCCGGCCAGGGTGATCCCCAGCCGGTCGGCCGCGGCGCGGGCTCGCCCGGCCAGCTCCACCAGGCGGGCCAGCGCCTCGGTGGGGGAGACGGGACGCAGGTCGGCCCGGCATACCTCGTGATGGCGGACGGTGCCGGTCAGGTCGACGACGCAGGCGGCCAGGTAGTCGACGTTGATCTCCAGCCCGAGCCCGGCGGGCCCGTCGGCGGCGAGCCGCAACCCACGGGCGGGCCGCCCCGCCCCCGTGCGTGGCTCGGGATCGACCTCGGCGACCAGCCGGCCGGCGATCAGGTCGTCGACCACCGCCGAGACGGTGGCCCGGGTGAGGCCGGTGTCGGCGGCGATTGCGGCCCGGGAGGGTGGACGGTCGGCGGCGGCGATCCGCCCCAGCACCACGGCGAGGTTGAGCTCGCGCAGGCTGCCCTGGCGGACCGCCCCGGCGATGTTGGCACTGGTCACCGCTTGACAATGCCACACCGCCCCCTTTAATCCAATCACTGAACAAATAGGGATGACACCCCTGACCGGAGGCTCAAACCTGCACGCCGCGAACCCGCCGGCCGGACCGGGCAGACCCGGTCACCCGGTCGGGATCCGGACCTGATTTGCTGCCGGTCATGGCGGGCACCAGGATCTCCCGGCGCGGGAACGCGGCGCACCGGTTCTACAGCGTCGTGGTGTTCGTGGTGCTCGCCTCACTGGACAACGTGGCGATCGGCCTGGTTCCCCCGCTGTACGGCCCGATCGCCGGCGCGCTGGGCGTACCAAAGGGCCTGCTCGGGCTGGTCACCGCAGCGAGTTTCCTGGTCAGCGCGGTCGCGGCGGTGGCCTGGGCGTACGTGGGTGACCGGGCGGATCGGAAACCGCTGCTCATGGTCGGCACGCTGATCTGGGCCGCCGGCACCGGCGCCAGCGGTCTTGCCCCGGACTATCCGGTGTTTCTGGCCGCCCAACTGCTGGCCGCGGTCGGGTTGGGCGCGGTCGGTTCGGTCGGGTTCTCCGTGGTCACCGACCTGATCTCGCCGCGTCGCCGGGGGTTGGTGATGAGCTTCTGGGGCCTGTCGCAGGGGGTGGGCACGCTCGTCGGCACGCTCACCGGCGGCATCCTCGGCAGTACCGACTGGCGACGGCCGTTCCTGGTGGTGACCGTGGTCGGCCTGGCGGCCACCGTCGCGTACCTGTTCACCTACGACGTGCGGCGGGGCCAGAGCGAGCCGGAACTGGCCCGGGCGATGGACGCCGGCGGCGAGTACGACCACCGGATCAGCCGTGCCGACCTGCCCCGGATCCTGGCCCGGCGGACCAACCGCTGGCTGATCCTGCAGGGCCTGACCGCGCAGGCGGCGTTCGGGTCGTTGGTCTGGCTGCCGGTGCTCTTCACCGAGCGGGCCCGGGAGCAGGGCTACTCGGCGGTCACCGCGGTGCTGGTGGGCAGCCTCTTCGCGACCCTGTTCCAGCTCGGCGGGGTGCTCTCGATCGTGGGTGGCCTCGTCGGCGACGCGCTGCAACGGCGTACGCCCCGGGGGCGGGCCCTGGTCGCGGCGGCGGGGGTGCTCGCGGCCCTGCCGTTCTATCTGGTCCTGTTCCTGGTGCCGATCCGGATCGACGTGCCGGACGGCGGCAGCTCCGCGGCGGTGGTGAGCGCGGTGCTGGCCAGCGTACTGACCGAGCCGACGGTCGGGCTGAGCCTGCTCACCGCCGTGGTGGCCCTGGCCCTGACCTCGGCGAACTCGCCGAACTGGTTCGCCCTGATCGCCGACGTGAACCCGCCGGAGCATCGGGGCACGGTGTACAGCCTGGGCAACCTGGTCAACGGAGTCGGCCGGGCGGCCGGTAACGGGCTGGTCGGGGCGGCCTTCGACGGTCTGCGGGCGGCGTTCCCGCCGCCGTTGAACTACGCCGTCGGGCTGGCCGCCTTTCAGCTCTTCTTCATCCCCACCGGGCTGATGTACTGGCTCGCCGCCCGCACCTCACCCGACGACATCCACTCGATGCGTACGCTGCTGCACTCCCGCGCTCACCACCGCCGCGGAGCTGCCGCCGTCCGGCACGTCGATCCGGATCGGCACCAGGAACAGGACCAGATAGAACGGCAGGGCCGCGAGCACCCCCGCCGCCGCGACC
>NZ_SMKF01000194.1 GCF_004348325.1 Micromonospora sp. KC213 | reverse complement strand
CGCCCGCCCGGACCCTGAGTGGCGTACGCCGACAGGTCGTGGGTCTGCTCGACGTCCACGTCCGGCCCGGGGCCGGCGACCCGGGCGGCGGCCAGGTCGGCCGCCGAGATGATCTGGGTCGGACCCTCGATCAGTTCGTGGACCGACAGGTCGTCGGCCGGTTCCTGTTGCTCCCGCCGGGCCATCACGCCCCCAGCAGACTCTGGCCGCAGACCCGGACCACGTTGCCGCTGACCGCCCCGGACGCCGGCCAGGCCAGCCAGCCGATGGTCTCGGCCACGTCCACCGGCAGGCCGCCCTGCGACATGCTGTTCATCCGGCGGCCCGCCTCCCGGACCAGCAGCGGGATCCGGGCGGTCATCCGGGTCTCGATGAACCCGGGAGCGACCGCGTTGACGCTGATCCCGCGCCCGCGCAGGGCCGGGGCGAGCGAGTCGACCAGGCCGATCACCCCGGCCTTGCTGGTCGCGTAGTTGGTCTGGCCCCGGTTGCCGGCGATGCCGGCGATCGAGGAGACCGAGACGATCCGCCCGCCGGGCGGGATCAGCTCGCGTTCCAGCAGTACGTCGTTGATCCGCTCCTGGCTGGAGAGGTTGACGTCGATCACCGAGTCCCAGCGGTCGGCGTCCATCCGGCCGAGGGTCTTGTCCCGGGTGATGCCGGCGTTGTGCACCACCACGTCGACCCGGCCGTGCCGGCCCGCCAGGTGTTCGGCCAGCCGGGCCGGCGCGTCCGGCGCGGTCAGGTCGAGCTGTACGGCGCTGCCGCCGATCTCGTTGGCGACCTCGGCCAGTTCGTCGCCGGCCGCCGGGACGTCCAGGGCGACCACCTGCGCGCCGTCGCGGGCCAACACCCGGGTCAGCGCGGCGCCGATGCCCCGCGCCGCCCCGGTGACGAGCACGATCTGCCCGTCCAGTGGCCGGTCCCAGTCCGCCGGGGGCTGCGCCGGCCCGGCGCTTACCCGGATCACCTGCCCCGATACGTACGCCGACCGCCCGGACAGCAGGAACCGCAGGGTCGCCTCCAGGCTGGTCTGGGTGCCGGCGTCGCCGGTGGGGGTGACGTAGACGAGTTGGGCGGTGATCCCCCGGCCGAACTCCTTGCCGATGCTGCGGGTCAGCCCCTCCAGGGCGCGCTGGGCGGTCGCCTCACGGGACGAGTCGCACTCCTCCGGCGGGGTGCCGAGGACGATCACCCGGCCGCTGGGCAACACCGATCGGGCGTACGGGTGGAGGAAGTCGTAGAGCTGGCGGAGTTGGGTGGAGTCGGCGACGCCGGTGGCGTCGTAGACCAGGGCCCCGAAGCGTGCCTCGGCGTCGACGGTGGCGGGGTCGCGCAGCTCGACCCCGGCGGCGGCCAGGACGGTGCCGACCGGCTCGGCGAGCCGGCCGCCGCCGGCCGCGCCGAGCAGGACGGGGCCGGGCAGCAGCGGGTCACCGGGATGGTGCCGGCGCAGTCGCGGCGGATCGGGCAGCCCGAGACGCTTGACCAGCGTGCGGCCGGCCCCCGATTGGACGAAGCTCGCGTACCTGTCGGTCATAGGCGTAGCCTACTGGCCAGTAGGTTGTGGGCAACCCCTGAAACGGAGGCGGGATCGTGCAGAGCATCCGGCGGGTCGCGGTCATCGGCGGCAACCGCATCCCCTTCGCCCGGTCCAACTCGCGGTACGCGAACGCGTCCAACGCCGACATGCTCGGCGCGGCGCTGGACGGGCTGGTCGCCCGGTTCGGGCTGGCCGGGCAGCGGGTCGGCGAGGTGGTCGCCGGGGCGGTGCTCAAGCACTCGAAGGACTTCAACCTCACCCGCGAGGTGGTGCTCGGCTCGAAGCTCGACCCGCACACCCCCGCGTACGACATCCAGCAGGCATGCGGCACCGGCCTGGAAGCGGCCATCCTGGTCGCCAACAAGATCGCCCTCGGGCAGATCGAGGTGGGCATCGCCGGTGGCGTCGACACCACCTCCGACGCCCCGCTGGCGATCAACGAGGATCTGCGCCGCACGCTGCTCCGGCTCAACTCCGCCCGTACCCTCGGCGAGCGCCTGAAGATCGCCGCGAAGCTCCGCCCGCACCAGCCGTTCAAGCCGGAGATCCCGCGCAACGCCGAGCCGCGTACCGGACTGTCGATGGGGGAGCACGCCGCCCGTACGGCGCTGCGCTGGAACATCGACCGGCAGGCCCAGGACGAGCTGGCGCTGCGCTCGCACCAGCGGCTCGCCGCCGCGTACGACCGGGGATTCTTCGACGACCTGGTCACGCCGTACCTGGGGCTGACCCGGGATGCGAACCTCCGCCCGGACACCACCCTGGAGAAGCTCGGCTCGCTCAAGCCGGCCTTCGGGCACCGGGGGCCGGACGCGGAGCGGGCCACCATGACCGCCGGCAACTCCTCGCCGCTCACCGACGGCGCGTCCACGGTGCTGCTGGCCAGCGAGGAGTGGGCGCGGGCGCACCACCTACCGGTGGCGGCCTGGTTCTCCTGGTCGGAGACGGCCGCCGTCGACTTCGTGCACGGCGACGAGGGCCTGCTGATGGCCCCCGCGTACGCGGTGCCCCGGATGCTGGCCCGCGCCGGGCTCACCTTGCAGGACTTCGACTACTACGAGATCCACGAGGCGTTCGCCTCACAGGTGCTGGCCACCCTGGCGGCCTGGGAGTCGCCGGAGTTCTGCAAGGACCGGCTCGGCCTGGACACGCCGCTCGGGTCGATCGACCGGGAGAAGTTGAACGTCAACGGCTCGTCGCTGGCCGCCGGGCACCCGTTCGCCGCCACCGGCGGCCGGATCGTCGCCACCCTGGCCAAGCTCCTCGCCGAGCGGGGTGGCGGCCGAGGGTTGATCTCCATCTGCGCCGCCGGCGGCCAGGGCGTGACGGCCATCCTGGAACGCTGACCCGAGGTCCGGCCGGCGGTGGCGCCCTGCTCGCCAGTTGCGGCATGTTGCGGTGTCGCTGACCAGGGATAGTCCAAGACGCCGCACTCGGTGTGGCGTCTGGTTACCGGGGAAGCCAGCCGAGGAAGCGGGCGTGCAGGGCTTCGGCGGGCTGGTGGCGCAACTCGGACGCCGCGTCCACCAGTTGCATGCCGAGGTAGACGCTGAGGGCGGCGGCGTTGTCCGCGTACTCGGCGAGCAGCCGCCGTCGCCGGTCGGGACACGGCCACGGATCGCCGCAGCCGGCGCACTGCCAGCTCGGGCGGCGGGGCACGTGCGCCGCCGGTGCGGGAACCGGCCGGACCCGGATCGCGTCCAGCTTGGCGAGCACCCGCCGCTGCCGTGGCCCGGACGGGTGGCCCAACTCGACGCCGCGCAGGTGGATCCAGACGCCGTCGCTGTGCCGTTCCCGGCGGCCTATCTCGACGATCCGCAGAGTGAGGGTGCCCAGCCCGTAGCAGTAGTGCTGCTCGGCCAGCTCCACGACGTCGCCGACCCGGAACGGGAACTCCGGCCGGGTCGTCACGGTGTCCCCTGGGCACCCGACCCGGCGGCGGGGGCGGCCAGCCGGAGTATCCAGACGAAGGTCAGCAGTGGCGCAGGCCGGGGCATCGCCCGACGACGCGGCCCCCACCACCCCCGCCAGCCCGGCCATCGTCCGGGCGGATCCGGTGGCAGCACCGGCCGACCCAGGTCGACCAGGCGGTTCGCCGCCGCGTTCGCCGGCTGGCACGGACCCGGGACCAGGCAGACCACGCAGAGGTGGCTCGCCGGATCGGGTACGTGGCTGTCGAGGATCTCTCGTGCCGCTTCCGCCTCGGCCTCGTCGCGATGCCACACCTGGCTGTGCCTCGACCGGTAGACGCCCATCTCCCACTCCCGTCGTGTGGGGGCGGACGCACGGCGGGCTCACCGGCCGCGGGGGGAGTGCGGGCGGTGACTGTCGCTGCCGTACGACGGGCCGTACGCCCGCCCGGTCACGGTTCCGGCGGTTGGCCGCCGGGTTGGCCGAGAGCGGTCACGCAGGGGCACGCCAGCCACCACTCGGGTGCGCGTGGACGCGGCTGCGAGTGGTAGACAGGAGGGGAGTCGTTCCCCGGGCGTGATCCGTCGTGGTTGCTCCCGTCGACTCGTGCCGGACCGGGAGTGGGAGAGGCCGCCAAACCGACCCACCCCGGTCCGTTCTTTGTTTGCCGATCACCAGCCGTCACAGCAGCTGTACCCACAGGATGCACAATGGACGGCGAATGTGCAAGATTGCAGTTTCAGCGTTTTCCATGAAAGCTGAGGGCTGGGAGGCGACGATGGTGAAGGCTTCGACGCTGCGAGCGCAGTGGCTCGGGCAGCAACTGCGCGAGATGCGGGAGTCGGCTGGTCTGACACTCAAGGACGTCGGCGACTACATCAACCGCAACGCCTCGACGGTCAGCCGCCTCGAATCAGGCGTGGTCGCTGCTCGGGTACCGGACGTGTTGGCCTACCTCGACCTGTGCGGTGTCGACGACGGTCGGCGACGCGCGGATCTCACCACGATGGCCAAGGACGTCTGGCAGAAAGGCTGGTGGGACGGCTTCGCGGCCGACGTGGTCGGCTCGCTCATCGACTGGATCTGGCTGGAGAGCCGCGCCGAGGAGATCTACTCGTTCGAGGTGGCGGTGGTTCCCGGTCTGCTCCAGACCCGGGCGTACGCCGAAGCGCTCATCCGGATGGTCGACTCTGATGCCACGGAAGAGCAGATCGGTCGCTATGTTGAGATCCGATTGGCGCGGCAGCGTCGGCTCGAGGGCGGCAGCCCGGTGAAGGTGTCCGTGGTGATCGACGAGGGAGCGCTACGCCGGCCTGTCGGCGGCGCAGAGGTCATGCGGGCGCAACTGGAACACCTCTGCGCGGCAGCCGAGCATGGTGATGTGGAAGTGCTCGTGCTGCCGGCCTCGGCAGGTGCCCACCCGAGCCCTGAGGGAGCCTTCAACATCTTTCGGATGCCTGCGCCGTACCCGCTGGCGGGCTGTATCTCCACGGTCGCTGGCAATCTGGTGATCGAGGGTGCGATGGCCGATTCCGTTCTCCGGATCTACGATCGGCTGCGTGGGATGGCGCTGCGGCAGAAGCCGACCCGCACGTTCCTGACCGAGCTGATCAAGCAGTTGGAGTAGGCGGATGGTGGCGCGATCGGTGGCGACATCCTCATCACTGCCGCCGGTGGCGTGGCATGTCAGCACGAGAAGCGGAAGCGGGGGTGGCAACTGTGTCGAGGCTGGTCCGGTGCTGGACGACACGGGTCGCGTCGCCGTGCGCGACAGCAAGGACCGCGACGGGGCGGTGCTGCTCTTCGACGTCAACGGTTGGAGTTCCTTCTTGAACGGTATCCGTGCCCGGAAGTTCAAGAGCTGCTGAGCTTGGCCGGGACGTCCTGGGTCAGCGTGTCGATGCCCTGACTCGACTCACGCCCGCTCGTCCGAACTCCGGATGACGAGACAGCAACTTCTAGATCGACAGGATCAGGTGCGGTTGTCTGCCGTCGTTGACGAGTCTGTGGTGCGACGACTCGTCGGTGGGCGGTCAGTGATGAGGAACCAGCTCCTGCACCTGACGGCCGTGATGGAACGGCCAGGTGTCGACATTCGGGTGCTGCCGTTCGGTGCGGGTGCGCACGCCAGTCCCGATGGACAGTTCGACCTGTTTCGAATGGCGGAGCCCTACCCCGACGCCGCCTGCATGCAGACTCCCGCCGGTGCCGTCTACGTCGAAGCGGACAAGGCCGCGCCGCTGCTGTCCGCGTACGATCGGCTCTGCGACGCGGCCTTGTCGACCACCGACACCGCCGCGCTTCTGACGGATCTGGCGGCGCGTCTGGAGTGAGGGCATGACAGCATTGAAGGCAACGACAGCCAAGATGCTGCCCGAGGTGGCCTGGCGCATCAGCACCAAGAGTGATGCCGGCAGTGGCAACTGTGTCGAGGCTGGTCCGGTGCTGGACGACACGGGTCGCGTCGCCGTGCGTGACAGCAAGGACCGCGACGGGACGGTGCTGCTCTTTACCGTGCCTGGTTGGAAGTCCTTCCTGGACGGGATTCGCGCGTTGTCGGTCGAGGATCGCTGATTATGGCCCGGCCATCCTGGGTCAGCGTGTCGATGCCCTACGTCCGTCCCCGCTCCTCTGGAGAAGCTGAGGCTTGGGCCGAGGAGGCGGCGAGCCAGGGCGGTGTCGGTACGCAGGCCCTGCGTGAGGTGACCGAGGTCGCCGCCTCTCCCGAGGTGGCGGAAGGTCTGCGGATCGCGCTGGATTCCCCGGTTGTCGTCCGTCGGCGACTGATGCTGCTCGACGGTCGGCCGGTTGAGCTGACCGATTCGTACTACCCTGCCTCGTGGGCTCGGGGTACCGCCCTGGGTGAGGCGCGCAAGATTCGCGGTGGAGCCGTCAGCCTGCTTGCCGACCTGGGTTACCGCCCGGGGCGGGTCAGCGAGGATGTCTACACGCGACAGCCCACAGACGCCGAGCGAAGCGCGCTCCACCTCACGGACCGGGACTGGGTGCTCGGCCTGACACGGGTACTCAGTACTGCCGAGGGCATGCCGATCGAGCTGAGCGTGATGACGATGGTGCCCCAGGGGCGGCGCCTACGGTACGAACTGACCGTCGAGTAGCAACCAAGGGCTCACACGTCGATCATCTGGCGGAGGACCTGTCGTACCTCCGCCACCTGCTCGGGCCGGAGCCGGTACACCGGCCCGTGCCCGGTCAGCCGGTTCGCGGAAACCGTCCGTACCTGTTCGGTGATGACCCAGCCGGTGCGCCGGCCGGGCACCTCGATCGCCACCCGGTGCAGCCAGCCCGGCCGTTCGCGGGTGGTCAACGGCAGCACGCTGACCAGCGCGCCAGCGGTCAGGTCGAGGTGGAAGCGGGACGACACCACCAGGGCGGGACGCTGCCCGGCCTGCTCACGACCCTCGGTCGGGTCGAAGTCGAGCCACCAGATCTCCCACGGCTTGACCCGGCTCACGCCCGCTCGTCCCACGGGTCGCCGACGGGTGCGTCGACGCCGTGCCAGTTGTCGGACTCGACGAGGTATTCGGCCCAGCCCTCCGGGTCGGTGGCCCGGTAGTGGTCCATCGCGGCCACCGCCTTGGCTCGCCAGTGCTCCTCCAGCAGGCGCTTGACGGCCTCGTCGGCGCTCACCCCGCCGAAGTCCTCGGCGGCGACCCGGAGCACCTGTTCGCGCGTCTCCGGGCTCACCCGCATCATCGTCGTCATACCGGCAAGTATACCAACTCGTAAACTAGTGCACCGGTTCGACGGTACGGCGGCTGAGCAAGATCTTCGGCGGCTTACGGATCAGCAAGGGGTGCTGTCTACGTCTCCATCGAGTGTTGTTGACCGTTGATGACCACAGACGGAGTGCTGGTGGGGGCCGGCGCGATGAGCATGGTCGCGGAGGAGCGACACCTGCGGTACGAGCTGACCATCGACTGATCGACGGCGCAGGTGGCCGAAGCATGCTCGACCGCAGCTCACGGTTCATGCGCGGTCTCTGGCCACCAGTCCTGATTGACACTGCCGCGGGTGTGCCAGGATTCGACGCGCGGTCGCGCCCTTCAGGTGAGGCGTTGTGATCGGCGAACCGCTAACGTAACGGGCATGACGTGGGTGGCAGATGCACGAGACGGACGGTTCACCGTCCCGCTCCTGACTGCCCAAGGTGCGGCCGTTCACCTCGGCATTCCGGCGAGCACCATCAAGCAGTGGATCCGCGACAGCGACGGTGGCAAGCCGACGATGCATTCCGTCATGCCGGAGTCTCCGCATGGCCCTCGCCTGCCCTTCATCTCCTTGGCGGAGGCTCAGATCCTTCGTGAGCTGCGTAACACCGGTCTCTCCATGCGCCATATCCGGGCTGGCGTTGAACGGCTGAGGAAGATGACCGGCGAGGAGTACGTCCTGGCTACGAACACCATTGCCACGGATGGCGCAGAGCTGCTTTACAACGCGGCTACCAAGGTTGCACCAGAGTGGGTCCGCGCCCGCGACGATCAGATGACCTTCCGCCAGGTGGTGGAGACGGCCCTCAAGTACGTTTCCTACGCTGCGGACGGCTACGCTGAGCGAATCATTTTGCGGCCTTATGGTGCTGCTGATGTGATTATCGATCCCCGATTTGGATTTGGTCAGCCGGTTTTCGAGAGAAGAAAAGTGCGTGTCGAGACGATCGCAGACCTCTTCTACGGCGGCGGCGAGTCGGTAGACGACATCGCGGATGAATACGACCTGACCACTGATGAGGTGGAGACGGTCCTGCGAGTGATGGCTCGGCGTGCAGCTTGAGTTCCTTGCCGACAGAAATATCGGCAAGCGGGTGGTAGGAGCATTACGGGCGGCAGGGGAGACCGTCCACACGCTGGCGGAAGTCTATGGGGAGGTGGAGGCCCAAAAGGTTGAAGATGATTCATGGATCGCGTATGCGGGATCGATGGATTGGGTCGCGCTCACCAAGGACAAGCGGATCAGGCATGTCACTCACGAGCGCAACGCGGTCCGCGAGCATGGAGTCGTTCTCTTCGCCTTGGCAAACGCCAACCTCGGGTTTGCTGAAATGGCTGGGGCCTTCCTTTCCGGTATGCCTCGTATCTACGAAATCTGTACCGCTCGCCCCGGTGGTTCTATCTGGGTGGTTCAACGTGACGGATCCATCGACCGCTTGTGGCCCTGAACACGTACGACGGGATGGTTACAACGTTCGATGCGAGCGCTCGTCGCGACACGACGAGCGCTCGAGTTAATCAGACCTCGACAGGGCTTATGGCCCCCTACGTGGTCGCCTGAGGCGATGCCGGAGAATGGCGGGGTGACGACGATCCCGAACGTGCTCGCCAACCGGTACGCCTCGCCCGAACTGGTCGCCCTCTGGTCCCCGGAGGAGAAGATCCGGATGGAACGGCGGCTCTGGCTCGCCGTACTCAGGGCCCAGCGGGACCTCGGCGTGGCGGTGCCGGACGGGGTTGTCGAGGCGTACGAGCAGGTGCTCGACGACGTCGACCTGGCCTCGATCGCGGCGCGCGAGCGGGTGACCCGGCACGACGTGAAGGCCCGGATCGAGGAGTTCAGCGCGCTCGCCGGGCACGAGCACGTGCACAAGGGGATGACCTCGCGCGACCTGACCGAGAACGTCGAGCAGCTCCAGGTACGCCGCTCGCTGGAGCTGGTCCGCGACCGGGTGGTCGCCGCACTGGCCCGGCTCGCCTGGCTCGCCCAGGAGCACTCCGGGCTGGTGATGACCGGCCGGTCGCACAACGTCGCCGCGCAGGCCACCACGCTGGGCAAGCGGTTCGCGTCGGCCGCCGAGGAGCTGCTGATCGCGTACGAGCGGCTGGTGGACCTCATCGACTGGTACCCGCTGCGTGGGATCAAGGGCCCGGTCGGCACCGCCGCCGACCAGCTCGACCTCTTCGACGGGGACGCCGGCAAGGTCGCCGAGCTGGAGCGCCGGGTCGCCGGGCACCTCGGGTTCAGCCGGGTGCTGGACAGCGTCGGCCAGGTCTACCCGCGCTCGATCGACGTGGCGGTGCTCGCCGCGCTCTCCCAGGTGGCCGCCGCGCCGTCGTCGCTGGCCACGACGATCCGGTTGATGGTCGGCCAGGAATTGGCCACCGAGGGCTTCAAGCCGGGCCAGGTGGGTTCCAGCGCGATGCCGCACAAGATGAACACCCGCTCGTCGGAGCGGGTGAACGGCTTCGCGGTGATCATCCGGGGGTACCTGTCCATGGTCGGCGAGCTGGCCGGCGACCAGTGGAACGAGGGGGACGTCTCCTGCTCGGTGGTGCGGCGGGTGGCCCTGCCGGACGCGTTCTTCGCCGCCGACGGGCTCTTCCAGACCTTCCTCACCGTGCTCGACGAGTTCGGGGCGTACCCGGCGGTGATCAGCCGGGAGCTGGAGCGTTTCCTGCCGTTCCTGGCGACGACCAAGATCCTGGTGGCGGCGGTCCGGCGGGGCGTCGGCCGTGAGGTCGCCCACGAGGTGATCAAGGAGCACGCGGTGGCGGTGGCCCTGGCCATGCGCGAGAAGGGTGCCGCCGAGAACGACCTGTTCGACCGCCTCGCCGCCGACGCGCGTCTGGGTCTGTCCCGGGCGGAGATCGACACCCTGGTCGCGGACCCGGCCACCTTCACCGGCGCCGCCCAGGCCCAGGTCGAATCGGTGACCCGCCGTGTCTCCGCGGTCGTCACCGCCCACCCCGAGGCCGCCGCCTACTCCCCAC
>NZ_SMKF01000193.1 GCF_004348325.1 Micromonospora sp. KC213 | reverse complement strand
GGGGGAGTTGCCGGTCGGGCGGGTGCCCCGGGCGTTGACGCTGTCGGCGCTGGTGGCGGAGCTGCGTACCGCGGTGACCGACCCGGACGCCCCGGTCACCCGGCGGCGCGCGGCGGCGGTCGAACTGGCCCGCCTCGCCGCTGCCGGCATCCCCGGCGCCCACCCGAACGACTGGTGGGGGCTGCGTGGCCTCTCCGACGACCGGCCGTTGGTCGACGAGGGCGAACCGGTCCGGGTCACCCCGTCGGCGATGGAGAGTGCCCTGCGGTGCAGCCTGCGCTGGCTGCTGGAACGGCACGGCGGCAGCGGCCCGGCCAGCGCCGCGCAGGGCGTGGGCAACCTGGTGCACGCCGCCGCGATGCTCGCCGAGGACGCCAACGCCGACCGCACCACCCTGCTGGAGTATGTGGCCGCCCGGTTCGACGCGATCGAGCTGGCCGCCCGTTGGATGGTCGGTCCGGAGCGGGAACGCGCCGAGGCCATGGTGGACAAGCTGCTCCGCTGGCTGGCCGGCAACCCGCGCCGCCTGCTCGCCATCGAACACGAGTTCGCCGTCCGCCTCGACGACCCGACTCGCCCGGTCGAGCTGACCGGCCGGGTGGATCGGCTGGAGGTCGACGCCGACGGCCGGCTCGTGGTGATCGACCTGAAGACCGGTAAGTCCACCGCGGTCACCGAACGGGAGGTGGCCGAGCACCCGCAGCTCGGCGCGTACCAGGCGGCGGTCGAGGCGGGGGCGTTCGCCGAGTTCGGCGACGAGCCGGGCGGAGCGGCGCTGGTGCAGCTCGGCACCGGGGCGAAGGACGCCAAGGAACAGACCCAGGCCGCCGTCGGGCAGGGCCCCGAGGCGGGCTGGGCCACCGCGTTGGTCCGGCGCACCGCCGATACGATGGCCGCCGCGACCTTCGCCGCGGTCGCGAACGCGAAGTGTCGGGTGTGCCCGGTGCGTACCAGCTGCCCGGTCTCGGGGCAGGGCCGACAGGTCGTGGAACCGCCGGCGAGCCGCCCCCCGGAGCAGTCGTGACGCAGCCCGCCCTCTTCGGCACCGCCGCCCCGACGCCGCGTACCCCGGACTCCGGGCCGCGCTACACGCCGGTCGAGCTGGCGAAGCTGCTGCGGCTGCCCGCCCCGACCCGGGAACAGGCGGCGATCATCGCCGCCCCGGTCGAACCGCTGCTGGTGGTCGCGGGCGCCGGCTCGGGCAAGACCGAGACGATGGCCGCCCGGGTGGTCTGGCTGGTCGCCAACTCGTACGTCCGGCCGGAGCAGATCCTCGGCCTCACCTTCACCCGCAAGGCGGCCGGTGAGCTGGCGCACCGGGTGCGTACCCGACTCGACCAACTCGTACGACGGTTGGGTCGGCGCGGGCGTGACCCGCTGGACGACCCGCTCGCCGGCGAACCCACCGTCGCCACCTACCACTCGTACGCCGGGCGGATTGTCACCGAGCACGGGCTGCGTGCCGGGTACGAGCCGACCACCCGGCTGCTCACCGAGGCGTCCCGCTGGCAGCTGGTCGACCTGCTGGTGCGCAACTACGACGGTGACATGTCCGAGGTGGAGCGGATGCCGAGCACGGTCACCGACGCCGTGCTGGCCCTCGCCGGCGAACTGGACGAGCACCTGGTCGACCCGGACGACCTGGCCGCCTGGACTGGCCGGTTCTTCGCCGAGGTGCAGTCCCGACCCGGCCGGGTCTACGCCGACGTGCGCCGGGCGTTGCAGCTGCAGCAGACCCGGCTCAAGCTGCTGCCGCTGGTGCGGGCGTACGCCCGCCGCAAGGACGACTTCGAGGCGATGGACTTCGCCGACCAGCTCGCCCGGGCGGCCCGGGTGGCCCGCGACCATCCCGCCGTTGGCGCGATCGAGCGGGACCGCTTCCCGGTTGTGCTGCTCGACGAGTACCAGGACACCAGTCACGCCCAGGTGGTGCTGCTCAACGCGCTGTTCGGCGGCGGCCACCCGGTCACCGCGGTCGGTGACCCGTGCCAGTCGATCTACGGCTGGCGGGGGGCCAGCGCCGGCACCCTGGACCGGTTCCCCACCGAGTTCGCCCGAGCCGACGGCACCCCGGCCGAGGTGTTGGGCCTCACCACGAGCTGGCGCAACCGGCCGGAGATCCTCGGCGTGGCCAACGCGCTCTCGGTGCCGCTGCGCGCCGCCGGTGCCCGGGTGCCGCAGCTGCGGGCGGCGCTGTGTGTCCGGGATCCGATTCCGCACCGCAGCCCGCGTGGCCACGCCGCCGGCACCGTCCACTGCGCGCTGTTGCACACGTACGCCGACGAGGCCGACTGGATCGCCGACAGCGTGCTGGCCGCCTGGCGGGGGGCGGCCGGGATGCCGCACGCGCTGCCCGAGCACATCCCGGTGCCGCACCGCCCCACCACCGCCGTGCTGGTCCGGCTGCGCAGCCAGATCCCGGCGATCGAGGCGGCGCTGCGCGCCCGGGGACTGCCGGTGGAGGTGGTCGGCCTCGGTGGCCTGCTGGACACTCCCGAGGTCCGTGACGTGGTCTGCACCCTGCGGGTGCTGGCCGACCCGACCGACGGGGCGGCGCTGCTGCGGCTGCTCACCGGTGCGCGCTGGCGGATCGGGCCACGCGACCTGGTCTCCCTGCACCGGCGGGCCCGGGCCATCGCGCGGGCCCGGCGGGAGCGGACCGACGACGACGGGCCGGAGATCACCGTGGACGCCCTGGACGAGGCGACCCTGGTCGAGGCGCTGGCCGATCTGGGGCCGGCGCAGGCGTACTCGGCGGAGGGTTACGCGCGGCTGCGGTCGTACGCGATGGAGCTGGCGCTGCTGCGGTACCGGCTGGACCAGACGCTGCCGGAGCTCATCGCGGACATCGAGCGGACCATCGGCCTGGACGTGGAGGTGGCCGTCCGGGCCGGCCGGGACGGCACCGGTGACGCCGGCCTGGCCCGAGGCCATCTGGACGCCCTCGGCGACGTCGCGGCCCGGTTCAGCGGGGAGACCCCCGGCGCGACCCTCGCCGGATTCCTGGCCTACCTGGCCGCCGCCGAGGACGAGGAGCGCGGCCTGGCCCCCGGCGAGGTCGAGGTGGTGGCGGGGGCGGTGCAGGTGCTCACCGCGCACGCCGCCAAGGGGCTGGAGTGGGACGTGGTGTCGGTCGCCGGGCTGACCCGGGGCGGCTGGCCCGGCCCGGTGCGCAACTCCGACCACTGGCTGGGCGGGCTCGGCGTGCTGCCGTTCCCGCTGCGTGGCGACGCCGACGGGTTGCCGGAGCTGGCGTTGGCCGGGGCGGAGGACCAGCGTGGGGTGGCCCGGGCGCTGGAGGAGTTCACCGACGCCTGGCGGGCCCACGACGAACGGGAGGAACGCCGGCTGGCGTACGTGGCGGTGACCCGTCCGCGCCGGCTGCTGCTCTGCTCCGGTTACTGGTGGGGGGAGGGGACGAAACGGTTCCGTGGCCCGTCGGTCTTCCTGCGCGAGGTCCACGACGCCTGCCTCGACGGTGCGGACGGCCACCTGGTCGACGAGTGGGCGCCCGAGCCGGCCGGCGACGCCGTCAACCCCACCACGGAGCTGGTGCTGCGGGCCGACTGGCCGGCCGACCCGCTGGGCGCCCGCCGGCCGGCGTTGACCGAGGCTGCGGGGCTGGTCCGTCGCTACCTCGCCGACCCGGCGGCGGCGGACCGCGAACTGGCCTGCGACCCGGCGGCCGATCCGGTGGCGGGCTCCGGGCCGATCGACCCGGAAGCTGCGGATCCGGCCGGGGGCGATCCCGAGGTGACGCGCTGGCGGCGGGAGGCGGATCTGCTCCTCGCCGAGCGTGCCGAGCTGCTGCGGCAGGCCGAGGCGGTGGAGGTGGCGCTGCCCGGGCAGCTCTCGGTGACGCAGCTGGTGGCGCTGCGCCGGGATCCGGCGGCGCTGGCCCGTACGCTGCGCCGGCCGATGCCCACCGCGCCCAACCCGTACGCCCGGCGGGGCACCGCCTTCCACACCTGGCTGGAGCAGCGCTTCGGCGCGGACCGGCTGCTCGACGTCGACGAGCTGCCCGGCGCGGCCGACGCGGACGCCGCGCCCGACGAGGCGCTGACCGAACTCCAGGAGCGTTTCCTGGCCAGCGAGTGGGCCGACCGGGTGCCGGTCGAGGTGGAGGTGCCGTTCGCCACGGTGATCGCCGGTGTGGTCGTCCGGGGCCGGATGGACGCCGTCTTCGCCCGCCCCGGTGGACGGTACGACGTGGTCGACTGGAAGACCGGCCGGCAGCCGGCCGGGCGGGAGGCGGAGGTGGCCGCCGTGCAGCTCGCCGTCTACCGGCTGGCCTGGGCGGAGCTGGCCGGGGTGCCGGTCGACCGGGTCGGGGCCGCGTTCCACTACGTCCGGGACGGCGTCACGGTGCGCCCGGCCGATCTGCTCGACGCCGACGGGCTCACCGCGCTCATCGCCGGTGTGCCCGAAGTTCCGTCAGGGGGTGGCACGCTTGCGGATTCGTGATATGGTGACGGAGTTGCAGTTTTGGTTTCCAGAGACTCTGTGTGCGCCTGGCGGATTGTGGCCCCAGGCGCTCTTTGTTGTGTCCGGAGTTCTCCGGGCGGGGCGACCAGCAGCGACAGGCTCGCCGTGCACTCGCGCACGGTGTGCACCTTTTCGGTCCGCAACAGGTGCGGGTCCGAACGTTCCGTCAAGGAGACGAAACACATGGCAATTGGTACCGTCAAGTGGTTCAACGCTGACAAGGGCTTCGGCTTCATCACCCCGGACGGCGGCGGCGCGGACGTCTTCGCCCACTTCTCGGCGATCCAGTCCTCCGGCTACCGCAGCCTGGACGAGAACCAGCGCGTCGAGTTCGAGGTGACCCAGGGCCAGAAGGGCCCGCAGGCGGAGAACATCCGCCCGCTCTGATCCTCGGATCGACCGGTAACACCCTCCGCGCCCTCCGGGCGCGGTGACGGGCCGGTCCGCCGCGCCGCCCACCCGCTCCGGCGGGGCGGCGCGCTGCGGCGGACCGCCCGTACCCTTTCGGTTCGTGCTTGTGAGTCCCGACGGACATGTCCGCCGGTGACCGCGTCGCCTCGCGGCGCCCTCCCTCGACACGTGCCGCGTCGAGGAAGGCTTTCGCATGACCATGACCATTCCCAGCTTCGCCGCCACCGGCCTGGCTCCCGCGCTCGTCGCCGAACTGGCCGCGCAGGGCATCACCGAGCCGTTCCCGATCCAGGTGGCGACCCTGCCGGACTCGCTGGCCGGCCGGGACGTGCTCGGCCGAGGCCGTACCGGCTCCGGCAAGACCCTCGCCTTCGGGCTCCCGCTGCTGTCGCGTACCGCCGGCCGTCGGGCCCGCGCCGGCCGTCCGCTGGCGCTGGTGCTGGTGCCCACCCGTGAGCTGGCCCAGCAGGTTACCGCCGCGCTGGCCCCGTACGCCGCCGCTCTCGGGCTGCGCTGTGCCACCGTCGTCGGCGGCCTGTCGTTGCAGCGGCAGGCGGACGCGCTGCGTGCCGGCGCGGAGGTGCTGGTGGCCACGCCGGGCCGGCTGCACGACCTGATCAACCGGGGCGACGCCCGCCTCGACCAGGTGGCGATCACGGTGTTGGACGAGGCCGACCAGATGGCCGACATGGGCTTCCTGCCGCAGGTCACCAGGTTGCTGGAGCAGGTGGCGCCCGGCGGCCAGCGGATGCTCTTCTCCGCCACCCTCGACGGCGGTGTGGACCGGCTGGTCCGCCGGTTCCTGACCAACCCCGTCTCGCACTCGGTCGACCCGGGCACCGCCACGGTGACCGCGATGACCCACCACGTGCTGCACGTCGACGCGGTCGACAAGCCCGACGCGCTCACCCGGATCGCCGCCCGCGAGGGCCGCACCATCCTGTTCATGGGGACCAAGCACCGCGCCGACCGGCTGGCCCGCCAGCTGCTGGCCAAGGGGGTACGCGCCGCGGCGCTGCACGGGGGCAAGTCGCAGCCGCAGCGCACCCGGATCCTGGAGCAGTTCCGCACCGGCCAGGTCACCGCCCTGGTGGCGACCGACGTGGCGGCCCGGGGCATCCACGTCGACGGACTCGACATGGTGGTCAACGTGGACCCGCCGACCGAGGCGAAGGACTACCTGCACCGGGGCGGCCGGACGGCCCGGGCGGGCGAGTCCGGCACGGTGGTCACCCTGGTCCTGCCGGAGCAGCGCCGGGACGTCTCCCGGTTGATGAGCGTGGCGGGTATCACCCCGCAGACCGCGCAGGTGCGCCCGGGTGACGAGGCGCTGTCCCGGGTCACCGGGGCGCGGGAGCCGTCCGGCGTGCCGGTGACGATCACCGTGCCGCAGCCGGCTGCGGCGGCCCGTCCGCGTACGGCGGGACCGGCGCACCGGCCCGCGGGGCGTTCCCGCCGCCCGCGCCGTCCCCGTTCCGCCTGACGGTCCCCGTCACGGCCGACCCCGCGCGACCGCCACGGCCGACCCCGCGCGACCGGATGGGTACGGCCGGTGACGGGGCGGGTGGGTGAGTCGACAAGGCGGCGGAAGTGGGTCCGATCAGCGACTGTCGCCGGGCCTTCGGGTGGTCGATGCTCTCCCTCGGGGTAAGAGCCGACCGGGGGGCCGGCTCGGAAAGGCGAACATGGGCGACACCGACTCGGGGGCGGTGCGCGAGCTGATGGTGGTGCTGGCGGTGGCGGGCGCCGGGCTGCTGCTCGCCACGGTGGCGGTGTTCGCGCCCTGGCAGCCGAGGCCGGGTCGGGCCGACCCGGTGGGTCTGGTGGAGCTGCACAGCCCGGGCGGCGCGGGGGCGCCGCCCGGAGAGCCGACCGTACGCTGACCCTGTCGCGTCACCGTCCGGCCTGGTCGAGGACGCCCCATCGGCGACGGATCGCGGTGTCGGCCGCGCCGAAGACCGCGTCCACCACCAGGCCGATCACCAGGATCACGATCATCGTGGAGAGCAGCCACGGGGAGTCCGCCAACTCCCGGGCGTAGGTGAGCTGCGCACCCAGCGAGGTCTGCGAGATGCCGACGACCAGCAGTTCGCCGGCCATCAGACTGCGCCAGGAGAACGCCCAGCCCTGCTTGAGCCCGGCGACGATGGCCGGCAGCGCGGCGGGCGCGATCACGTACCGGTAGAGGGTCAGCCCTCGCGCGCCGAGGTTGCGGCCGGCCCGCAGCAGCAGCGGAGGGACGTAGTCCACCCCCGTGATGACGCCGTTGGCGATGGACGGCGCGGCGCCGAGCACCACCACGAAGAAGATCGCCTTCTCGCTCAGTTCGAACAGCAGGATCGCCAGCGGAAACCAGGCGATCGACGGCATGGTCTGCAGGGCGGTGATCATCGATCCGATGGCGGCCCGCAGCACGGTCGACCGGGCCACCGCGAGGCCGACCAGCAGACCCACGGCGACCGAGAAGACGTACCCGACGGCTGCCCGGCGCAGCGTGACGGCGATGCCGTCCCAGAGTTGGGCGCTGCCAGCCTGCCGGAGCAGTTCCTCGCCGACCACCAGCGGACCGGGCAGCGACCACGGCGGCTTCCATCCGCTGAATACCACGAGCTGCCAGATCGCAACGGCCAGCGCCAGCGCGGCCAGTTTGGGCCAGGTGGCCGCCCAGATCCGGGCGGCTCGGGAGGTCTCCTTCTCCCGGCCGGCGATGTCCAACGCGTCCAGCCCGGACAGTTCCGCGTCGGTACGGGTCAGGGTGTCACGCGGCATGGCGGCCCACCTCCGCACGGAGCCGGTCGGTGACCTCGGCGGCGATCGCGGCCACCTCGGGGGAGTCGATGCGCCGGGGCCGGGGCACGGCCACATCGGTGGACCAGATGATCCGCCCGGGCCGGCTGCTGAGCAGGATGATCCGGTCGGCGAGGCGGGCCGCCTCCCGCACGTTGTGGGTGACGAAGAGCACGGTCAGGTTCCGCTCGGTCCAGATCCGTTCCAGCTCGTCGTGGAGGATGTCGCGGGTCATCGCGTCCAGCGCCCCGAAGGGCTCGTCCATCAGCAGCACCGGGGTGTCCAGGGCGAGGGTGCGGGCCAGGGCGACCCGCTGCCGCATGCCACCGGACAGCTCGTGCGGGCGCTTGCGGCCGAAGTCGGCCAGGTGGACGGTGCGTAGCAGCTCGGCGACCCGCTCCCGACGGCGCGCCCGTGGTGTGCCGCGCAGCTTGAGCGGCACCTCGACGTTGGCCTCGACGGTCAGCCACGGAAAGAGTGCCGGTTCCTGGAACATCAACCCCGGGTGGGCGCCGTCGGCGACGGCGATGTCGCCGCCGCTGGGGCGGTCCAGCCCGGCCACCAGGTTGAGCAGGGTGCTCTTGCCGCAGCCGGACGCCCCGACGAGGCAGACGAACTCGCCCGGCCGGACGTCGAGGCTCACCCTGTCCAGCGCCAGGACGGCGTTCGTGCCGCGGCCGTACACCTTGGTCACGCCGGTGAGCGCGACCGCGCTGGTCGCGCTCACCGGCGCCGTCGTCGTGGCGGTCACGGCTGGACCACCGTGGTCTTGCCCTGCGCCGCGAGCACCTCGTTGAGGTACCGGAGGTCGTAGAGGCCGTCGAGGCTGACCGGCTGGGTGAGCCCCACCGCGACCGCGTGTTCCAGCCCGGTCTTGAGCGAGGACGCGATCGGGTCGTTGGTGAACTCCAACGTCGGCCACGCCTGCTTGATCAGCTTCAGGTCCAGCGGCTTGCCGGTGATCCGGCCGATGTGGGTGGAGATGGCCTGCTGGGACTCGTCCGGCCGGGTGTTGACGTACTCGTTCGCGGCCACCTGCCCCTCGACCAGCTTCTGCACCACGTCGGGGTGGGCCTTGAGGAACCTCGTGGACACGATCAGGTTGGTGATCACAAACTTCCGGTCCGGCCAGAGGTCGCGCTCGTCGACGAGCGCCCTGCCGCCGGCGTTGACCAGCCGGGAGACGAACGGCTCGGGCACCCAGGCACCGTCGATCGCCCCGCTGCCGAACGTCTCCACCGTCTGCGCGTTCTCCTGCGGCACGATGGTGACGTCGCCGCCGCCCTCCTTGGTGGTCCGCAGGCCCTTCTCCTTGAGCCAGTAGCGCAGCGCCACGTCCTGGGTGTTGCCGAGTTGCGGGGTGGCGATCTTCTTCCCGCGTAGTTGCTCCACGGAGGTGATCTCCGGCTTGACGACCAGGGCCACGCCGCCGGAGGCGGCGCCCGAGACGACCCGTACGGCCTCGCCGCGGGACTTGGAGAAGGCGTTCACGGTCGGGTTCGGACCGATGTACGTGGCGTCGAGCGCGCCGGAGAAGATCGCCTCGACGGCGGCCGGGCCGGCGTTGAAGGTCTTGGTCTCCAGCCTGACGCCGCTGCCGAGCTTCTCGGCGAAGATGCCCTTCTCGACGCCGACCACCGCCGGGGCATGGGTGATGTTCGGGAAGTAGCCGAGCCGCAGGGTCACCGGGCCGGACGTGCCGGCTTCGCTGTCGTCGCCGCACGCCGCGGTCGTACCCGCCGTCGCCAGGCCGAGCACGGCGAGGGTGGCGAGGGAGACCAGCCGACGCAAGGGGGGCCGTTTCATCGTCCGTCCAATCCACTATTCCTACTTAGTCGATAGGAATAATCGGTGGGCGGGTGGATGGCGTCAAGAGCCGTCCAGCATCCAGGACACGCCGCTGCCGGCAGGCCGGAACAGACCCGGCGCGCGGGGGCACCGGTGGCGGCAGCGCCGACGCGTTAGGGTCGATCACGTGCCGACGCGGAGAGCGAAGATCCCATCGACCAGATACCCCGTCGAGCGGTTCAGCCTCGACAACGGTTTGCGGGTGGTGCTCACCCCCGACCGCAGCGCCCCGGTGATCGGGGTGGCGGTCGTCTACGACGTGGGCATCCGGTCCGAGCCGGAGGGGCGTACCGGTTTCGCCCACCTCTTCGAGCACCTGATGTTCCAGGGCTCGGAGAACCTGGAGAAATTGGCGCACTTCCGGCACGTGCAGGGCGCCGGCGGCACCTTCAACGGCTCCACCCACCTGGACTACACCGACTACTACGAGACGCTGCCGGCCAACGCCCTGGAACGGGCGCTGTTCCTCGAGGCCGACCGGATGCGCGGCCCTCGGCTGACCGCGGAGAACCTGCGCAACCAGGTCGACGTGGTCAAGGAGGAGATCCGGGTCAACGTGCTCAACCGGCCGTACGGCGGGTTCCCCTGGCTGACCCTGCCGCCGGTGATGTTCGACACCTTCCCCAACGCGCACGACGGCTACGGCTCCTTCGACGACCTGGAGTCGGCGACCGTCGCCGACGCCGCCGACTTCTTCCGCCGCTACTACGCCAGCGGCAACGCCGTACTGGCGGTCAGCGGGGACATCGACGTGGCCGAGGCGACCGCCCTGATCGAGCGGCACTTCGGTGA
>NZ_SMKF01000192.1 GCF_004348325.1 Micromonospora sp. KC213 | reverse complement strand
GGGCGGGCGCGGGCGGCGAGCAGCGCCGCCGCCGCGCGCAGCGCCGCGAGGTGGGCAGCGGCGTAACGCAGCCCGTCGGGGCGGGTCTGGGCGGCCTCGGCGAGCCCACGCCGGGCCACCGCGAGAAGCTGGGCCGGGGTGCGGTGCGGCAGCACGTGCGCGGGCACCGTCGGTGCCTGGGCCGGTTGGGTCGGCATGACTGTCTCCTCCGCGTGGCCGAAACGGGCGGTGCGGAGGAAGACGCACCAGATGGGGCCGGCCGGGTGTGGACGCTTCCCCACACCGCACCCGGCCGGCGCAACCGGCGGGTTCGTCGTCCGCCGCCCGGGGGTCGTGGGCGGCGGACGACGATCCTGCCTGACGGGACCGGGCTCGCGACTGCCCGGTGCCCGGTGCGGTCCGCGAAACCGCACCTCCCGGAAGCGGCGCCGCGAAACACCGCTCCCGAGCCGTTGGAACGGATGTGCGGCACCCATGTCCAGGTGGGGTGCACCAGCACCCAATCGAACACCCGTTCTAACCACTGCTGACAGTACACCCTCCCGCCGACGAAAACGCAACGTGTCAGGCACGGCGTGCCACCACGACCACCAAGGTCACGACGCCTCCGGCGGTGGCACCACGCCGAACGGCCGGGCCGGTCCACCCGCTGCGGGGCGTACCCGGAAGAATGGCGGCATGCAGTCACACCCCAACGTACGGGCGGTGCAGGAGGCCCTCGACGGCGCGGGCGCGCGGGACGGTGCCGGCGCGCCGAGCACGGTCCGCCTGCTGCCCGAGGCCGCACACACCGCCGCCGCAGCCGCCCAGGCGCTCGGCGTCGAGGTCGGTGCCATCGCCAACTCGCTGATCTTCGAGGCGGACGGCGCGCCGCTGCTGGTGCTCACCTCCGGCGCGCACCGGGTCGACACCGCGGGCCTGGCCGCCTCCATCGGGGTCAGCCGGCTGCGCCGAGCCACCCCGGAGTTCGTCCGGCAGCACACCGGGCAGGTGATCGGCGGGGTCGCTCCGCTGGGCCACCCACACCCGCTGCGCACCCTGGTGGACACCGCCCTGAAGGCGTACGACGAGGTCTGGGCGGCCGGCGGGGTGCCCCAGGCGGTCTTCCCCGTCACGTACGCCGACCTGCTGCGGATCACCGCCGGCACCCCGGCCGAGGTGGCGTGAACTCCGCCGCCGAGGCGGTACCCGAACTGGTCACCCTGCACGTGTGGCGGGTCTCCCGAGCCGCGCTGCCCCGGGCACTGGCCCGGATGGCGCGGGATCCGCGCCGGTTGCGGGCCACCCCCGGCGTACGGTTCGGCAAGCTGCTCGGCACCGGAACCGGCACCGGCTTCGGGCCGGGTGACGCCGACCCGACCCGGTGGGCGGCGCTGACCGTGTGGGACTCCCCCACCGCCGCCGACGGTTTCGACACCTCCCCGGTCGGCCGAGCCTGGGCCCGCATCGCCCGGGCCCGGGCCCGGCTCGACCTGCGCCCGGTGGCCAGTCGGGGCCAGTGGTCGGGGCGGCGGCCGTTCGGCGACCCGTCGGGCGGTCGGGTGGCCGGGCCGGTGCTGGCGCTGACCCGGGCCCGGCTGCGCCCCCGGCGGGTGGTGACCTTCTGGAAGGCTGTCCCGCCGGTGGCCGCCGCCCTGCACGCCACCCCCGGGCTGCTCGCCCGGTTCGGTGTCGGGGAGGCCCCGCTGGGCTGGCAGGGCACGGTCAGCGTGTGGCGCGACCCGACGGACCTCGTGGCGTTCGCGTACCGTCACCCGGAGCACCGCGCCGTGATCACCCGCACCGCCACCGAGGGGTGGTACGCCGAGGAACTCTTCGCGCGGTTCGAGGTGCGCGACGTGGTCGGTGACCGGGCGGTGCTGGGCTGGGCCGCCGACAGCGGCGCGGAGACGGTGAGAGGAAGCGCATGAGGTTGGTGCGGTGGACGCCGGACGATCTGGTCCGGCGGCTCGACGACGTGGTGGCCGTCTACGGGGAGGCGATGAACTACCGCACCGACCTGCTGGAGGCCCGCCGCGGCTACATCGCCACCCACGTCCGCCGACCCGGCTTCCGCGCCGTCGCCAGCCTCACCACCGAGGGTCACCTGGCCGGTTTCGGGTACGGCTACCGGGGCGAGGCCGGGCAGTGGTGGCACGACCAGGTGCACCGGGCGTTGGACCCGCCGGCCCAGCGGCGCTGGCTGACCGACTGCTTCGAGGTGGTCGAGCTGCACGTCCGGCCGCCGGCGCAGGGGCACGGCCTGGGCAGCCGGCAGCTCACCGCCCTGCTCACCCTGGCCGAGGGGGCGACCACCCTGCTGTCCACCCCCGAGGCCGACGAGCGGACGTCGCGGGCCTGGCGGCTGTACCGCCGGTTCGGCTTCGTCGACGTGCTGCGGCACTTCCACTTCCCCGGCGACGAGCGCCCGTTCGGCGTACTCGGCCGGGACCTGCCCCTGGTCAACCCCGACACCGCCGCACCGGACCCGACCGCGCCGTGAACCCACGGCGGGTGGTCCCCTGGGCGCTGCTGAGCGCCCTGATCCTCGCCCAGATCTGCTATCCGCTCACCACCGGCGTCACCCGGGCCCGGCTGACCGTCGCCACGGTGCTCCTCGGTTACCTGCTCACGGTGGGTCACGCGCTGCTCAGTCGCGGCCCGCGAACGGCTGCGGCGCTGGTCGCGGCGGGCACCGGCGGCGGGTTCGCCGTCGAGGCGCTGGGGGTGGCCACCGGGTTCCCGTTCGGCGGCTACGACTACTCCGGCGAGCTGGGCCCGAAACTGGCCGGGGTGCCGCTGGTCATCCCGCTGGCCTGGACCTGGATGGCCTGGCCGGCCTGGCTCGCCGCCGTCCGGCTCATCCGCCCCGCCGGTGAACGGCCGACGTGGCCCCGGCACGCCGGGCGGATCACACTGGCCGCCGTCGGGCTGGCCGCCTGGGACCTCTTTCTCGACCCGCAGATGGTCGCCGAGGGCTACTGGATGTGGCGGGACGTCACCGTGGCGCTGCCCGGGCTGCCCGGTGTCCCGGTCAGCAACTACCTCGGCTGGCTGCTCTTCGCGGTGCTGCTGATGGGCGCGCTGCGCCCGCTCGCCGGGCCGGCCGTCGCCGGCACCGACAGCCGGGACGACCCGATGTTCGCGCTCTACCTGTGGACGTACCTGTCCAGCGTGCTGGCGCACGCGGTCTTCCTCGCCCTGCCCGCCTCGGCGCTGTGGGGCGCGGCCGGCATGGCGGTCGTCGCCGTGCCGCTGGCGATGACCCTGCTGCGTACGTCCCGGCACGGCGACGACCGGCCCGCGCCCCGGCCACCGCGCCGCGACGTCGACGCCCCGGCATGACCGTGCTGCTCGTGCTGGCCGCGGCGGTCGGCGTGCTCACCCTGCACACGGTCGTCAACGCCGCCCGGTGGCTGCGCCGGCCCACCGCCGGGCCGGTCGAGGTCGACGAGCCGGTGGCGGTGCTGCTGCCACTGCGGGACGAGGCCGCGCGGGTGGCACCCTGCCTGCGGTCGCTGCTCGCCCAGCGGGGCGTACCCGGGCTGCGGATCGTGGCGCTCGACGACGGCTCGGGCGACGGCACCGCCGACGTCGTCCGTGCCGTCGTCGGCGACGACCCCCGGGTCAGCGTGCTCGACGGGGTCGCCCCGCCACCGGGCTGGCTGGGCAAGCCACACGCCTGCCACCAGCTCGCCACCCGCGCCGACCCGGCCGCCACGGTGCTGGTCTTCGTCGACGCCGACGTGGTGCTCACCCCGTACGCGGTGGCGGCGGCGGTGACCGCGCTGCGGGCCACCGGGGCGACGCTGCTGTCGGCGTACCCCCGGATCGTGGTGCGGACGGCGGCCGACCGGCTGGTGCAGCCGCTGCTGCAGTGGTTGTGGCTGACCTTCCTGCCGCTGCGGGCGATGGAACGCTCGCCGCGACCGTCGCTGGCCGCGGCCGGCGGCCAGTTCCTGCTGGTGGACCGGGCCGGCTACGCCGCTGCCGGCGGGCACGCCGCGGTCGCCGGCAGGGTGCTGGAGGACATCGAGCTGGCCCGGGCGGTGAAGCGCTCCGGTGGACGGATCGTGCTGGCCGACGGCTCCCGGCTGGCCGCCTGCCGGATGTACGACACCTGGCCGCAGCTGCGCGACGGGTACACCAAGTCGCTGTGGGCGACGTTCGGGCACCCGTCGGCGGCGGCCGGCGTGGTGTCCCTGCTACTCCTGCTCTACACCGCGCCTGCGCTGCTCGCGGTGGCCGCCCTGGTCGCCGGAGCCGGCCCGGCCGCCGCAACCGCTTCCCTCGGGTACGCCGCGGGCGTCGCCGGGCGGGTGGTCAGCGCCCGGGCGACCGGGGGTCGGGCCTGGCCCGACGCGCTGGCGCACCCCGTGTCCGTCGTGGTCCTCGGTTGGTTGACCCTACGGTCGTACCATCTGCGGAAGCGGCGTCGCCTGTCCTGGCGGGGCCGTCCGGTCAGCTAGGAGGGGCGCGGCATGGCGCGGATCGTGGTCGTCGGCGCCGGGGTCGGCGGGCTGGCCGCCGCCGCCCGGCTGGCCGTCACCGGGCACCAGGTCACCGTCTTCGAACGGGCTGACACCGTCGGCGGCAAGCTTGGCCGGTACGCCCACGACACCCCGCACGGATCGTTCCACTTCGACACCGGGCCGAGCCTGCTCACCCTGCCCCAGGTCTTGCACGACCTGTTCGAGGCGACCGGGGCCAAGCTCGACGAGTACCTGGACCTGGTGCCGCTGGACCCGATCGTCCGGCACGTCTTCGGCGACGGCGGGCCCCACCTGGACTCCTGCGCCGACCCGGCCGAGTTCACCGCCCGGATCGGCGCGGCCCTCGGCGACCGGGCCGCCGCCGACTGGCAGCGGCTGTGGCACCGGGCCGCCCGGGTCTGGGAGGCGTCGCACCGGGACGTGCTGCGCCGCACCGTCGACAGCCCCCGCGACCTGGCCGCGCTGGCCTGGCGGCTGGGTGACCTGGCCGCCATCGGGCCCGGTCGTACCCTGCGCGGGCTGGGCCGCCGGCAGCTGTCCGACCCGCGGCTGCGGATGCTGCTCGACCGGTACGCCACCTACACCGGCGCGGACCCGCGCCGCGCCCCGGCCGCGCTGGTCGCCGTCGCCTACGCCGAGCTGACGTACGGCGGCTGGTACCTGCGCGGCGGGCTGGGCACCCTCGCCGACGCGCTGCTGTCGCGCTGCCTGGACCTGGGCGTGGTGGTGCAGACCGGGGCCACGGTCACCCGGATCGACGCCGCGGGCGGGCGGGTGCACGGGGTACGCCTGGCCGGCGTCGCCGCACCGGTCCCCGCCGACGTGGTGGTGGCCAACGTGGACGCGCTGACCGTCTACCGGGACCTACTGCCCGCCCCGCGCCGGCTGGCCGCGCTGACCGACCGCAGCCTCGCCGGTTTCGTGCTGCTGCTCGGGGTACGCGGCCACTCGGGGCTGGCCCAGCACACCGTCTTCTTCCCCCGCGACCACGACGCCGAGTTCGACGCGGTCTTCGGTCACCCCGGGCGGGGGGTACGGGCCCGTCCGGCGGCCGACCCGACGGTCCTGGTCACCGTCGCCGACGACCCGATGGTCCGCCCAGAGGGCCACGAGGCCTGGTTCGTGCTGGTCAACGCCGCCCGCCACGGCACCGCCAGCGGGGCGGTGGACTGGCGGCGGCCGGGGCTCGCCGAGGCGTACGCGGACCGGGTTCTCGACGTGCTCGCCGAGCGGGGCGTGGACGTGCGGGACCGGCTGCTGTTCCGCGAGATCCGCACCCCGGCGGATCTGGCCGACTCGACCGGCGCGCCGGGTGGGGCCATCCACGGCACCGCGGGTGGGCTGTTCCGGCCGGCCAACCGTGGCCCGGCGGCCGGGTTGTGGCTGGTCGGCGGTTCCACCCATCCGGGTGGCGGCCTGCCGATGGTCACCCTGTCGGCGCAGATCGTCGCCGAGGAGATCGGCCCCGCCTGGTAGCGGCGTGATCCATCACGCGGAACCCGGCGGGCCTCGCCGCCGAGTGAGGATCAGCCGGCGGTGACCAGAGCGCGGCGGACCGTCGACAGCAGCTGCCCCAGGCCGAAACCGGCCAGCAGCACCCAGACCGCGACGGCCATGGTGACCGTGCCGGCGGCCAGATCCGGGTCGATCATGCCGGTCAGGCCGGCCAGCAGCAGTCCGACCAGCGCCACACAGACCCGGGTGGGGCGCTCCCCCACGGTCACCACGCCGATCTCCCGCATCCCGGCGGCGACCGCCCGGGCCCGGACGTACTCGTGCAGCCAGGACAGGGCACCGCTGGCCACCACCAGCGCCCCGGGCGCTCCGACCAGCCAGAACGCGATCAGCCAGGCGACCTCACCGAGCCGGTCGGCGATCGAGTCGTACACGTAGCCGAGGCGGGTGGTGCGGCCGGTGACCACCGCCACCGCCCCGTCGACACTGTCGGCCACCGCGGCGAGCAGGACGAACAGGGCGGCCACGATCGGCCCGTCCACCCCCCGCACGGCGAACAGCGGTACGCAGAAGCAGAGCAGCACCCCGCCCACCGTGACCGCGGTAGGGGTCACCCGGAGCCGACCCAGGATGTATCCGACGTGGTAGGCGAAGCGCAGCCAGGCCCGGACCACCGGCGCGGCGACCCGGGGGTCGAAGCCGCCGTGCAGCCGCGCCCAGGCGGTCGCGTACCCGTCCCATTTCAGCTGTGTGCCCACCATCGGTCAACCGTCGTGGTGGGGCCGAGGTGTCGGGGTGAACCGTTCACACCCGCGCGCCCGCCTGGAGGCTGCGCCACACCTCCCGGGTCGCGGTGGACCGGTTGAGGGTGATGAAGTGGATGCCCGGCACGCCCTCGTCGAGCAGCCTCGCGCACATCTCGCTGGCCTGCTCCACACCCAGCCGACGGACCGCCTCCGGGTCGTGGGCGACCCGGGCGAACCGCTCCGCCAGGGCGGGCGGGAACGGCGCGCCGGAGAGCTGCACGGACCGTTCGATGGTGGCCATCTGGGTGACCGGCATCACCCCGGCCAGGATCGGGGTGTCGCAGCCGGCGGCGGCGACCCGGTCCCGCAGCCGCAGGTAGTCGTCGGCGTCGAAGAACATCTGGGTGATCGCGAAGTCCGCGCCGGCCCGGCACTTGCGGACGAAGTGTGCGACGTCGCTGGCGATGTCCGGCGAGCGGGGGTGCTTGTACGGGAAAGCGGCCACCCCGACGCTGAAGTCGCCGGCGTCACGGACCAGCCGGACCAGTTCCTCGGCGTAGAGCACGCCCTCGGGGTGGCGGACCCACTCGCCGCCCGGGTCACCCGGCGGGTCGCCCCGCACGGCGAGCACGTTGCGCACCCCGGCCCCGGCCAGCCGGCCGATGACGTTGCGCAGCTCGGCGACGGAGTGGTTGACCGCGGTCAGGTGCGCCATCGGCAGCAGCGTGGTCTCGGTGGCGATCCGCTCGGTCACCGCGACCGTGGTGTCCCGGGTCGACCCACCGGCGCCGTAGGTGATCGAGACGAACGAGGGACGCAGCGACTCCAACTCCCGGATGGCCTGCCAGAGCAGTTGCTCGCCCTTGGGGGTCTTCGGGGGGAAGAACTCGAACGAGAAGGTGGGCGCGTCACGGCGGATCAGCTCCCCGATCGCCGGCTGCGGATTGGGAAGAACGGAGGGAAGACCGAGCGCCACGCCCCGACTCTAGCGGGTGACGGCGGTCGTACCCATGATCTTCCCAGCTGGACATCGACGATCATGCGCCCCTGGTGTGCGGTCCCCCAGCCATCCCGCCGACGCCGGGCGGCACCTGAACGTCGTACCCCCGGGGTAGAACAGGGACCAGCGCGGGCGGGGCCGGCCGAGGGCCGGCACCCGGGGTCACCGCGCGGGGGTCAGCACCGACCGGCGGCACGCCGGTCCGTCCTGTTGTGCGCACGGGCGGGCGTGGCCGCGCCGACACCCGTGCCGGAGGACCGATGACCCCGCCCGACCCGAGCCTGCTCGGGCCGCTGATCGCCCAGCTTCGGCTGGCCCACGGCTGGAGCCAGCAACAGCTCGCCGCCGCGCTCTGCGCCGCCGCCGACACACCCACGCTGACCCGCCACGAGGTGTCCCGCTGGGAGCGGGCCGTCCGGACGCCGGGCGAGCGCTGGCGACGCCATCTGGCCGCCGTACTCGACGCACCGGCCGGACTGCTGGCCGACGTGCCGGCGCGGAGTGGACGGCCCGGCCCGGCCGGGCCCGTCGCCACCCGGTCCCGGTCGGCTCTGCTGGCCCTGGCGCACCGCTGGGCGGCGGACCCGGGCACTCCCCTGCTGCTCGACCCGGCGACCATCGAGCACGTCGTCGAGTCGACACCGGGCCGGAGGACGGCGGAGGCGGCGGGCCGGTCAGCGACGGACCGGGAACCCGACGACGGCCGGGAAACCCCGCCCGGTGCCGTCGGGCTCGCCGAACTACGACGGCTCGACGACCTGGCCGGTGGCGCGGACCTGGCCCCGGCCGGGGCGTACCGACTGCGGTACGCGGTCCGCGCGCTGCGCCGGTCCGGTCCGGGCGGACGACGACGGCTGCTGCCGGTGCTGGCCGAGACCGCCCAGCTCGCCGGATGGCTCGACGGCGACGCCGGGCACCTGTCGTCCGGGGTGCACGCGCACCGCCTCGGACTGCGGGCCGCCGCCGCGACCGGGGACCGCGCGCTCGCCGGTCAGGTGCTCGCCTCCGCCAGCCACCTGCTGGCCGGTGCCGGCGACGCCGAGGGCGGACTGCTGCTGGCCCGGGCCGGGTACGCCGGGACCCGCCGCGCCGCCAGCCCCGGGCTGCGGGCGCTGCTGCTGCACCGGATGGCGCTGGCCGCCGCGCTCACCGGCCGCGGCCCGGCCGCGCGGCGGGCACTGGACGCCGCCCGGCGCGCGGCCGAGACCGTCGAGCCGTCCGCCGAACCGCCGTGGCTGTACTGGCTGGACAGCGGCGAACTGGCGGCGATGACCGGGCGGGCACTGGTCGCGCTGGGTCGCCCGGGGCCGGCGGTGTCGCTGCTCGGCGTGGCGTTGCGGACCGATCGGGGGCCGCGCGGCGCGGCGGTGTACGGCAGTTGGCTGGCCCGTGGTCTGGTGCAGCTCGGCGAGGTGGACCAGGCGGCGGAGGTGGCCGGGACGGCGCTGTGCGACGCCGTCCGGGCCGGCTCGGCGCGAGCCGTCGCCGCGCTGGCCGAGGTGGACCGGCGGTTCGCCGCGCACCGGGCCGAACCCGGGGTACGCCACTGGCGGTCGCTGCTCGCCGAAGCACGCCCGTTCCTGCTGTCCGGTCCGCGCCCGTTCCCGCCGGCCGGCGCGGGTACGCGGCGCGCCAGCCCCCGGGGCGGGGCGGAACCGGGTGGGACCGGCTAGCGTGCTGGCGTGACCCATGCTGCTCCCGTCTCCCCCGTCGACCGTGCCGACCTGCGCCAGCGGGTGGACCAGGCGCTGGCTGAGTTCCTGGCCGGCCAGCGTGCCCGGCTGACCCGCGTCGACGACGCGCTGGTGCCGGTCGCCGAGGCGATCGAGGCGTTCGTGCTGGGCGGCGGCAAGCGGCTACGCCCGGCGTTCGCGTACTGGGGCTTCCGGGGGGCCGGTGGGGTCGACGCCGACGAGGTCGTGACGGCCCTGGCGGCGTTGGAGCTCGTACAGGCCAGCGCCCTGATCCACGACGACCTGATGGACCGGTCGGACACCCGGCGCGGTGAACCGGCGGTACACCGGCGGTTCGCCGCCCGGCACCGGGCCGCGGGCTGGAGCGGCGACCCGGACGGCTTCGGCGACGCCGCGGCGGTGCTGCTCGGCGACCTCTGCCTGGTCTGGTCCGACGAACTGCTGCACTGTGCCGGGCTGGAACCTCGGACGGTGGCGCGGGCCCGGCCGGTCTTCGACGAGATGCGTACCGAGGTGACCGTCGGGCAGTACCTCGATGTGCTCACCCAGGCCACCGGGGACACCTCGGTGGAACGGGCCGGCAAGGTGGCCCGGTACAAGTCGGCGAAGTACACCGTGGAGCGGCCACTGCTGCTGGGTGCGGCGCTGGCCGGGGCGTCGGCGGACGTGCGGGCGGCATACTCGGCGTACGGGTTGCCGCTCGGTGAGGCGTTTCAGCTCCGCGACGACGTGCTGGGGGTCTTCGGCGACCCGGCGCAGACCGGCAAGCCGGCCGGGGACGACCTGCGTGAGGGCAAGCGCACCTATCTGGTGGCGGCGACCATGGAGGCCACCGACGACGCGGGCCGGGAACTGCTGCTGGCCGGTCTGGGCGACGCAGCGCTGGACGAGTCGGGCATCGCCCGGCTGCGGGAGTTGATCGCCGGATGCGGAGCGCTGGCCCGCACCGAGCAGCGGATCGTCACGCTGACGGACGCCGCGCTCGCCGCGCTGGTCACCGTCGACCTGGACACCGAGGCCCGCCAGGCTCTGGTCGACCTGGCCATCGCCGCCACCCGCCGCCCCAACTAACCACCCCACCC
>NZ_SMKF01000191.1 GCF_004348325.1 Micromonospora sp. KC213 | reverse complement strand
GCTCCTCCACCGGAGCCAACGGGCTCATCTCATCCGGATCCGGTGCCTCCGGCCGCGGGTCCGGCTCACCAACAGGCTCCGGCACCGCCGGCTGCGGCCATCCCGTCCCGGTCTCGCGCTGCTCGTCGTCCATCCTGACAAACCTACGCCCGGAACAGGTGACGACGAATCGCCGCCACGTTGCCGAAGATCCGCACCCCCAGCACGACCACCACACCCGTGGACAACTGACCGCCCACCCCCAACTGGTCGCCCAGATACACGATCAGGCCCGCCACCAGCACGTTCGAGATGAACGACACCACGAACTGCTTGTCATCGAAAATCCGGTCCAACTTCGCCCGCACCCCGCCGAACACCGCGTCCAACGCGGCCACCACCGCGATCGGCAGGTACGGCTGCAACGCGGCAGGCACCGTCGGATCCAGGTAGATCCCCAGCACCACACCGGCGAGCAACGCCAGCACCGCGATCATCGGACACCTCCGGAAGGACTGAGCGACGTACCCGGAACCGGCGGCCCGGGACTGGACGAACCGTTCACGGCCGAACCCGACGGCGACGCGCTCGGACCGACCGACGGCTCCGCGTAGCGTAGCCGTGGTTCCGGCGCCGCCGGCAGCACCAGATCCTCGACCTCCCGCACCTCGAACGACAGACCCGTCTGCTTCGCCACCCGACGCATCAGGTACGCCGACCGGCTCTCCTCGAACCTGTCCCGCATCGACCCCGGCCCGATCGCCGACACCTCGTACGGACTCGTCACCGGCCGGAAGTCCACCAGGATCGCCGCACCCGCCGACCGGATCGTCGATGTCGCCGTCAACCGCTGCCCGTTGATCGCCACCGCCTCCGCGCCCGCAGCCCACAGGTCGTTGGCCACCTTCTGCAGGTCGGAGTAGATCACCCGGTCCGGACCCGCGTCCGAGCCACCGGTCACCGCGTCGCCCTCCCGCGGCGCGTCGACCAACCGCACCACCACGCCGTCCCCCCGCACCCGGCCCAGACCGGTGCCCGCCTCCAGGTTGCGCAACCGGGCCGCCTGCGAACCACTCAGCGCCGCATCCCGGTGCCGGTTCACTTCCTCGCGCAGCCGGTCCGCGCGGACGGTCATCTCGTCGGTCTCCGCCTCCCGCTGCTTGATCTGCGCGATCAACCCGGCCCGCGCCTGACTACGGCTCGGCTCCTCGGCGAGCGTCTCCCGGTACGCCACGGCGAACAAGAATCCCACCGCCACCACCACCAGCACGCTGACCGACCGCGCGCAACCGGCACGCCACCCGGACGCCGGCGGCGACTCCCGCCGCCGGGCCGCCGCGTCGGCGTACCCCGGATCCAACGGATTGCGGAACAGTTCGGTGAGGAAATCCGGCGTGAACGTCCGCGGCGGACGACCGCCGGAGTCCGGGCCGCCGCTCATGCCGCCCCTCCCCCGGACCTGGCGCGCGCCGAACGCACCAGCCGGCCGGCCTGGAGCACATACATCGCGCCGGCCACCCAGTAGAGCACCAGCCCCCACCAGGCCAGCCCCCAGCCGATCGCCGAGGCGGCCGTCGCCACCGGCGCGACCGAGACGGCCAGCAACAGGACCGGGAAGGCGGCAAGGAGCAGGAAGGTCGCCGTCTTGCCCACGTAGTGCACCGGCGGCGGACCGTAGCCGTGCCGACGCAACACCGCCAGCGAGCCCAGCAGCAGCAGTTCCCGGGCCAGCAGCGCCGCGGTGAACTGCCACGGCACCACCTCCCGGGCGGTGAAGGCGAGCAACGTGGCCAGGATGTACAGCCGGTCGGCGAGGGGATCCAGCAACTCCCCGAGCCGGCTGACCTGGCCCAGCCGGCGGGCGACCCAACCGTCCACCCAGTCGGTGGTGCCGCCGACCGCGAGCACCACCAGCGCCGGTACGTCGGCCCGCACCACCAGGAACAGATAGAGGAACAGGGGCACGCCGAGCAGTCGGACAAAACTGATCAGATTCGGCAGGGTCAGCACCCGGTCACCGACGACCACGAGCCCGCCCGTGTCCTGCGGGGACTCCGCCCGAACGGGGCGACGCGACACCGAACCTCCCTCCGCAGCACACACCTGGTGCCCGGTGGGACACCTCGGTGGGACGTGCGCGCTGACGGGCCGGCCAACACCGGCGCCTCGGCGATCCCGGGCTGGGACCTCCCCCTGGTTGCCGGTGGTGGGCCCGTGGCCCCGACCGGCGAGTTGCGCAGCCACTATATCGGCCTCATGTCTCTCGGCCTGGTCTGCCGGTTTGCGTCCCTGGGGTGTGTGCTGCGTCACCACCTCCAAAGCGTCCTAGGAAGCTAGTGGGTGGGGCGGAACGAAATGGATCACGCGGTACGGGCGGGCGCGTCCGCGGGTGCGGCTGCCACCTCCGCCGCCTGCGCGAACGCCATCAGGGCCAGCAGCAGCTCGTGCTGGGTCCGCTGCGGCATCCGGTCCAGCACCGCCTGTACCGCCTGGTGGCGGCGCTCCTTCAGTTCCCGCAGCAGGGTCTGCGCCGCTGCGGTGGGCACCAGTCGGACCTCCCGCCGGTCGCGCGGGTCGGCCACCCGGCGCAGCAGGCCGGTGGCCTCCAGCCGGTCGCAGAGCCGGCTCGCCGACGACGGTACGACGTCCAACAGCTCGGCCAGCCGGTTCACATTGGTCTCCGGCCGCTCGGTGATCAGGAAGAGCACCCGCAACTGGGTCGGCGAAACGGTCACATGATGCCGCGAGGTAGCCGACTCGAGCACCCCGATCAGGGCCCCGGCCGCCGCGTCGATCGCCGCCGCAAGATTCGGAGGTCGCTCCACCCGCTGTGTCCCCTGCGATTGTCCGCTCGTACGTGGCCCACCGTCTCACCGCCCGCCCGGACCGTGAATCCCGTGCCAATCCAGACAGACGACGACGGCGTCGTCACGCAGATCCGTCTCGGCATGGTAGGCGAACAGTTCGCGCATCACCGTACCAACCGCCTCCGTCGCCGGCTGCAACCGCGTCGACCGCATCGACCGCGCCATCGCCCGCTCGCCGTACGCCTCCTGGCCCCCCGGCTGCGCGGCGTACACCCCGTCGCTGACCACGAACAGCCGGTCCCCCGGCTCCAGGTCGAACTCCTGCACCGTGTACCGGCTCTCGGCGAACATGCCCAACGGCAGCTGCTGCTCCAGCTCGATCCGGCTCACCGTGGCGCCGCGCAGCCGCAGCAGATGCGGCGAACCGGCGTCCACGGCGCGGACCCGCCCGCTCGCGGCCTCCACCGCCAGCAGCAGCGTGGCCACGTGCCGCTGCCCACGATGCTGGTAGAAGATCGTGTCCGAGGCCAGCTCCGCCTGCTCCACCAGGCCACCCCCGGAGCGGCGGGCGTTGCGCATCGCGTTCACGGTCAGCGCGGTCAGCAGGGCGGCGCCGATCCCGGCGCCGGTGCCGTTGAGCACGCTGAGGGTGAGCAACCCCTCGTCGACCGTCCAGTCGAAGTGGTCACCACCCACCGTGTACGCCGGTTCGAGCTGCCCAGCCAGCAGGAACGCCTCGTGCCGCAGGCTGCGCCCGGGCAGCAGATCCCACTGCATCTCGGCGGCCATGCTCAACCGCTCCCGGCGCCGCACCCGCCGGTACCGGTCGGTCTCCCGGTCCGCCGCGCGCAGCGAGGTGGCCAGGTCGCCGGCCACCTCGGCGAGTCGGGCGACGACGTCGGCCTGTGGCGGGGCGGTCAGCTCGACCAGCAACACCCCGAGCCGCTCACCCCAGACACTGACCGGCACCCAGAGCCGGCAGTGGCCGTCGTCCCGAGCCTCCACGACCGGCAGCTGGCTGCTGAAACAGCGCTGCGCCTGGCCCTGGCAAGCGAGGAATCCGGCGTCCGGCAGCTTCGGGTCGAGCACCGGCCAGAGTCCGCTGATCCGGTAGTCGGCGAGGAACACGTCCACCCGCGACGCGCCCCACAGCGACCGTACGACCCGGTCGACGGCCTCCACCAACTGATCGGGTGGGGCCGCGCGCAGCGCACGGCACAGCGCCGCGGACGCATCCGGCATGTTCGTCCTTCCGAGGGATTCTTGCTGTAGAGCAAAAATCATACGGAGGTGCCGACCGGGCGACGCACCGGCCAGGTCAGCCCGCCGGCTTGACGGCCGGCTCGCCGGAGAACGCGTCCGGCGCGGGTTCGCCGCCCGTCCGCCGCCGCGACACCGGGACGATACCGTCGGCGGCCGACGTCCACCGGAGCAGCGGCGGCCGGAAAGCCTCCCGGCCGGGCATCCGGAACTGCGGCCCCATCATGGCCAGCGCCGGCCGTCAGCGTAACCACGGGTGCCGTACTGGCGGTATCGGCCCGGCGACACCCGGTCGACGGCGATACTGGCCGGCAGGGGGTGGACGGACGTGAACTCGGCGGACGGCGCGGCAATCGTGGTGGGTGTGGACGGATCGGAGCCGGCGCTGCGGGCCGTCCGGCTCGCCGCCGTGGAGGCGGACCTCCGACGCCGCCCGCTGCGCGTGGTGCACGCCTTCATCTGGCCACTGCTGCGGGTGCCGGTCGGCCCGCCCACCGCCGGCCCGCCCGGCAGCGGGCTGCGCCAGCAGGCCGAGGACGTGGTGGCGCGGGCGGTCGCCGAGGCAGAGGCGACCCGCCCGGGGCTGCGCACCACCGGAGAGATCATCGACGGCGAGGCGTCGGCGGTACTGCTGGGCGAGACCCCCACCGCGGCGATGATCGTGCTGGGCGACCGGGGCCTGGGCGGATTCACCGCCCTGCTGGTGGGCTCGGTCGCGGTCCAGGTCGCCACGTACGCCGACTGCCCGGTGCTGGTCGCCCGGGGCGAGGAGAGGACCGACGGGCCGGTGGTGGTCGGCGTCGACGGTTCGCCGCCGTCCCGGTCCGCCGTGGACTTCGCCGCCGAAGAGGCCGCGTCCCGTGGCACCGCCCTGCACGCGGTGCACGCGTACCGGTACCCGACCCCGGCGCGCCCCGGCGACATCCAGCCGCTGGTCTACGACCAGGACGCGCTGCGCGACGAGGAACAGCGGGTGCTCACCGAGTCGCTCGCCGGCATCGCACAACGCCACCCCGACCTGCCGGTCACCCGGGAGACGGTCCGGGACCGGCCGGTGCCCACGCTGGTCGAGGCGTCGCGGCGAGCGGCGCTGGTGGTGGTCGGGGGTCGGGGGCGCGGCGCGCTGACCGGGCTGCTGCTCGGCTCCGTCAGCCACGGGCTGCTGCACCACAGTGCCTGCCCGGTCGCCGTGGTCCGCGCCCCGCAGTGAGCGGTTGGCGGGCGACCAGACGGGTAGACCGCCCGGGTACGGCACACGGTGACAGCGAGGCGAGGGGAGGCGGCGATGCCAGGACCACGGCCCGGAAGCAACGCCTACGACAAGGAACGGGCGCGGCTGCGCGACCTCATCGAGCAGTCCGGCCGGGCGGCCGACCAGGAGGCGAACCAGGTCGCCAACCGGATTCTCCAGGAGGATCGCGGACAGCGTGGCATGGCCCGGGGCGACCGGACCTTCGGACCCAAGGGTGAACGTGAGCCCGGCGACCCGAAGTGAGGACGGGAGCCGCAGCGGGCCGGCGGCGCGGCGCTGCCGGCCGTCGCTCGTCGTGCCGCGCCATCGCCGGCAGGCCGTCAGCCCGGCACGTCGCTGTCGTCATCGGCCACCGGCTCACCGGCCGGGCCGTAGGGTGAGACCTGTCCCTTCGGGACGGGCCGGCCGCGGTCACCGGTCGAATGGGTCTTGTTACGCGGATGGCCGGTCGGCCGGGGGCCCTTGCTGTCCTGGCTGGTGGCTCCCTTGTCGTTACGGCGGAACTCCTCCTGCTGCGGTTGCACCACGTGTCTCCTTCCGGGTGGGGACGCGACCGGCGAGGCCACGCACCGGCTTCGGATACCCACCGGTGTGGCCGGCATGCTCGCCGCCGCCGGCCCGGCTGACCGGTCCCGCAGCGGGTAGTCCGGACGGATGGGTGAACAACAGCGACTGGCCCGGGCGCTGCTGGACCGGCAGGCCCGCACGTACGCCGAGGAAGCCGGCATCCACCTCGCCGACCGGCCCGGCCCGCTCTACCAACTGCTGGTGCTCGCCACGTTGCTGAGCACCCGGATCCGGGCGCAGGTGGCGGTGGCCGCCGCCCGGGAACTGTTCGCCGCGGGCTGGCGGACGCCCCGGGCGATGCGGGTGGCGAACTGGCAGGAACGGGTCGACGCCCTGGGCCGCGGACACTACCGACGCTACGACGAACGGACCGCGACGATGCTCGGCACCGGTGCCGAGCTCTGCCTGGACCGCTGGCACGGTGACCTGCGGCGGATGCACCGCGAGGCGGCCGGAAAGCCCGATCGGCTGCGGCCGCTGCTCACCGAGTTCCCCGGCATCGGCCCGACCGGCGCGGACATCTTCCTACGCGAGGTGCAGGCGGTCTGGCCGGACGTGCGCCCGTACGCCGACCGCCGGAGCCTGGCCGGGGCGAAGCGGCTGGGACTACCGGCCGACCCGCGCCGGCTGGCCGAGCTGGTCGAAGCGGCGGAGTTCGGGCGGTTCGCCTCGGCGCTGGTCCGGGTCGCGCTCGGTGCCGAATCCGCCGACGAGATCAGTCACGCCGCCGGCGTCACTTGACCGGCTGGCTCGGCTTGGTGAGATGCCAGACCAGCAGCGCGGCCAGCACGGCGAGCAGCACGATCCCGCCGGAGACCCCGCCTCCCTCCGCGGTGGAGTCCCGCCCGGTCACCCCGAAGTAGATCACCGCGAGCCCGGCGAGCACCGCCAGGAACGTCCGCATGCCACGGTCCTTCACGCCCCGGACGGTACGCCCGATCGGGCGGCCGGGTCGGTGGTCGCGGCGGCGCTCACCCGTCCGGGTCGACGGTGACGGCGGGACCGCGTACCCGCACCCGGCGTACCGCCCGGTCGGCCACCTCGACCACCTCGACGGTGAGCCCCGGCAGCCGCACCGTGTCCCCCGCGCCGGCCGGCAACCGCCCCAGGCCGGCCAGGACCAGTCCGGCGACGGTGGTGTAGTCGCGCGACAGGGGGAAGGTCAGCCGGACACCGACGTCCGGCAGGTCGTGCAGTGGGAAGTCCCCGGGCAGCAGCAACGCCCCGCCGGCCTCCCGGACCACGCCGCGCACGTCGCGGTCGGTCTCGTCGTACAGTTCGCCCACCACCTCCTCCAGCAGATCCTCCATGGTGACCAGGCCGTCGATCCCGCCGTACTCGTCGACCACCAGGGCGAGCTGTTCGTGGCGTTCGCGCAGCTGCCGCATCGCCTCGGCGACCGGCAGCGTGCCGGGCAGCAGCACCGGCGGACGGGCCCGCCGGCCGGTGGTGTCTCCGCCAGCGCCGACCAGGTCCCGGATGTGCACCACGCCGCACACGTCGTCCAGCCCGTCGGGGCCGACCACCGGCGCCCGGGACCGGCCGGCGGCGGCGAGCCGCCGCATCGCCTCCGACGGGGCCAGGTCGGCCGGGAGCATGGTGACGTGCCGGCGGGTTACCAGGACCTCGCGCAGGGTCCGCCCGGCGATGTCGAAGGCCCCGGCGAGGATCTCCCGCTGCTGTGCCGACAGGCCCCGCTGGCTGACCAGCGTCTCCCGCAGCTCGTCCTCGGTCATCTCCGCGCGGCTGGCCCGGGGATCGCCACCGGCGAGCCGGACCAGCAGGTCGGTGCTGCGGCTGAGCAGCCAGACCGCCGGGCGGGACAACCCGGCGAGCAGGTCCAGTGGCGGCGCGCTGAGCAGCGCCCAGCGTTCCGCCCGCTGCATCGCCAACCGTTTCGGGACCAGCTCCCCGGCGACGAGGGTGACGAAGGTGAGCAACACGGTCACCAGCACCACCGCCGCCGGACGGGCGAGCGCGCCGAGGAAACCCAGCGGAGCGAGCAGTGGCTCGGCGAGCGTGACCGCCGCGGCCGCCGAGGCGAGGAAACCGGCGAGGGTGATGCCGAGTTGGATGGTCGCCAGGTAGCGGTTCGGCTCGCGGGACAGCCGGGTCAACCGGGCCCCGGCCCGCCCGGCCCGGCCGAGCCGACGCAACTGCCCCTCGCGCAACGTCACCAGCGCCATCTCGCTGCCCGACAGAGCGGCGTTGACCAGCACCAGCACGGCCACCAACGCGAGTTGACCGCCCATCGCGCCCCTTTCCGGTCAGTCGTTCTCCAGGTCGTCCAGGGAGATGGCGTGGGTCATCAGCCAGCGGGCCAACGCCGCCATGCCGAACAGCCACAGCGGGGCGGACTCGGTGGTGCCGTTGGTGGCGAAGATGGCGAACCTGAGATCCGGCGCCCGGTACGCCTCGATTCGCCAGCGGTGGTTCTTGTCCCGCCAGACCGCCGAAGGGTCCATGGCGTCACGGTAGGCGACGTGGCGGCACCGGCGGAGCGGCTTCGGCGCGAACGCCCGCGCCGGCCTCGGGCAGGGTACGCGGCGCGAGCACCTGCCGGGTGTCGTCGGGCAGCCGGCGGGTGGCCCCACGCCGGTCCAGCAGTTCCAGCAGCGGCACGGCCACCCGGCGGGTGGTGTCCAGCGCCTGCCGGGCGGCGCTGAGCGTGAACGGCTGCGGCAGGGCCGCCAGCACCTCGGCCGCCTGGTCGAGGGCGCCGGGCAGCAGCACCACGGTGTCGGCGAGCCGCAGCAGTGCGCCGGCGCGTACCGCCGCCCCGAGTTCGCGCGGGCCCAGGCCGAGGGCGGCGAGGTGGTCGGCCTCGGGGGCACGGAACGGGTGGTCGGCGTACTCGGTGTGGATGCGCCGCACGGCCCGGGCCACCGGCTCCGGCAGCGTGTCGACCGGCCCGACGGTCACCCGGCCGGCGCGCAGCGCCAGCGGCGGGCGCACCAGGGCCTCGACCAGCCCCCGGTCGGGTAGACCCAGCATCCGGCGCAGCGCCTCGACCGGCACCCCGGGCTCCAGCGGGTGCGCGTGGACATACCGGGTGGCCTCCTCGACGAGCCGGTCGCCCAGCCCTCGCCAGTACTCCGGGTCGGCGAGCCAGTCCCCCGCCACCGGGTCGGCGGTCACCGGGACGCCCATCCGGGTCAGGTCCGTGGCCCGGGCCAGCCGGCGGCGGCGCAGCTCCCCGGCCAGGTCCGCGCGTCCGTCCAGGCCGGTCAGCACCTGCGCGCGGGCGGCGGCGGCCCCGCGGCGGGTCAGCGGCGGCGGATTCACGTCCAGCACGGTCACCCCGCCGGACACGTGATGCCGGCCCGGGTCGCGCAGCACCGCCCGGTCACCGATGAGCAGCGGCAGCGGCCGGGCCAGCCGCAGCCGTACGGTGTCCACGCCCAGCGGGCGCACCCGCACCGGCACGGCCGCCGAGCCGACGTGCAGGGTGAGCGTGGCGGGCAAGTCGCTGGCCGGGTCCCCGGCCAGCCGCCCGTCGAGCAGCTCGGTCAGCCGGAACCGGCCGGGGGTGAGCAGGGTGTCGCCCCGGGCCAGCCGGTCCTTCGGCACGCCGCGCAGGTTGACCGCCACCCGGGCCACCGCCTCGACCCGGTCCCGGGCCACGCCCAGCCGGTGCAGGCCACGAACCCGGACCGGCTCGCCGGTGGCAGCGAGTTCGAGCTGGTCACCGACACGCAGCCGGCCGCCGCCGAGGGTGCCGGTGACCACCGTGCCGCTGCCCCGGATGGTGAACGACCGGTCCACCCAGAGCCGCACCGGGGCGTGGACCGCCGGCGGCGGCAGCCGGGCGATCAGCCGGTCCAGGGCGGCGCGCAGGTGCGGCAGACCGGCGCCGGTGACGCCGCTGACCGCGACCGCCTCGACCGCGCCGAGTGAGGTGCCCGCGAGGTGGGCCCGCGCCGCCTCGATCGCCGGCCGCGGGTCGGCCAGGTCCGCGCGGGTCACCGCGAGCAGCCCGTACGACACCCCGAGCGCGTCCAGCGCGGCCAGGTGCTCGGCGGACTGCGGCATCCAGCCCTCGTCGGCGGCCACCACCATCAACACGGCGGGCACCGGGCCGACGCCGGCGAGCATGTTCGGCACGAACCGCTCGTGCCCGGGTACGTCGACGAAGGCGACCGTGGTGCCGGAGGGCAGGGTGCTCCAGGCGAAACCGAGGTCGATGGTCATGCCCCGGCGGCGTTCCTCGGCCCACCGGTCGGGTTCCATCCCGGTCAGGGCCCGCACCAGGGTGGACTTGCCGTGGTCGACGTGGCCGGCGGTGGCGACGACGTGCATGTCAGCCGGCCGCCCGGCGGACCGCGACGCGCAGCGTGTCGTCCGCGGCGGCCGGCACGCAGCGCAGGTCCAGCAGGAGGCGGCCGCGCGTCACCCGGCCGAACACCGGCGGATCCCCGTGGCGCAGCGGCACGGCGTACGCCTCGGGCAGGCTCACCGCCCAGGATTCCAGTTCGACGCCGGGCGCGCCGCCGCCGCCGACCACGGCGACGCTGCGCACCACCTCGGCCGGGCAGCCGTCGGCGCGCAGAGCGTCGCGGAGCCGTTCGGCACGGGCGCGCAGCGCGGCCGGGTCGGCGTGCAGGGCGGCCCGGGTGGGGGTGTCGGGGG
>NZ_SMKF01000190.1 GCF_004348325.1 Micromonospora sp. KC213 | reverse complement strand
CCCCCACCCCCGCGCCCTCGCGCGTTGATAGTTGGCGGCACCGACAGAGATCAACTACGTCGCGAAGTTCACGATCAACGCGGAAAGATGCGGGCGACGGGCAGCCGGGGGTGGGGGTGGTCAGACCAGGTCGGCTTCGCGGAGGAGTTTCCAGAGGCCGGCGCCGTCCGGGGCGGAGAGCCACTTCTGCCCCACCGGGCCGGTCGAGGAGCGACCGGCCGGGGCGGGCAGGCTGCCGGCGAGCACCGACTGGGTCGGGGACAGCCGGCGGATCGCCACCCCGGCCACGTTCTCCGGATGGGCCGCGGCGAACTCCCGGTAGATCTCCTGGTCGTGCTGCCCGTCGTCACCGATGAGCAGCCAACGCACCTGTGGGAACTCCCGGGCCAGGCGGGCCAGGGTCGCCCGCTTGTGCTCCCGACCGCTGCGGAACCACCGGTCGGCGGTCGGACCCCAGTCGGTGAGCAGCAACGGTCCGGCCGGGTAGAGGTGTCGGGACAGGAACCGGGTGAGGGTCGGAGCGACGTTCCAGGCGCCGGTGGAGAGGTAGAGCACGGGCGCTCCGGGATGGGCGGTGACCAGCCGCTCGTACAGCACCGCCATGCCGGGCACCGCAGCCCGGGCGTGCTCGTCGAGGACGAAGGTGTTCCAGGCCGCCAGCAGGGGACGGGGCAGCGCGGTCACCATGACCGTGTCGTCGATGTCGGAGAGGATGCCGAACCGGACATCCGGGTGCAGGACCCGGATCAGCGCCTCCGCCGGTTCGGCGTCGGCCACGGCACCGGCGTCGGCCATGCCCTCGGGTTCGGCCACGCTCAGCCGTACCGAGGACCAGCCGGGGGTGAAGTCGCCCTCGATGACGGTGTCGACGAAGCCACTACGGTCGGCCTGCGCCTCGTGCACCGTCCCACCGGCCTCGATCCGTACCGTGACGTGCTTTGCCGGCAGGGTGGTGAAGCTGCGCCAACCGCGCACCTTCTCCAACCGGCCCCGCTGGCGCGTGTCCGGGCGGCCCAACAGCACGCGGCACAGCACCCGCGCCCAACCGGGTGCGCCGTAACCGGCGTACGCCACGATGTTGATCCGCCACCCGGTACGGCGGAGCCGGCGCTCCACCAACTGGTGCACGGCGTCCTCGATCCGCGCTGCCCGGTGCAGGTTCGGTACGGCCAACTGGCCTGCGGGAGTGGGTGGCACACGGCAACCCTGCCACACCCCGCCGGAACCGACCACGGGAGGAGCCCGGTGGGGTGGGTGGCAGCCGCGCGGCTGGCCAGCTGGTGAGCGTCGACCGCCGGGCGGCCGTGGCGCCGAATCCGGCCCGTACGCTGGCGGCCGTGCTCATCCTGCTGCCGCCCTCCGAGGGCAAGGCCGACGCCGGCACCGGCCGGCGGCTGGACCTCACCCGACTCTGCCTGCCCGAGCTGAACCCGGCCCGCGAGGAGGTGCTGGCCGCACTCGTCGGCGTCTCCGTCACCGACGAGACGGCGGCACTGGCGGCACTCGGGCTCAGCGCCGGCCAACGGAGCGAGCTGGACCGCAACGCGCGGCTGGAGCGGGCCGCCACCGCACCGGCCGGGCAGGTCTACACCGGGGTGCTGTACGAGGCGCTGAGCCTGGCCACCCTGCCGGCACCGGCGCTGCGGGCCGCCCGCCGTTCGGTGCTGGTCAGCTCCGGCCTGTGGGGCGCGGTGCGGCTCGCCGACCGGATCCCGCCGTACCGCTGCCCGATCGGGGCGAAACTGCCCGGGGTGGGGGCGCTGTCGGCGTACTGGCGGCAGGTGCTGGCCCCGGCGTTGGAGTCGGCGGCCGGGGACGGCCCGGTGCTGGATCTGCGCTCTGCCGCGTACGCGGCCACCTGGACGCCGCGGGGGGCGCTGGCCGGGCGGACGGTGAGCGTGCGGGTGCTGCACCAGCGCGCGGTCGACGGCCGGGTGACCCGCACCGTGGTCAGCCACTTCAACAAGGCGACCAAGGGCCGGCTGGTCCGTGACCTGCTGGTCGCCGGTGCCCGGCCACGCGGCCCGGCCGGGCTGGTCGCCGCGCTGCGCGACCTGGGGTACGCGATCGAGGAGCGGCCGGCGACCGCCGGGCGACCACGCCAGGTCGACGTGGTGGTCACCGAACTCTGACCCGTGCCGCAAGATTTCCTCAAGGCTGGGTCGGATCGGTGGAACCGGGCCGTACGGGAGGCAACGGTAAGGGAACCCCGACGCCGAAAAGGAGCGGCCCATGGCCCCGCAACCCACCCTGCTCGACCGGCCCCTGCTCGGCCGGCCCGGTCCGATGGCGCCCCCGCCGCCGATGGACTGGATGACCCTGGGCGACGCGTTCGAGGTGGCCTGCCTGCTCCGCTGCACGCCTCCTCCGGCGACCGGTCGGGGTCCGGTCGAGCCGTACCGGCCGGCGGCCGAGTTCAACCGGCAGGACGCCGCACTGCGGATGCGCCAACTCCTCACCCGCCTCGACGTGCCGGTGCAGCACGAGGTGGTCAGCGGTGGGCTGCGCCGCCGCTACGAGCTGCACCGGCTGCACGTGCCCGAGGAGCACCGGGCCACGTACGCCGAGCTGTGCGGTGCGGGGTGGCGGCGGGGCCGCCGCGAGCTGCTGGCCGGGCCGGTGGCCGGAGCGTCGAGTGCGCGGGTGCTCTGGCGGGGTCGGCTCGCCGCGGCGGCCTGGCGCTCCGCGCTGCTCGCCGGTGGCCGGCACGTGCGCCGGCACATCCTCGGCATCCGGCTCACCGACCGGGAGCTGGCCGCGGTGCTGGTGCGCAGCGCCGCCCTGCTGGAGGTACCGGCCCTGCTCCGCCCGGGAGCCGGGTGCCTCGTGGTCAGCGTGGCCGACGGCCCGGACCGCCTGAGGATCATCGAGCGGGCCGCCCTGGCGCGCGCCCGCCCGGCCGGCCGGCCATGATGGTCGGATGAGGCTGATCGGGTCGGTCCGCGAGTACCACGTCGACCGGGGCTGGGGCGTGCTCGACGCTCCGGAGACGCCCGGCGGGGCCTGGGTGCATTTCTCCGAGGTGCGGACGCCCGGGTTCCGGGCGCTCACCGCCGGGCAGGCGGTCACCTTCGAGGTCGAGCCGGCAGGCCAGGACGGCTACGCCCACCGCGCGCTGCGGGTCCGGCCGGTCGGGCACGACGACAGCGACGAGACCGGGGCATTCCCCCGCTCAATCGCCTACTCCAGCAGCCTGGTCATCGCCTACGACGACCCGCCGCCGACGTCGCCGCCGCCGCCGGACTGAGGTTGCGCTGGTGGGGCCGTACGGCGCAGAGTGCAGCGCGTGACTCGATGCTGGTCCGCCCCCACCCGACGCCGCGTCGCCGCCCCGTCCGCGCTGCTGATGCTGATGGTCCTGGCGGCGACGGGGCTGGTCGCCTGCCGGGACTCCCGGACCGAGCCGACAATCATCCGGATCGCCACCGGTAGCCCGACCGCGGTCTACCACGCCTTCGGGCAGTCGCTCGCGGCCCTGCTCAACCGGGAACTGCCCGGCGTACGGGCCAGTGTGGTGGTGACCGCGGCGTCGGCGGAGAACATCCGGCTCCTCGGTGCCGGTCAGGCCGAACTCGGCTTCACCCAGGCCGACGTGCTGCCCGCCGGGCCGGCCGGACCGCCGTCGGTCCTCGCGGTGGCCCGGGTCTACGACGACCTGCTGCATCTGGTCACCACCGCCGGTGGACCCGTACGCACGCTCGCGGACCTGCGCGGCCGGCGGGTGTCGGTGGGCGCCGCGGGCTCCGGCACCGAGATCACCGCGACCCGGCTACTGGAGGCGGCCCAGCTCGGCGGCGACCAGGTCCGCCAGCTGCACCTCGGCCTCGACGACTCGGTCGCCGCGCTGCGGGCCGGCCGGATCGACGCGTTCTTCTTCTCCGGTGGTCTGCCGGTACGCGGCGTGCAGCAGCTGGCCGGCACCTCGGCAACGAGGATCATCGACCTCGGCGAGTGGACGGAGTGGTTGCGCCGTGGCTACCGCGAGGTGTACGTGTCGCGGGACATCCCCCGCTCGGTGTACGACCTGGATCCGGTCACCACGGTGGCCAACCCGAACTATCTCATCGTCCGCGCCGACCTGCCCGAGCCGCTGGTGCGGGAGGTGACCCGGCTGCTGATGGAACGCCGCACCGAGCTGGCGGCGGCGCACCCCGCCGCCGGGCGGATGAGCCCCCGCTCGGCGATCGCCACCACACCGCTGCCGTTGCATCCCGGCGCGGCCGACTGGTACCGCTCGGTCAAGCCCTGACGAGGGCCGGGTCCACCGGCCGTACGATCGCCGGGCCGTCCTCCGGGGCCGGGAACCACACCTCGGCGACCAGGCCGCACCGGTCCCCCGGGCGCATGGTGAGCCGGCCGTCGGAGGCGTCGACCAGCACCGCGACGATGGTCAGGCCCAGCCCGGCGCCCTCGACGTTCTGCGCGTCCGGCGCTCGCCAGAACCGCTCGGTGGCCTGTTCGAGCTGGTCCGGCGTCATGCCCGGGCCGGTGTCGGCGACCTGGAGAAGGACGCCGTCGTCGGCGTGCCGGACCGTGACGGTCACCACACCCTGCTTCCCGCTGAACTTCACCGCGTTGTCGATCAGCGCGTCGAGAGCCTGGTCGACGGCGGTCGGCACGGTCCGGGCGTACGCCGGGCCCTCGGCGGCCAGCCGCAGCGTCACCGACCGGTGCCGGGCCAGTGGCTCCCACGCCGCGACCCGGGAAGCGGCCAGCTCGGCCGCGTCGACGGTGATCCGCTGGTTCTCCTCCCGTTCCGCGCGGGCCAGGGTGAGCAGGGCGTCGAGCACCCGGGCCAACCGGTCGGTCTCCTCCAACGCCAGCCGGTGCTCGGCCAACCCGTCCGGGTCGGTGAGGCTCGACCCCAGCTCCTCGACCCGCAGCCGCAGCGCGGTCAGCGGGTTGCGTAACTGGTGGCTGGCGTGCGCCACGAAGGCGCGCTGCCGGTCCATCACGTCGGACACCACGTCGGCCATGTTGTTGAAGCTGGCCGCGAGGCGGCGCAGCTCGGGTGGGCCCAGCCGGTGCTGCACCCGTGCGCCCCGGTCCCCTTCGGCGATCTCGTGGGTCACCGCGTCCAGCTCGGTCACCGGACGCAGCACCCAGCCAGCCAGCCCGAACGCGGTGGAGACGCAGGCCAGCACGGCCAGCAGCCCGATCCCGGCCAGTAGCAGCCACCAGGCGGTGACGGTACGCCGGACCTCCGCCGCCGGGGTGGCGGTGACCACCGCGCCGAGCACCTCCCCGCCGTCGTTGATCGGCACCGCCACCACCAGCGGGCCGTCGACCCAGGGCCAGACCGCCTCCGGGGCGCTGAACTGCTGACCGACCAGGGCGCTCTCCAGTGCCGCCGCCGTCTGCGGCCCACCCGACCAGCCGGGCGACACCACGACGGTCCGGCCGTCCCGGTCGACCACCGCCGCGCGTATGCCGTACAGCTCGTCGTAGGCGGCGAGTTCGCCGCCGACCGGCCCGGGTACGTTGCCGCGCAACGCCGGCCCGGCGAGCGAGGCGAACCGGGTGGCGTCGGCGAGCCGGTCGGCGCGGATCCGGTCGGTCTCCCGGGAGGCGAGGGTGGCCGCGAGCGGCGTCTCCAACGCCACCAGCACCAGGACCATCAGCAGCAGGTAGCTGATGACCAGTCGACGACGCACGCCGGGCCCCTCACTCGCCGCGGAGCCGGTAGCCGACCCCGCGCACGGTCTCCACCAGGCGGGGGTCGCCCAGCTTGCCGCGCAGTGAGCCGACGTGCACCTCCACGGTGTGCCGGTCGGCCCAGGTCGTCCCCCACGCGTCCAGCAGGATCCGGTCCCGGGACACGGCGACGCCGGGTTGGCGGGCCAGGGAGAGCAGGATGTCGAACTCCTTGCGGGTCAGCGCCGCGGCTCGACCGTCGACGGTGACGGTCCGGGCGGACACGTCGATCCGCAGCCCGCCGACCTCGATCACGTCCCGCGGTGGCGGGGCGTGCGCAGCCCGCCGCAGCACCGCCTCGATCCGGGCCTGCAGTTCCACCATCGAGAACGGCTTCACCACGTAGTCGTCGGCGCCGAGCCGCAAGCCGAGCACCCGGTCCCGCTCCTCGCCCCGGGCGGTCACCGCGATGATGCCCAGCTGGCTGCTGCGGCGGCGCAGCTCCCGGCAGACGTCGGTGCCGTCACCGTCGGGCAGGGTCAGGTCCAGCAGCACCAGGTCGCAGGGGGCGGCCGAGAGAGCCGCGGCGACCGTGGCGGCATGCTCGACCTCGTACCCGCGCCGGGTCAGCGCCGAGGAGAGGGCGGCGGCCACCCGTCGGTCGTCCTCGACCAGCAGGATGCGCACCTTCGACCCCCATTCGTCGTACCGATGACCTGCGAAATGGTGGCAGACGCGGACGCGGAACGGGAGCCCCGGCCCGGCCCGGGCACGCCGCGGGCCCGGGACGAGGGTGACGTCCCGGGCCCGCGGCGTCGGTGCCGTCAGCGGCAGAGCCGGGCGATCTCCTCCTGGAACCGCTCCATCGGGTTCGCCTCGGCCGGGCCGAGCAGGTACGTCTTGAGCTCCCGCCGCGCCTCGGTCATCGGGTCGTCACCGGCCCGGGTCAGCGCGAGGATCTTCTCCAGCTCGCCGCAGTCGATCGAGAGCAGGTACGCCGCCCGGGAGGTCGGGAAGGTGCGACGGAACTCGTCCTCCGGCAGGCCACTCGGGTTGGCCACCACGTACGGCCGCTGGCTCTGCACGAAGTCGGAGACGACGCTGGAGACGTCGCTGATCAGCAGGTCGGTCTGGTTGAAGCAGTCGAACAACGCCGGCACCCGCCCGGTGATCACCCGGTGGCCGGGCCCGTCGAGCGTGGTGGCCTCGGTGTCTCCGCCGGCCGCCCGGATCAGCGCCACGATCCGCTCGTGCACGGCCTTGGCCTGGCTGGAGCGGGAGCCGGTCAACGGGTGCGGCTTGTAGATCAGCCGGACCGCGGGCGAGGTGGCCAGCAGCCCCTTGACGATGCGCTCTCCCATCAGCACCAGCGAGGTGTGGTACGGGTCGTCGTCCAGCCACCCCTCCCAGGTGGGGGCGTAGAGCACCGTGAACGGTCGCTGCGCCGACTCCGCGCCGAAGGTGGCCACGCCGGCGAGCTGCGGGCGGCCGATCTCGACGATGTCCTCGTCGCGTACGCCGACCCCGGCGCGGGCGTAGCGCTCCCGGCCGGCCAGGCCGGCGACCCAGACCTCGTCGTACACCTTGCTGTACGGGTTGACGCTGGCCTGCTTGTCGCTGTCGCCGTGGCCGACGAAGACATGCTTCATGCCCGGCTCACGCAGCATGTGGATGTTCGCGCCGACGTTGGCCGCGTACAGGGCGGCGCGCACCGTGCCCAGCTCCAGGTTCATGAAGTCCACCCCGGCCGGCACGCAGACCACCGGCAGCCGGGTGTCGGCCAGCTCGAAGAACGCCTCCTTGCTGCGCATCAGCACGATGCCGCGCTGGTCGAGCGCCTCCGTCGGGGCGAGCCACATGTTGGCCTGGTAGACGTCCTTGGCGGGGCCGGCGAAGTAGAGCGCCACCTCGGGGCGGTAGCTGTCGATCCAGCGCTGGACCTGGGTGAGCAGCTGGTCCTTGCCGGTGCCGCTGCCCCGGCCCCGCAGCCAGGTCAGCACGATGATCGCGCCGACCGCCGCCGCCGCGACGGCCGCCGCCGCGCCCGCCACCAACACGGCGGTGACGTCCTGGCGCACGGCCGCCAGCACCGCGGCCGGGATGAGCACCACGTTCAGCACGGCCAACCGGACGCCGGCGTTCTCCGAAGCCCACTGCGGCGGTCGCGGGGCGGACCGGACCGCGCCCAGTTCGATGTTGCGCACCAGCGCGGAGACCGGGTTCCGCCGGTCGATCATCGTGTTCAGTGCCCCGGCGAACACCGCGATCACCCAGACCGCGGCCGGTAGGAGCAGCAACCAGGTCAGCTCGACACCGGTGAGCGGCACCGTGGCGGCCACCAGCAGGACGCTGGCGAGGTCCCGGCTGAGCTGCCGGTACCCGCGGTTGAGGCCGACCTTGTCCAGCAGGACGTCCGTCGGTGGCGACCACCGGGTGAGGGCGTACTCACCGACGACGGCGGCCAGTCCGGCCACGACGAAGACGGGGGTCCAACCGAAGGTGCCCCCAACGAGCATGACCAGATAGGACAGCACCAGCAACGCGCCGCGGGCGGCGGTGCCGATGCGTCCAGTCAACGAGCCGAACAACGAGAACGCTCCCTACGAGATCGATGACGGGCGTGCCTGCCGATCGCTGAGGTCACCGGGCGAGACGCCGCTCGCGGTGCGACGACCGGGCCTACCGGTCGGACGGTGACTGCGACCTTAACGTGAGGAGACGCCCGGTCGTCCTTCGGGTACAGGACTCCCACAATGGTCACACTTCGGGCCACCCCGCGCGAGGTCACCGCGTCACGCCGGTGGCGTCACCACCCTGGCCCGGTGGTCACCCGCCGCGGCCGTAGCAGGTCATGGCCCCCGGGCCGCGGCGCTCGGCAAACTCCTGGAAGCCCAGGTCGACCACCATGTCGCGGGCGTACTGGTTGCTGTTGTAGACGCAGATCGTGCCCACACCCACCCGCTGCACGGCGGCTTCGACGTCGGCCTTGGACGGCTTCTGCCGGCCGTCGGCGAACCGGGCCAGCAGCAGCCGGTCCTTGGCGAAGTCGGAGTTGCGGTCGTACTCGACCAGGTAGAAGTCGCGGGGCAGGACGACCCGGACGCGGCTGGTGACGATCAGCGAGGTCCGCATGATCACAGAAGGGGCGAGGAGGAGCCCGGCGGGCCGGTCCTGCTCGGAGATCCAGAAGGCGATCCGCTGCCGCTGCTGGGGCAGCTTCCAGGTCGGCCGGTCGTGGGTCTCGACCCAGCTCACCGGCGACCACATCGGGGTGGCCCAGATCGCGAACGAGGCGACCATCGCCACGGCCACCACCGGACCGACCGCGACCCGCAACGCCCGGGTCGCCGACGGCACGTCGACCGTGCAGAGCAGGCCGATCAACGTGGGCAGGGCGAGCAGCCAGGGCACCCGCCAGAGCACCACGGAGATCCCGCTGGCCGCGCCGAGCGCCTCCAGTACCCCGGGGACCAGCAGCACGCTCATGGTCAGCGCGGCGCCGGCCGCGAGCAGCGCCGGGGTGCGACGGCGGGCCAGCAGCGGGCCGAACCACAGGGCGAGCCCGCTGATCACGCCGACGATGCCGATCATCAGGGTGCGCCGGTAGGTGTACTCGGCGTCGAAGAAGGCGTCGTCCGCGCCGGTGGCGTTCATCCCGCCGAGCACCAGCCGGGACACCACGATCGACCCGACCGGGTACGCGACCGCGGCCAGCCCACCGATGACGGCGTCCTTGACCCGGCCGACCAGCAGCATGGCCAGCCCGGCGGCCCCGACCAGCATCGGCAGGATGATGGCCGAGGTGGTGGTGAGGCCGGTGGCGGTGACCGACAGGGCGAACACCATCAGCAGCGAACGGCGGCTGCGGGTGTCGAACCACTCGGTGAGGTAGAGCCACATCAGCGGGATGGCCGCCGAGACGAACATGCCCTTGCCCTCGTACAGCCGGGGCAGGTGGAAGGTGCCGAGCGCGGCGTCCGCACCGGCCACGAGGTAGAGGTACGCCACGGCGACGCTGAACGCCAACACGGGCCGGCGCGGGGCCCAGCGGTGGGTCAGCCGCCACAGGGCGAGGATGGCGAGCACCGCCATCACCGGCAGCGCGAGGTACCAGGTGGCGGAGGCGCCGTGGATGCCCAGGACGTGGCCGAGCGCGCCGGTGAACACCTCGATCGACGGGGTGGGCGGCTGCGAGCCCATCGCCGGGAGGACGTTCTCACTGAACAGGAAGTCGTTGAGCGGCACGATGTCCCGCTCGGCCACCCAGGTCGACTTGCCCACGTAGTAGACGTCGTCCGGGGTGTTGCGGGCGATGAAGAGCGAGGTGATGGCCACGCCGACGGAGACGACCAGCGCGTACGCGGACTGGAGGGCGGTGGGCGCGGGCGCGGCGGGCGTGGGACCGGCGAGCCAGACGCGGCGGGTCATCAGCATGACCCCGACGGCGGCGACCGCGCCGGCAGTGGCCGGGATCCACCAGGAGATCGCGTCGCCGGCCGGAGTGTTGGCCAGTCCGGCGGTGACCGCGGCGACCAGGCCGGCCGCCACCACCGGGAGTAACAAGCGACGCGGGTAACCGGTGGTGGCGGCGCCGTCCGGGACGGTCGGACCGGCCGCCGGGCGGAGCGTGGGCCACCGCCGCCAGGCGCGCACCGACCACCAGCCGGCGAGCAGGACGCCACTTGCTACCCAGATCAGGAAGGTGACCGACGGACGCAGGGCGAACAGAAAGGCCACGTGGTAGAGCACCGTCCAGAGGGCGAAGCCCAGCACCCCGGCGTCGGTGATGACGGCGGGCGCCGCGACGGTGAGGGCACGCAGCAGGCCGCCGGGGGGTGACGGCGGGCGTTCGGTGGCGGTGTCGGCGGCGTCGGGGCGCGGCGCGACGGCAACGTGGTCGGCGTTCGACACGGGTCGTCCTGTCGTCGTA
>NZ_SMKF01000018.1 GCF_004348325.1 Micromonospora sp. KC213 | reverse complement strand
AACAAACAATGCTGCCAAAGGAATCCCAACCAGACAGACCAAAGCCTGACCAGTCCGGGGTATCAAAACAAATTTGGCACTGGCTTTACAAGCACCCTGTTGAGTTCTCAAAGAACAACCACACACCCACCGAAAGCTCCACACCGTGGATCCCTCGCCAGGGGCAACCTCTCCACTCTACCCGACTTAACCTCACTCGTCAACCTTGTCTCAGATTGAGAATGTGGTGTAAGTCGTCCCACGCTCACGCACGCCATACTTGGCGGTCGTTTCTGGCATGGAAGTTGGCGGACCGGCCGATCGCCGCTCTCGCGGCCATCCGCCCGGCACCCTGCCGGCTTTCGCACTCTACCCGGTCGGCTTCGCGATCGCAACCCCGTCTTCCGGATCGCCTCGCACCGCCCGCCCAGCCTCGTTCGGTGTCGCCACCACGAGCCTGGTGCCCGCTTGTGGCCAGTTTGCCCGGCCTTTCGCGTGCAGAGAGAAAGTTACGCCGACGCCCCCGGATAAGGCAAATCAACGATCATCACTGCCCGCTCGGTCGCCGCGCAGCCGCTGGTATTCCGACAGGCGCAGACCGACCCACAACGGGTTGTGACGTGCCAGAGTGGCTGCCATGGCTGACATGACCCGGTCCCCGGTCGCGCTCCTCGCCGAAGAGGCGTTGCTCGGGCTGCTGCTGCCGTTCTGGCAGATGGTGATCGCCGCGGTCGTGTTCGTCGTGGTGATCCTGTCGGTCACGCGACTGGTCCGGCGCGGCCGGTCGCGCATGGGCACCGCGCTACTCGTGACCGCCGCCGCCATCGTCGGCCTGACAGTCCTCGGCGTACTGCTCCAGACCTGATCGGCGCTACAGCCGGCGGTTGGCCAAGCTCGGCAGTTCGGCGCGGATGGTGCGCAGCCGGTCAAGGTCCAGGTCGACGACGGAGAGCCCGGGGCCGTCGGGCACCTGGCCGAGCACCGTGCCCCACGGATCCACCACCATGCTGCGTCCAAAGCATGTGCGGCCCGGATCGTGGTCGCCGGTCTGCCCGGCGGCGGCCACGAAGCATTGGTTCTCGATGGCCCGAGCCCGCAGCAGCACCTCCCAGTGGTCTCGACCGGTGTGCATCATGAACGCGGCCGGCACCACGAGAAGCTGCGCCTGCCCATCGGTGGCCAGCCGTCGGTACAGCTCGGGGAAGCGCAGGTCGTAGCAGATGGACAACCCCACCCGCAGCCCCTCGACGTCGACGACCACCGGCTGGTTTCCCGGCGCCACCGACGCCGACTCAAGGTAGGAGACCCGGCCGGGAATCTCCACGTCGTACAGGTGGATCTTGCGGTAGCTGGCGGCGAGCGTGCCGGAACGGTCGAAGACCAGCAACGTGTTCCAGGTGTGGCGCGGATCCGGACCGGCCTCGTGGAAGGAACCGGCGATCACCCAGATGCCGAGCCGGGCCGCGACGCCGGCGAAGAAGGTACCCACCGTGCCCTGCACCGACTCGGGCTCTGGCATACCGGCGGCGTGACCCAGATAGTCGACGTACTCCGGCAGGATCGCGAGATCGGCGCCGGCCGCCGCGGCCCTGACCAGCAGGGCCTCGGCGGCGGCCAGGTTGGCGTCGCGGTTGTCACGGGAGTTGAGCTGGCAGACGGCGACACGCATGTGAGCCAGGGTACGGACCGCAGGCCCGCCGGCGACAGGGTCGGGTGCCCGGGCGTGGGTCGTCGCCGCAGCGACACTCCGGGTCGGTCAGTCCGGCCCGGAACGGCGGAAGCACGGCCGCCGGGCGGCCGTGCTTCCGGATGCCTGATGCGTACGGCTGATCAGGCCGACTTCTCCTCGCGCTCACGACGGGCACGGCGGCCGGTGAACTCCCGCGGCACGATCGTCGGGTTGACGTTCTCCAGGACCACCTCGCGGGTGATCAGCACGCGGGCGGCGTCGGGGTTGCTGGGCACCTCGTACATCACGGAGAGCAGAACCTCCTCCATGATGGCGCGCAGCCCCCGAGCCCCGGTGCCACGCAGCATCGCCTGGTCGGCGATCGCCTCGAGCGCGGGCTGTTCGAACTCCAGCTCCACCCCGTCGAGCTCGAACAGGCGCTGGTACTGCCGGACCAGGGCGTTGCGCGGCTCGGTGAGGATCCGCACCAGGGCGCTACGGTCCAGGCTCCGCACGTTGGTGATCACCGGAAGGCGGCCGATGAACTCGGGGATCAGCCCGAACTTGAGCATGTCCTCCGGCATGACCTGACCGAAGATGTCGTCGGTCGACCGCTCGGACACCGAGCGCAGCCGGGCGCCGAACCCGGTGCCGCCGTGGCCGGTGCGGGCCTCGATGATCTGGTCGAGGCCGGCGAAGGCACCACCGCAGATGAACAGCACGTTGGTGGTGTCGATCTGGATGAACTCCTGGTGCGGGTGCTTGCGCCCGCCCTGCGGCGGCACGTTGGCCACCGTGCCTTCGAGCATCTTCAGCAGCGCCTGCTGGACGCCCTCTCCGGAGACGTCCCGGGTGATCGACGGGTTCTCCGACTTGCGGGCGATCTTGTCGACCTCGTCGATGTAGATGATGCCGGTCTCGGCGCGTTTGATGTCGTAGTCCGCGGCCTGGATCAGCTTGAGCAGGATGTTCTCCACGTCCTCGCCGACGTATCCGGCCTCGGTCAGGGCCGTGGCGTCGGCGATGGCGAACGGGACGTTCAGCATCCGCGCGAGGGTCTGCGCCAGGTGCGTCTTGCCGCAACCGGTCGGCCCGAGCAGCAGGATGTTGGACTTGGCCAGCTCGACGCTGTCGCTGCCGGCACCCGGCGCGTTGGCGGCCTCGGCCTGGATCCGCTTGTAGTGGTTGTAGACCGCGACGGCGAGTGCCTTCTTGGCCTGCTCCTGGCCCACGACGTAGTTGTCGAGGAACTGGCAGATCTCCATCGGCTTGGGAAGCTCTTCCCACTTCACCTCGCCGGACTCGGCCAGCTCCTCCTCGATGATCTCGTTGCAGAGATCGATGCACTCGTCGCAGATGTAGACCCCGGGGCCCGCGATGAGCTTCTTGACCTGCTTCTGGGACTTGCCACAGAAGGAGCACTTCAGTAGGTCGCCGCCGTCACCGATCCGTGCCACCTACGTTCTCCCTGCACTCGTCGGCCGGAACCCGGCCCTGACCTGCGGACGCCGGGCGTCCGTCCGTCTGATTCCCTGCGACCGGGTCGGCCCGGCGCAGCGGTACGGACCCGACGTTACCCGTTGGCGGAGGATTCTCCGACCCCCGGAACGGGTGTGTCAGAGGTCGGCCGGGAACGCGGCCCCGACCGGCCTCTGACCCGGTGCTGCTCAGCTGGCGGCGTTGGCCGCCAGCAGACCCTTCTTGCGGCTGGTCAGAATGGTGTCGACCAGCCCGTACTCCTTGGCCTCCTCGGCCGTCATGATCTTGTCGCGGTCGATGTCCTTCCGGACCATCTCGATCGGGCGGTTGCAGTGCCGGGAGAGCATGTCCTCCAGCTGGGTCCGCATCCGCAGGATCTCCCGCGCCTGGATCTCGATGTCCGAGCCTTGGCCGTAGCCGCCCTCGGTGGCCGGCTGGTGGATGATGATCCGCGAGTTCGGCAGAGCCATCCGCTTGCCCGGGGTGCCCGCCGAGAGCAGCACCGCGGCGGCGCTCGCCGCCTGGCCCAGGCAGACCGTGGAGATGTCCGGCCGGACGTACTGCATGGTGTCGTAGATCGCCGTCATGGCGGTGAACGAACCACCGGGCGAGTTGATGTACATGATGATGTCGCGGTCCGGGTCGGTGCCCTCCAGCGTCAACAGCTGCGCCATCACGTCGTTGGCCGACGCATCGTCCACCTGCACGCCGAGGAAGATGATCCGGTCCTCGAAGAGCTTGTTGTACGGGTTGGACTCCTTGACCCCGTACGACGTCCGCTCCACGAACGACGGAAGGACGTAGCGGTTGTGCACGGCCGCGAACTGGGGCGGCAGGCTCAGGTCGGTCATCGTCAGCTCCTCGGTCAGCTCAGGGTCCCGGCGCCTTCCGGAACCTGTGCGGCTCCGGTGATCACCTTGTCGATGAAGCCGTAGTCCATGGCCTCCTTGGCGGTGAACCAGCGGTCGCGGTCCGAATCCACCTCGATCTGGGCCTGGGTCTGGCCGGTGTGGAAGGCCACCCGCTCCTGGAACATCCGCTTGGTGTAGAGCATCTGCTCCGCCTGGATGGCGATGTCGGAAGCGGTACCGCCCATGCCGCCGGACGGCTGGTGCATCATGATCCGCGCGTGCGGCAGGGCGTACCGCTTGCCCTTGGTGCCCGCGCAGAGCAGCAGCTGGCCCATGGAGGCGGCCATGCCCATCGCCACGGTCGACACGTCGTTGTCGATGTACTGCATCGTGTCGTAGATCGCCATGCCCGAGTAGACCGAGCCACCCGGCGAGTTGATCCAGAGGAAGATGTCCCGGTCCGGGTCCTCCGCCGCGAGCAGCAGCAGCTGCGCGCAGATGCGGTTGGCCACCTGGTCGTTCACCTCGCTGCCCAGGAAGATGATGCGCTCCTTGAGCAACCGGTTGTAGACCGAGTCGTCGAGGTTGCCAATTGAGTCGCCACCGCGGGCGTCGATCGCCCGGAGCGGCTTCGCTGGGATGTGCATGTCGGTCATGGCAGCCCTTCGCTCTCCGTACCGTCGTACCCGACACTAACCGCTCACCCGGGTGAGGGACTCCCGGTCGGGGCACTGTTCGCTATCAGCGCACTCGCCGGGAAGGCGTACCCGGAAAGGGTTTCGGCCGCCGTCCACCGCAATCGGCGGACGGCGGCCTACCAGGGCCGATCAGTGCTCGTGGTCGTGCGCCTGCTCGCTCTCGGCGCGCAGCGCGTCGAGGGTGACCTCGTTACCCGCCGTGTCCTTGATCTTGATCTTTTCCATCACGGCGGCGAGCGCCTTGCCGCGACGGACATCGCCGAAGACGGCGGCCGCGGCACCCGAGCGCACCAGTTGGTCGTAGTACTGCTGCGGGGCCATGCCGGCCCGCTGCGCCCGGTGGACGATCTCGTGACCGAACTCGTCGTCGGAGACCTGGACGTCCTCGGCGTCGGCCAGCGTGTCCAGCAGCAGCTGGACCTTGACGCCCTCCGTCGCCGCCTCGGTCAACTCGGCGTCGATCTGCTCCTCGGTCTTCTCCTCGGCGGCGAGGTACTCCTCCATCGAGGCGCCGATCCGCTCCAGCTGGTCGATCATGGCAGCCTTGCGGCTCTCGACCTCCTCGCGGACGACACCCTCCGGCGCCGGCACCCCGGCTGCCTCGACCAGTTGCGCGAGGGCCTTGTCCCGGGCGGCGTAGATCTGCTCGACCCGCTTGCTCCGGGTGACCCGCTCGCGCAGGTCGGCACGAAGCTCCTCGATGGTGTCGAACTCGCTCGCCATCTGGGCGAAGTCGTCGTTGAGCTCCGGCAGCTCCTTCTCCTTGACCGTACGGACGGTCACCGCCACCTCGGCGTCCCGGCCGGCGAAGTCGCCGCCCACCAGCTGGGTGGTGAAGGTGGTGCTGTCACCGGCGGCCAGGCCGACCAGGGCCTCGTCCAGCCCCGGCAGCAGCTGCTTGCTGCCGACCTCGTGGGAGATGTTGCTCGCCTGGCCACCCGGCACGGGCTCGCCGTCGACGGTGGCGTCCAGGTCGAGCTGGACGTAGTCGCCCTCCTGGGCGGCCCGCTCCACGGTCTTGAGGGTGGCGAACCGCTCCCGCAGGTTCTTCACCTGCTCGTCGATCTCGCTGTCGTCGACCTGCAGCTCGTCGACGGTCACCTCGACGGTGGCCGGGTCCGGCAGAGTGATCTCCGGCCGGACGTCGACCTCGGCGGTGAAGTTCAGCGAGTCACCGTCGTTGAATTCGGTGATCTCGACCTCGGGACGGCCGAGGGTCTTCAGGTCGTGCTCGCGGACCGCGGCGAGGATGTTCTGCGGGATCGCCTCCTGCACCGCCTCGTTGAGGACGGTGCCCCGGCCCACCCGCTGGTCGATGACAGCAGCCGGCACCTTGCCCCGACGGAAGCCGGGAACCTGGACCTGCTGGCCGATCTCCCGGTACGCCTTCTTGAGGCTCGGCTCGAGCTCGACGAACGGCACCTCGATGGCGAGCCGCACGCGCGTCGGGCTCAGAGTCTCGACGGTGCTCTTCACAGGCGTACTCCTTGACGGGATCTCAGTTGAGTCTGGGCGTGATTGCGCCCATCGAGTGTAGGCGAGCCGGGCAGCGGCCCCGGCAGCGCCCGGGGCGCGCGGAAACCGGCGCGCCCCGGGCGACCTCGACGCGGACGACAGTCGGGGTGGCGGGATTTGAACCCACGGCCCCTCGCTCCCAAAGCGAGTGCGCTACCAAGCTGCGCCACACCCCGTGGCGACAGAAGTGTATGCCTTCGACGCGCGCCAGAGGTGCCGGGGCGTCCCTACGCGCCGAACCGCCCCCGCGGCGGACCGGGCGCGGGCCGGGCGCGGACCGACGCAGGCGACGCCGTTTGCGGCAAGTTGCGGTGTCCGGGCTACGGAATACCCCTGTTTGCCGAATGCTGTGCGGGGGATCATGAAGAGCGGCGCGGGATATGCCGCTGCGCGCGGGGCGGCCGGACCAGGTAGGCTGTCGACGCGTCCCCATTGGGGCGTACGCGGGCGTAGCTCAATGGCAGAGCTTCAGTCTTCCAAACTGACGGTGCGGGTTCGATTCCCGTCGCCCGCTCCACACCTTCCGGCCCAGGTCAGCGACATGATCGCCCAGCCTGGGCCGTTCTCGTGCTAGCTCGCTTCGACCTTGCGTGCCATTGGCGTGCCGGTAGCGCCGGTCGTGCCGTCCGGAGTCGCTTCGCGGGCCGGCCGGGTCGTCTTCTTGCCCGTGGCCCTGCCCACCCCCCGCTTCGCCGGCTCGCAGGCCGCGCTCCGGGGCAGACTCGCCGTGGTCGGCCTGGCTGGCCCGCTTCCCGCTGGCGGTCCCAGTCCATCGCCCCCAGAGGAACGTCAAGGCGCCTTGTCTACCTCGCCATCCTTTCGCGCTCCCGGGCCGGGACCTACGGTGTCTGTATGCCGCGTCCGATCCGACAGCCGACGGCGGTGCCCGTTACCCAGGCCGACCAGGTAGCCGATGACCGCACCGGCGGCCACCAGCAGAGCACCGCTGGACAGGACGCCCCGCCATCCGGCCGCGCCCTGCAGCGGCACGACCCACCGGTAGACGGCGATGGAGGCCCCCAGGAACACCGCGCTGACCAGCATGGCCACACCGACGGCCGTCAGGAGGCCGGAGCTGGTACGACGCCGGCCGGTGCACCGGGTCCAGCTTGCCGCCACCCCAGCGGCGAGCACCGGCACCGCACCCAGCGTCCACCAGAGCGCCGTCGACACGTCCTGGCGTTCCTCCCACCGGTGGGTGCCCTCGACGAACAGCAGCGGAGCTGGCACGGTCACCGCGACCCACGCCGCCAGCCCCACCGGGCCGGGAAACGCCCGCCCCACCGTCCGCCAGGCCGCCGCATCCACGCATCGATCGTGCCCCGCAGCATCGATGGGCAGGAGCCGCGAGCCGGACATGAGCGGGCACAAATGGCAACGAATCCGCCTGTCCGACTCCCGCACACCGGTGGCAGCCCGCCCGGGTCCACTGCCGCCGGCATCGACAGCCTCCCCACGAAGGGGCCGGAGAGCGCGGGTGCGGAGAAGGAGCCTTCCGGTCGGGTAGGTCGAGCGGTCCTGCCCGCTGCACCCGAAAGCAGCGAGAACGGAAGTTGTTAGCGTTAACAGGACTGGGTTCGCTTGGTCCGGCGCCGGTCGGCACCGTGGTCATGATCGAGTAGCAGGAGGCCAGGCGGTTCCCGGCGGGTACAGCCTCCCGCCGGGACGCCCGGACACGTCGAGCAGGTTGCCGACGTGTCACCTCGAAGTGTTAACGCTCACAGCCCGGCGGTCGAGAGGTCCTTTCCCCCGGTACCGATGGGCGACCATGCCGCCCGGCCCAGCGGGAGCGGGTATCAGGCCGCCCTCTCGACCGAGACACGACACCCTCTTGACCTCGGGGCCGGTCGCCGTTAACACTGCGCAGCACCGCATCGCCCGTAGGGTGCAGCCCCCGCCGGTCGCGACGCCCGCCCTCATCACCCCCACCTCGGCGATGCCCGGCACCCCGGCGGAGACCTCGACGCCCGCTGGCATCGCCGCGTCCGCAAGGCGATAGGAGAATCCCATGTCGCGACGACGCTGGCGAACGCTCGCCGCCGCCTGTGCCGCCCTGCTCGGCGTGGTCTACGCGCTCGTGCCGGTCAGCATCGCGAACGCGGTCGGCGAGACCTCGTTCCGCAACCCGCTGGTGGCCAACGGCGCTGACCCGTGGCTGCAGTACCACAACGGCAACTACTACCTGGCGTACACGACCTGGAACAACCAGCTGCTCATGAAGAAGTCACCCACGCTCGCCGCGCTGAGCACGGCAGCGGCGGTGAACATCTGGTCGGACACCGAGGCCGACCGCTGCTGCAGCCACTGGGCGCCCGAGTTCCACCGGCTGACCGGCCCCAACGGCACCCGCTGGTACTACATGTACACCTCGGGGCGGGACGGGACGCTCGACTTCCAGCACCTGCACGTGCTGGAGAGCGCCGGGGACGACCCGATGGGTCCGTACCTCTACCGCGGCTCCCCGATGCCGACCACGTGGAACATCGACGGCAGCTACCTGCAGCTCAACGGACAGCTCTACCTGATGTGGTCAGAGTGGGAGAGCGGCGACCAGAGCCTGTGGATCGCCCAGATGAGCAACCCGTGGACGATCACCGGATCGAAGGTGCTCATCTCCCGCCCGTCCCTCAGCTGGGAAATCCAGGGCGGGCGCACCGAGGAAGGGCCAGTGGCGCTGCAGCGCAACGGCAAGACCTACATCGTGTACTCGGCCAGCTCCTGCAACACCCCGGACTACAAGCTCGGGATGCTGACCCTGACCGGCAGCAACCCGCTGAGCCCGGCGTCGTGGACCAAGTCGCCCAACCCGGTCTTCCAGGCGGCCAACGGCGTGTACGGCCCCGGCCACAACGGCTTCTTCACCTCGCCCGACGGCACGGAGAACTGGATCGTCTACCACGGCAACGCCTCGTCGACCGACGGCTGCGGGTCGACCCGCTCGACCCGGGCGCAGAAGTTCACCTGGAACGCCGACGACACCCCGAACTTCGGCTCACCCGTGTCGACCAGCACCAACCTGGCCGTACCGTCCGGTGAGCAAGCGGCAACCACCACCGCGGTGCGCGGTGCCGCGTACCGGCTGGTCAACCGCAACAGCGCGCTGTGCGCCGCGGTGGCCGGCGGCTCGACGGCGGACGGCGGCAACGTCTCGCAGCAGGCCTGCAGCGGCGCCGCGGCGGAGTGGGTACTCGACTCGACCGCGGACGGCTACTACCGGCTGATCAACCGGGGCAGCAACAAGGCCCTCGACGTGGCCGACTGCGGCACCGCCGACGGCACGAACGTACGGCAGTGGGCCTGGCTGAACAGCAACTGCCAGCAGTGGCAGGTGACCAGCACCTCCGACGGCTGGTTCCGGTTGCAGTCGCGCAGCTCGGGCAAGGTGCTCGACGTCAACGGCTGCGGTACGTCCACCGGCACCAACATCCAGCTGTGGACCTCGCTGAACAACAACTGCCAGCAGTGGCGGCTCCAACCGGTCGGCACCGTGGCGATCGCGAGCATGCAGAGCGGCAAGGTGGTCGACGTGGCCAACTGCGCCACGGCCAACGGCAGCAACGTCCAGCAGTGGGGCTACCTCGGCACGGCCTGCCAGAAGTGGACGTTCACCCACACCGACAGCGGCTACTACCGGATCGTGCCCACCCACGCCACCAGCAGCTGCCTCGTCGTCGCCGGTGCCTCCACCGCCGACGGCGCCAACGTCGAACAGAACGCCTGCAGTGGCACGAACAGCCAGTGGCGGGTGGAGCCGCTCGCCGACGGCTCGGTGCGCCTGGTGGCCCGGCACAGCGGCAGGGCCCTCGACCTGGCCGACTGCGGCCTGCCCAACGGCACCAACGTCCAGCAGTGGAGCTGGTTGGACAACATCTGCCAGCGCTTCCACCTGATGCCCGTCTAGGAAGGCATCGGCCCGGGCACCTGTCGCCTCCGGTGCAGCGGCAGGTGCCCGGGGCCGGCCTGCGGATCGGTGTTCCGTTTCCCTCCGTCGCGGCAGGGGTACGGCTGCGACATGGACACGAAAACGAAGGCGTACCTGGTCGGTGGTCCCTGCGACGGCAGCAGCCGGGAGGCGGACTCCGCTCTCCTGGAGGTCGAGCTGGACGGCATGATCCACCGCTACGTGCGCACCACCAAGCAGCACGGTGACGACGGCACGATCTACAACTACGACGGCATGGTGGCCCCGGGCGGCGGTGAGCCGGGCGTCGAGAATCCGGCGGACCGGGTGGCGTCGCCGAAGGCGGACGCGGAGGGGCAGGGCGGCCCGGCCTGACCGGCCACCCGCGCGCCGTCGCGTCACCGACGATCATCGCGGTCGGCGGCGCGGCGGCGCGGGCTCATCCGCCGAGGAAGCGGGGCGACCAGGTCACCCGCCGGTCAGGAAGTTCCAGGCGGAGACGACCCAGCTGGTCTGTTGGAGGTAGGCGATGCCGACCCCGACCAGGTAGGCCGCCGTCACCAGGTGCGCCCCGCGCGCGCTGCGCCGGATCCGGCCGAACTGCCGCTCCAGGATCAGGTGGCCCAGCAGCCGGGCGAGCAGGAAGAGGCCGACCCCGACCAGCAGGCTCAGCACGAAGGTGAGCAGCGGTCCGGTCAGGTCTCCCCAGTTGGAGATGGCCCAGACCCCCCAGCAGACGAACGCGAAGAGAGCGCCGGTGGCGCTGAACTCGCGGCCCACCCGCCACTGCGCCAGATGCCAGCTCAACGGGCGGCGGGGAGCGTCCGGCCCGGCCCATTCGTGCTCCACCGTCGGGAACGGCTCGGTGCGGGGGGTACGCGGCTGCCCGACCGAGGCGACACCCCGGCGGAACGCGTCCCGCTGCGGCGGCACCCCGACACCGGGCTGCGGCGGCACCTCGACGGTCCGCTCGGTCCACGGCTGAGTCTGGTCTGCCATCTCGTCGTCCTCCCCCTGACCGGTACCGGCCTCCGACCTACGAGGGTATCCAGCGGACAAACAGTCGCCGTCCCCCGTGTCGAGCCAGGTGCCGTCGCCCCGACCGGGCGGTACGGTCACCAGATGGCGGAAGTGGAACGGCGACGGCGGCGGCTTCGGCACCAGCCCGACGGCAAGGCCGGGGAGGCCGGCAGCGTGACGACGGCGGCGACGGCCGACGAGCCCGACGAACCGCCGCCGCCCCGGGCCCGTCGCGGCGGGGCGGACGAGAGCGAGCGCGGGCTGCGGGGCCTGGTCGGCTCCGGCTCGTCGCAGGTGGGTGTGCGTGCGGCGATGCGGGCTCGGGACGCCGCCCGGCCCAGCGAGGAGGACCTGGCCGCCGCCGAGGCCCGGCTGGTGGTCGTCCGACGCAACTGGACACCCCGCGAGGAGCTGCCGCGCTCGGGGCGGTGACCCGACCGGCCCCGGACGGGACCGGCCGGAATCGGGATGCGTCAGGGCAGGTCGGGCAGCTTGCGGGTGTGCTCGTACTCGGCCACCTGGGCGATCCGGCGGGCGTGCCGCTCGTTGCCGGAGAACGCCGTGGTGAGGAACGCCTCGACCAGGGCGGTGGCCTCGTCCAGGGTGTGCTGGCGGGCACCGACGGCCACCACGTTGGCGTCGTTGTGTGCCCGGCCGAGCTGAGCGGTCTCGACGTTCCAGGCCAGCGCCGCGCGGACGCCGACGACCTTGTTCGCGGCGATCTGCTCGCCGTTGCCGGAGCCGCCGATGACCACCCCGAGGCTGCCCGGGTCGTCGACCACCCGCTGGCCGGTGTGCAGACAGAAGGCCGGGTAGTCGTCGTCCGGGTCGAAGGCGTGGGGGCCGACGTCGACCACCTCGTAGCCCTGCTTGGCCAGATGGTTGGCCAGGTGCACCTTCAACTCGAAACCGGCGTGGTCGGATCCCAGGTAGACGCGCATACGCGCAGTCTGACAGGGCCGTGTTCCGGCACGTCGCGGGGGCGGCGTGCCGGACCGGATGCTGACACGCTCAGCGGGACAGCTCGGCGACGACCAGACCGCCGCGGGCCTTGGGGGTGAACCAGGTGCTCTTGCGCGGCATCTTCTCCCGGGCCAGGTTGACCGCGACGAAGTCGTCCACGGTGACCGGGGCGATGAGGATGGCCAGCTCGGCACGGCCGGCGTCGACCTCACCGGTGAGCCAGCTCGCCGGGTAGTCGCCGCCGACGTAGGTGATCCGCTTGTCGCCCGGGTCGAGGCCGAGCGCCTCCCGTAGCAGCAGCCGCTCGACCAGGGCGTGGTCGAGGTTCTCCAGCCGGGAGGCGCCCGGGTCGTGGGGCAGCCGGACCGCGTACCCCTGACCGGGAAGCCGGAGGTGGACGGTGCCGCCGGCGGCCGGAACCTCCACCGGACCGTCGATTCCGGTGATCTCCGCGCCGGCGGCGCGGAGCCGGTCGAGCAGCTCGTCGGGGGTGGCGGTCAGCTCGCTGACCAGCCGGTTGTAGGGCTGGATGGCAACCGAGGCCGGGGTGGTCACCACGGCCAGGAAGCGGGGCAGGCCACCGGTCTGGGCGGCCAGGCTGCGGTGGTTGCCGTCGGCGACCACCAGTTCCCCGCCGCCGGCCAGCGCGGTCAGCTCGTCCTGCTCCGGGCCGGGGCCGAGCAGCCAGATGGCGTGGGTACGCCCGGCCTGGTCGGTGTCGGTCGCGGCCGGCGCGCCGGCCGCCTCGGTCGCCGCGGCGAGCGCGGCGTGCAGTTCCTCGCCACGCCCGGTCTGCAGCAGCAGTACGGGCGAGAGCAGGTGCCCGAGCGCCTCGGCGAGCGCCACCCGCTCCCGGACCTTGGCGATGAAGACGTCCTCGTTGCGGATGACCAGGCCGGGCTCGTCGGCGCTGGTGGAGATCTGGTCGGTGTCGACCATGGCGAACAGCCCGTACGCGGACTCCTCCCCGGGCGCGCTGATCCGGTAGAGGACGATCACCTGCTCGGCCGGGGTGTAACTGCCGTCGGCCTTGGCCTCGGTGAGGCGGGCCACCGCGTCGGGGAGCGCGTCGAGGAAGGATTTCCCGAGGCTCTCCGGGGCCCGGTGGGGCATCTCGATGCCGAGGGCACTGTGCGGGTTCGTCTCGATGATCGCGGTGATCTCCGCGTCGTCGGCGAACTCGTCGTAGTTCTGCGCGCCGGTGCCGCCAGTGGTGATCCAGGCCCGGGCGATCGGATGCACGACCGTCATGGCAGCTGACGCTACCGGCGTCGGCCGTTGGGATGGCGCGGACCCCGCGCACGGTCCACCAGATGAACGGCTCCACGCGCGCTCGACCTGGTCCTTGCCCCGCCGGTACCGGCCGCGGCGACTTGTGCCGGTGGGACCGGCCGGCGGGGCAGACCTGCTGTGCGGACGCTACAAACGTGAGTACGCGAATGGGTCGGCGTTGGCGCCCCCGGTCGGGCCGGCCGCCCAGCCGCTGGCGGGGGCACCAGCCGTCGGGGACGTCCGGGGCGGATGGTTGGGTGCCCTCCGGCCGATCCATCTGTGCGCTCAGGTTCGTAGCAGCCGGTACACCCTGTCGCCATCCCCAGGCGGCAGGAACGCATCGCCACAGCCCATCTGGTGTACAGCCGGGCCACCGCCTCCTGGCCGTGCTGCTGCCCTCACCCGGACGGCACCGGCTGGTCGGGAAATGAGAGCGTGACCTCTGCCACCGAAAAGCGTGGTGCATGGAAGACTCGGCTCGGAAACGGCCGCCACGAACGGCCGGCGGGCTGGCTCAGCCGCCAGGCGGCGAGAGTGGGATGGAGACGAAAAGTGCCGGGAGTGCGCAACCTGACCCAGGTGGAGGCCACCGAGCGGGCCCGCCTGCTCGAGGTGACCGGATACGACATCAACCTGGACCTGTCGACCGCCGTGCAGGCCGAGGGCCGCACGTTCCGGTCGGTGACCGAGGTGCGGTTCCGCTGTGCCGAACCCGGCGCCAGCACCTTCATCGAGGTCGCCGCCGACTCGGTGCGTTCGGCCACACTGAACGGCACGCCGCTCGACCTGTCCGGTTGGTCGGCCGAGAAGGGGCTGGCCCTGGCCGGGCTGGCCGCCGAGAACACCCTCGTCGTGGACGCCGACTTCGCGTACTCGAACAGCGGGCAGGGCCTGCACCGGACGGTGGACCCGGTCGACGGGGAGACCTACCTGTACAGCCAGTTCGAGACGGCGGACGCGCAGCGCGTCTTCGCCTGTTTCGACCAGCCCGACCTGAAGAGCGTCTACACCTGGCACGCCACCGTCCCGGAGCACTGGCGGGTGGTGTCCAACATGCCGGTGGCGCGCGAGGAGCCCGCCGGGGAGGCCCTCAAGACCGTCCACTTCACCTCCTCCGCGCGGATGAGCACCTACATCACCGCGCTCTGCGCCGGGCCGTACCACGAGGTGCGCGACAGCCACGACGGCATCGACCTGGGGGTCTTCTGCCGGGCCTCGATGGCTCGCTACCTCGACTCCGACGACCTGTTCCTCATCACCAAGCAGGGCTTCGACTTCTTCCACCAGCAGTTCGGGGTGCGCTACCCGCTGCCCAAGTACGACCAGCTCTGGGTGCCGGACTTCAACGCCGGCGCGATGGAGAACTTCGGTTGCGTCACCCACGCCGAGTCGCACTACCTCTTCCGCTCGCAGGTCACCGACTTCGAGTACGAGCAGCGGGCCAACACGATCCTGCACGAGCTGGCTCACATGTGGTTCGGTGACCTGGTCACCATGCGCTGGTGGAACGACCTGTGGCTCAACGAGTCGTTCGCCGAGTGGGCGAGCCACTGGTGCAACACCCATGCCACCCGCTTCACCGAGGCCTGGACGACCTTCCTGTCCATCCGGAAGAACTGGGGCTACCGGCAGGACCAGCTCTCCTCCACCCACCCGGTCTACTGCGACATGCCGGACCTGGAGGCGGTCGAGGTCAACTTCGACGGCATCACGTACGCCAAGGGCGCCAGCGTGCTCAAGCAGCTCGTCGCGTACGTGGGCGAGGAGCCGTTCCTGGCCGGGCTGCGGGCGTACTTCGGCAAGCACGCCTGGGGCAACGCCACCTTCGACGACCTGCTCGGCGAGCTGGAGGCGGCCTCCGGCCGGGAGCTGCGCAAGTTCGCCACGCAGTGGTTGGAGACCGCGCAGGTCAACACGCTGCGTCCGGAGGTGACGATCGGCGCCGACGGGACGTACGAGCAGGTGCTGGTCCGCCAGGAGGCGCCGGCCGGGCACCCGACGTTGCGGACCCACCGGATCGGGGTGGGCCTCTACGACCTGTCCGACGGCCGGCTGGTCCGCCGGGAGCGATTTGAGGTCGACGTCACCGGCGAGCTGACCGAACTGGACGTGCTGACCGGCCGGCCCGCCGCCGACGTGCTGCTGCTCAACGACGACGACCTGACGTACGCGAAGCTGCGGCTGGACGAGCGTTCCATGGCCACGGTGGTGCAGCACATCGCCGGTTTCGAGTCGTCGCTGGCCCGGGCGCTGTGCTGGACCGCCGCCTGGGACATGGTCCGCGACGCGGAGCTGTCGGCCCGCGACTACGTGGCCCTGGTGCTGGCCGGCCTGCCCGCCGAGACCGACATCAACCTGGTCACCGCCACCCTGCGGCAGGCGAGCAGCACGCTGACCTTCTACGCCGACCCGGCGTGGGCGCCGACGGGCTGGGCGGAGCTGGCCCGCACCGCCAGGGCGACGCTGGCCGCCGCCGAACCGGGCAGCGGCTTCCAGCTCGCCTGGGCTCGCGCGTACGCCTCGGCGGCCCGCTCCGCCGAGGACCTGGCGACGCTGCGCGGCTGGCTGGGTGGCGTCGACGTGCCGGCCGGGCTGACCGTCGACACCGAGCTGCGCTGGACGGTGTTGCAGTCGCTGGTGGCCAACGGGGCGGCGGGCACCACCGAGATCGAGGCGGAACTCGCCGGCGACCGGACCGCCAGCGGCGAGCGGGAGGCCGCGTACGCGCACGCGCTGGTGCCCACCGCGGAGAACAAGGCGGCGGTGTGGGCGCAGCTCACCGGCGCGCAGCCGCTGGCGAACTGGCGCAACCGGGCGTTGTTGCAGGGCTTCACCCACCCGGCTCAGGTCGAGCTGACCGCGCCGTACCGGGAGCGGTACTTCGCGGCCGTGGCGCAGGTCTGGGCGCAGCGGGACAGTGAGCCGGCGCAGGAGTTCGCGCAGTTGGCGTACCCGGCATACCTGGTCGAGGAGGAGACGGTGGCGGCCACCGACGCCTGGCTGGCGCAGGAGGGTCACCCGGCGCCGCTGCGCCGGCTGGTCGCCGAGGGGCGCGACGGTGTGCTGCGTGCCCTGAAGGCCCGCGAGCGGGACGCCCGGGCCGCCTGACCGACGCGAAAACCCGGCCCGCGTCTCGCGGGCCGGGTTTCGTCGTGTCGGGAGGGCTCCTCAGCCCTTGCCGGCGTGGCTGGCCAGCTGGTCGAGGCCCTGAATGATGCCGCCGGCCAGGTCGCCGCCGCCGAACGCCGCCACCATGGACAGGGCGGCCAGTTTGGCGTACGTGTCGGGGATGCGCTTGCGGGCGTGCCGGCCGGTCACGATCTCCAGCCGGCGCTGGTTGGGTGAGACCGCGATCAGCACGGACCGGTCCGGTTCGGCGAGCTGCCGGTGCAGCCGCTCGGCGTGCTCCCGGACCGGCTCGTCGAGGCCGCCCACGTAGACCGAGAAGACCAGGCCGCTGCCCTGGTCGGCCAGGCGCAGCGCCTCGTCGATGCGCAGCAGCTGGCGGGTCGAGAACGGCCCGTCGAGCACGTCGGGCGGGGTGGCCACGCCGGCCTCGGCCCGCTTCTCACCAACGGTCACTTGCGCCTCCGGTTCCACCGGCCGGCGCCTGAACGCCGGCCTGCTCCTGCTTGCGGCTGGCCAGCGCCGGTGCCGGCGCCCCGGCGGCCAGGGCGATGCCGGCGGAGTCGGCCAACTGCTCCGGCCGGCTCAGGAACCAGACCGGGTTGAAGTCGAAGCGGCGGCCCGGCCGGTACCGCTTGGCGCCCCCGCTGTCACGGTTGCCGGCGAACACCAGCCCGACGATCACCAGCACCACCGCCACGGGGATGCCGACGAAGATCAGTGCAGTCTCAGTGACAGACAATCCCAACGCCCCCAGGCGGAAAGAGAGACCAGAGCATTCGGTTCGGAAAGACGATCATGGCGTCGTCCCCCCGACCCCGCTGCCATTCACGTTAGCGGAGGCCACGCCCCGCCAGATTGCGGGGTGCCGATCCCATCCGTCACTGAAGTGCTCCAGTTGCGCGGCGGTGGCGATCAGCCGGGCGTCTTCGCCGTACCGACCGGTCAGCAGCACCCCGACGGGCAGATCCGTCGCGGTCCGCCCGATCGGTAGTGAGACGGACGGCTGACCCGTGACGTTGAACACCGCGCAGAACGGGGAGAACCGGCGTTGCCGGTCGAAGTCGGCATCCGGGTCGCCGCCGGCGGTGAACCAACCGACGGGGGCCTGCGGCGCGGCGAGGGTCGGGCAGAGCAGCAGGTCGTAGCCGGCGGTGCGGCGGGCGGCGAGGCGGACCTGGGCCTGGAGCTCGCCGAGGGTGGCCAGCAGGGTGCCCGCCCCGACGGCCGCTCCCCGGGACCGGAGCAGCCGGGTCAGCGGCAGCAGCCGAGCCTCCTGCTCGGCGGGCACCGGGGCCAGCGCCAGCACGTACCAGAGGGTCTCGAACAGCGGCCACACCGCCGGGCCGAACGGCGGGTCCACCTCGACCACCTCGTGGCCGGCGGCGGTGAGCAGCGCGGCGGCCCGGTCCACGGCGGCCAGGCAGTCCGAATGGACCGGCTCGTCGGCGAGCATCGGCGCGGTGAACCGGCCGATCCGCAGCCGCCCGGGGGTGGCTTGGCGGGCGGCGGCGAGGTAGCCGCCGTCGGGTCGCGGCGGCGGTGGGTACGGCTCGCCGGGCATCGGCTCGGCCAGCACGTCGAGCAGCGCGGCGACGTCGGCGACGGTACGCCCGATCGGGCCGTTGGTGGGCAGGCCGAAGCCGCCGAAGCCGACCGGCCCGCCGGAGACCAGCCCGCGGCTGGGTTTGTAGCCGACCAGCCCGCAGAGGGCGGCGGGGATGCGCAGCGACCCGCCGCCGTCGGAGCCCTGCGCGACGGGGACCAGCCCGGCGGCGACCGCCGCGGCCGCGCCGCCGCTGGACCCGCCGGCCGTGTGGGCGAGATCCCACGGATTGCGGGCGGGCGGGGCGACCAGCCCTTCGGAGTGGAGCGAGCACCCGAACTCGGAGGTGGTGGTCTTACCCAGGCTGACCAGCCCGGCGGCGGCCATCAGCCGGACCACGTCAGCGTCCAGCGGCGGGACGAAATCGGCGAAGGCTGCCGAGCCGAAGGTGGTCCGGACCCCGGCGGTGAGGGTGAGGTCCTTGATCGCGGTGGGTACGCCGTGCAGCGGCCCGCGCCGCCCGGCCGGCACGGCGTCGGCGGCGCGGGCGGCGGCGAGCGCCCGCCCGGGAGTGACGGTGACGAACGCGCCGACGGTGTCACCCAGCGCGGCGACCCGGGTCAGGTGGTGGGTGACCAGCTCGACGCTGGAGAGTTCGCCACGGGCGACGGCGGCGGCCTGGTGCAGCGCGGTCAGGTCGTGCGGCTCGGCCATGCCGCCATCCTGCCGGTTCGTCGTCGGATCGGCGGGGCGACACGGCGCGCTGCGGGCCCCGCGCCTCATATCTCGCTGACATGACCCGACCGGGATTGCCGACGGGCGGGTGCCGGCGCGGACGATGGTGTTCAATCAATGTTGATCGATGCCACTGTCGGTTTGGGATCACCCCGCCGCCCACCGTGCAGGGAGCAAACCGTGCAACCCGTACCCGCTGCGCACCCCCACGACATCCACCCTCCACCGGACCGCCGCTGGTGGTGGAACCTTCCGCGGCCCGATCCCCTCGACACCACCCGCCGGGCGGCCGGGCACCTGCCCGGTCCCCCGGCGGTCAGCGACCCGGGCGTACGGACGAGGTTGTGCCGTCCGGGCACCCCGTCCCGTCACGGTCGCCGCTGAGCCGCCCGCCGATTGGCGTACCGCCGGTCGAGGCCGAGGAAGCGGAGGGCGTTGCCGCCGAGCAGCCGGTCGCGCTGCTCGGCGGTGAGGAACTCCGCCTCGCGGACCACCCGACTCCAGGGTCAAATCGGTGACGATCCGGGCCACCCGGACGCTCGTCCTCGTCGTCGAAGCGGGTCATCCGCGCCTGCCTCGGGCGAGCAGCGCGCCGACGCCGGCCAGCAGCGCCGCGGCACCGACCGCCGCCGCCCCGACCGCGGCGTACTGGCGGCGGACCCGGCGGCGCACCTCGGCGTACGGGGTGGTGGAGAACGACACCAGTTCGTACTGGGAGACGTATCGGCCGGGCAGGGTCCGTTCGAGGGCGTGTTCGATCCGGCGGCGGGCCTGGAAGACCGGGGAGGCGACCTTGTCGCGCATCTCCACGAAGTTGGCCAACGCCATCCGCGCGATCGCCTCGACGTTGGCCTGTCGCCGCCGCTGGAACAACGGCAGCGCCGAGGCCCACCGGTCACCGCACTCGTCCAGGCAGCGGTCCAGCTCCACCACGTCCTCGAAGGCGCAGTTCGCGCCCTGGCCGTAGAACGGGACGATGGCGTGCGCGGCGTCGCCGAGCAGAGCCACCCGGCCGTTCACCTGCCACGGGTGGCAGCGGACCGTGCCGAGCACCCCGACCGGGTTGTGCCGGTAGTTGTCGACCAGGTTCGGGGCGAGTGCCAGCAGGTCCGGGTAGTGGGTGGCGAAGTGCCGTTCGACGGCCGCCGGGCTGCCCAGCGAGGCGAAGGCGGCGGTGCCGTGGGTGGGCCAGAACAGCGTGCAGGTGAAGGAGCGGTCCGGGTTGGGCAGCGCGATCATCATCGAGGTGCCGCGCGGCCAGATGTGCAGGGCCGCCGGGTCGAGGGCGAACTCGCCGCCGACCGGCGGGATGGTCAGCTCCTTGTAGCCGTAGTCGAGGAAGTCGAGGCTTTCGTCCAGCACGCCGTACCCGAGCAGTTGCCCGCGCACCGCGGAGCCGGCTCCGTCGGCGCCGAGCACGACCGGCGCGGTGGCGGTGAGCTTGCCCTGCGGAGTCTCGAATGCCATCTCGCCGGTGGCCGGGTCGAGCCCGACCAGCCGGTGGTCAAAGGCGACCCGTACGCCGGGCCGCGCGGCGGCGGCGGTGAGCAGGGCGTTGTTCAGCGCGCTGCGGCTGATCGAGTTGATCGCCCGGTCGCCGTCGGCGCTGTACGACTGGAACCGTGGCTCCCCGGCCACCGGGTGGATCATCCGGCCGCGCATCGGCAGCGCGTCGCCCATCACCTGCTCGTCCAGGCCGATGCGGCGCAGCGCGTCGAGGCCGCGCGCGGAGAGCGCCAGGTTGATCGAGCGCCCCCGCTCCGCCGTGCTGGTGCGCGGGTCGGGCCGCCGCTCGTAGAGCGCGACCGGGTACCCGCGCCGGGCCAGGAAGCAGGCCAGTAGGCAGCCGGCCAGCCCGGCCCCGACCACCGCGATCTCGACCCGTCCGCTGGTCATGAGGTCGCCACGGTGGTGGCCAGCGCCTCGGCCACCCGCCAGCAGTCGTGGTACGTCGAGTAGAGCGGCACCGGGGCGAACCGGACGATGTCCGGTTCCCGGGCGTCGGCGATGACACCGTGCTCGTGACGCAGCCGCCTGGTCAGTTCGGCGGCGCTGCCCGCGCCGACGCGCACCGAGAGCTGGCAGCCCCGCCGGTCGGCGTCGCGCGGGGTGATGACGGCCAGTGGCCGGTCGGCGGTCACCTCGTCGAGCAGCCGGTGCAGGTAACCGGTGAGCCGGACGCTGCGCGCCCGCAGCGCCGGCATGCCGATCGCGTCGAACAGTTCCAGCGAGGTACGCACCGGCCCCATCGCGAAGATCGGCGGGTTGGAGATCTGCCACGCCTCGGCGGTGGCCGGTGGCCGGGAGACCGGGGTCATCTCGAACCGGGTGGCCGCCTCGGTGCTCCACCAGCCCTCGAACCGGGGCAGGTTCGGGTCGCCGAGGTGGCGTTGGTGGACGAAGACTCCGGCGAGGGATCCCGGTCCCGAGTTGAGGTACTTGTAGGAGCACCAGGCGGCGACGTCGACGTCCCAGTCGTGCAACGCCAGCGGCACGTTGCCGACGGCGTGCGCCAGGTCCCAGCCGACGACCGCGCCCGCGGCCCGGCCGGCGGCGGTGATCGCCGGGATGTCCATCAGCTCACCGGTGAGGTAGTTGACGCCGCCGAGCAGCACCAGCGCGACGGTGTCGCCCTCGGCGGCGAGGAAGTCGGTGACGTCCCGCGTCCGCAGGTTCTCCTCGCCGGGGCGGGGCTTCAGGCGTACCACCGTGGCGTCCGGGTCGAGGCCGTGGAAACGGGCCTGGCTGCGGACGGCGTAGGAGTCCGAGGGGAAGGCGGTGTCCTCGACGACGATCCGGGTCCGCCGCCCGGCCGGGCGGTAGAAACTCACCATCAGCAGGTGCAGGTTGACCGTGAGGGAGTTCATCACCACGGTCTCCGCGGGCGACGCGCCGACCAGTCGCGCGGCCGGCGCGGCCAACAGCTCGTGGTACGACAGCCACGGCCGCTCGGCCTCCAGGTGCCCCTCGACGCCGAGCCGGCGCCACGCGTCCAGGTCGGCGAGGAGTTCGTCGCAGGTGGCGCGGGGCTGCAGGCCGAGGGAGTTGCCGGCCAGGTAGGCGGCCTCCGGGTAGCGACCGCCGTCGGCCCGCGGCACGTGGAAGAGGTGGCGGTGGCCGGGGTCGGCCTTGTCGAGGCGGTGGGCCTCCTGCTCGTCGGGCACGTCCGCTCCCCCGCTCACATCGCCGTCCGGGCCGACCAGAGTTCCGGGAAGACCACCCGGGCCATGCTGCGCTGCAACCAGGCCAGACCGGTGGAGCCGCCGCTGCCGACCTTGGCGCCCATGGTGCGCTGGACGGCCTTGACATGGTTCCACCGCCAGTCGCCGAACTGCTCGGCCACCTCGGTCAGCGCCTCACCGAGCAGCCGGAGTTGGTTGTCGGGGCGGTTGTCGTCGTAGACCGTCAGCCAGGCTGCCTCGACCGCCGGATGTGGATGATGCTCGACGGAGACGTCCCGGCCGAGCAGGTCGGCGGGGAGGTCGTGACCGTGCCGGGCGAGCAGGGCGACCACGTCGTCCCAGAGGCTCGGCGCGGCGAGGGTGGCGCGCAGTTCGTCGTACACCTGCGGTTGGCGCCGGAACGGGCGGATCAGGGCCGGGTCGCGCAGGCCGAGCAGGAATTCCAGCCGCCGGTACATCGCCGACTGGAAGCCGGAGCCCTCGCCGAGGAGATCGCGGAACCGGTTGAAGTCGGCCGGGGTCATCCAGCGCAGACCGCGCCAGGCGGCATTGAGCCCTTCCAGGTGCAGCGCGGCGCGGCGCAGCGGGGCCAGGGCGTCCCAGACCCGGTCGGCGCGCAGGTCCCGCTGCGCCTGGCGCAGTTCGTGGCAGGTCAGCCCGAAGTAGAGCTCCATGATCTGGCTGACCATCAGGAAGGACATCTCGCCCGGGTCGTCGCTGAGCGGCTGCTGCAACCGATGCAGCGTGCTGGCGTGCACGTACGCGTCGTACGGCACCCGGTCGGCGAACTCCAGGGTCGGCTCGCCGCCGTTGCGGGCCGCGCGTGCGGCTCGTTGCTGGGGGGTGGCCGGGCGCACCGCCGCGGTGAGCGTGGTCGCCCGCCGGTTTGTCTGCTTCACCGTCTCGTCACCTCCGTGGCCGGATACGACATGGTCCCGCGGTACGGACGGTCGATGGAATGCCGATCCGACGGCACTCGGGCAGGGTCACCTTGCGATCTGAAGGTGTTGTTCGGATTCTACCTGCGGAAGGTAAAGTCCGGGCATGGACGACATGGACTGGGCGCTGCTGCGGGAGTTGCAGGCCGACGCGCGCCTGTCGTACAGCGAACTGTCCCGGCGGGTGCACCTGTCCCCACCGGCGGTGGCCGAGCGGGTGCGCCGGCTCGAGGCGACCGGGGTGATTCTCGGCTACCACGCCCACGTCAACCTGGCCCGGGCCGGCCGCAGCGTGCTCGCGCTGATCCGGATGTCCTGCTACGGGCCGCGCTGCATCCTGCACGACCCGGCGGTGGCCGAGTGGCCGGAGATCCGCGAGATCCACCGGATCACCGGCGACGCGTGCAGCGCGCTGAAGGTGGCCGCGGGCTCGATGGAGGGCTTCGAGGCGGTCATCGACCGGCTCGCTCCGTACGGGCAGCCGTCGAGCACGATGGTGCTGTCCACCCCACTGGACTGGCACCCGGTCGCTCCGCTGCCGCCCGTGGCGGGCGCCGCCTCCACCCGTCGTCGTTGACCCGCCGCTTCCTCCCACCAATCACCCTCAGTGGTCCCCCGGGTTTGCCGTCCCGCCAGCGGGAATGCAGGCCCGGACACCCGTCGCAGGATTCCGGCGAACATGCCGGGAGGGGGGAATCATGCGGGGGCTCATCGGGCACCATCGTGCCTTCTCCGCCGTGCTGGCGATGTTCGTCGCGTTCGTGCTGTCCGGGGCGACACCGGCCCGCGCGGGCGACAACACCTTCGTCGAGGTCACGCCGAACACCGCACAGGCCGGCACCCGGGTCAACATCCGGGCCAGTTGTGACACCGCCAACAACCAGCAGGCCACCGTGCAGTCCGACGCGTTCGGCCGGGTGGTGCTGCGGCCGGACAACGGCTTCCTCACCGGGGCGGTCACCATCCCGCGCAACCGGGAGGCCGGCGACTATCCGGTCGACCTGCGCTGCGCCAACGGACAGACCGCGTCGACCGTGCTCACCGTGCTCAACATGACCCAACCGACCAAGGGGCCGGCGACCGGGGGCGGCGGCACCGCCGACGACCGTGGGGCCGGCTCGCTGCTGCTCGTCGGCGCGCTGGTCGCGGTCGCGGTGGTGGCCGGCCTCGGGGTGCTCGGCGGGGGTCGGCGTCGGGCCGGGACCGGCTCCTGACCCCACGCCGCCATGGCCCGCGCACGTTCGCGTACGCCACGGTCGGACCGGCTGCGGGCCACCGCCCGGTTGGTGGCCCGCGCGGCCGGCCGACTACGCCGGGTGGCCGGTCACGCCGTCGCCGCCAGCGTGTCCACCACCGACCCCGTCGCGCACACCGCCCCGGTACGCCCGGCGACCCGCCGCCCGTACCGGCCGCTGTCCCGCCGGGTCGGGGCCCCGGGGCCGGGGCTGCCGGTGATGGTGGTCGCCGGACTGATGGTGCTGATCGTCGCGTTGCTCGGCGCCGAACGGGTGACCGGCCTGAGCCTGCTGCCGGACCGGTTCATCGCCGGGCTGCGTCCGCCGCCGAGAGGGTTCCCGGTGCTGCCGGCGAGCCCGCCGACCAGGATCGTGATCGACCGGATCGAGGTGCGGGCGCCGGTGCACCACGTCGGCATCGCCGCGGACGGCAGCATCGGGGTGCCGGACGCCGCCCGAGCCCAGGAGGCGGGCTGGTACGACCAGGGCCCCACCCCCGGCCAGTACGGCCCGGCGGTGATCGTCGGGCACGTCGACACCAGCACCGGCCCGGCCGTCTTCCACGGGCTGCGGGAGTTGCGCGACGGCGACGAGGTCGAGGTGACCCGCGAGGACGGGAAGGTGGCCGTTTTCGAGGTCGACCGGGTGCAGCGGCACGGCAAGGAGCGACTGCCGGTGGACGAGATCTACGGCGACTTCAGCCGCCCGAACCTCCGGCTGATCACCTGTGGCGGGCGCTGGGTGGGCGGGGACACCGGGTACGCCGACAACGTGGTGGTGTACGCCTCGCTGGTCCGCACCCGTGACGGGTGAGCGACCGGCTCAGGCGGCCTCGGTCTCGCGCAGCGACTCCCGAAGGTCGAGCCAGTCCTCCCAGCGCGGGTCGGGGGCGCGGTGGCCGAGCACCCGCCAGGCCGTCCCCTTGGGGGCGACGGGCATGCTGTGCAACCGCCAGCCCAGTTCGGCGGGGGTCTTGTCGCCCTTCGTGTGGTTGCAGCGGGCACAGGCGGCGACCACGTTCTCCCAGGCGTGCCGACCGCCCCGGCTGCGCGGGAAGACATGGTCGATGGTCTCCGCCGGCCCCCGGCAGTACGCGCACCGCCCGCCGTCGCGGGCGAAGACGGCCCGCCGGGAGAGGCCGACGTGGGTGCGGTACGGCACCCGGACGAAGCGGGTGAGGCGGACCACCGAGGGTACCGGCAGGGCACTTCGGGCGCTGTGCAGGACCCCGTCGCCGTCGGCGACGCAGACCGCCTTGGCCGAGAGCACGAGGATCGCGGCGCGACGCACCGACACGACACACAGCGGCTCGTAGGTGGCGTTGAGAACCAGCGCGCCGGAGCCCACCGTGGGTCGTATGTCAGGCATCGTGCTCACCCTCCCGGTCCAGCCGCTCCCACCGCTGGCCGCGCCGGCCGCGCCCTGCGGACACAGGGTGACCACGACCGACGCCGGCAGGATCACCGACGTCCGTTGCGCCAATCGTCCCTGATAAGACCCCGGATTGCACGCACTAATCCGGGGCACCGGGGAAGCCTGCAGCCGGGCGTGTGAAAATGACCGGTTCGGCACCTGTGATCATGCGCAACGACACCCCGGGCAGCCGGCGGGTCGCCGCTGGCCCCCGCTCCACGGTGGGGTACGAAAGCAGGGTGCGCACCGCCGACCTGACCGTCCTCGCCGAACCGATCATCGACCCGACCCCGTCGCAGAGCTGCCTCGACGACCCCCTGTGCGCGGCTGTGCTGAACACGACCGGATCGACCTGGTTCGCCGAGGGCAGCTACTGGATTCTGCTCAAGCCGCTGCGGGTCGTCCTGATCCTGTTGCTGGCGCTGCTCGCCCGGTGGGCGCTGCACCGGACCATCAACCGGCTGGTCCGTACCACCAGCGAGAGCACCATGCCCACCCTGCTGCGGCCGTTGCGGGAGCGGATCCCCTCCGCGGCGGCGGACCCGGCGCAGTTCGTCCCGGAGCGCCGCCGGCAGCGGGCCGAGGCGATCGGCTCGGTGCTCCGCAGCATGGTCACCGCTTTCGTCTTCGGCATCGCGCTGCTGATGGTGCTCAGGGAGTTCAGCTTCGACCTGGCCCCGCTGCTGGCCAGTGCCGGTATCGCCGGCGTGGCCCTGGGCTTCGGCGCGCAGAGCCTGGTGAAGGACCTGCTCGCCGGCCTGTTCATGCTCATCGAAGACCAGTACGGCGTGGGTGACACGGTCGACCTGGGCGAGGCCACCGGCGTGGTCGAGGCGGTGGGGCTGCGGGTGACCACGGTCCGCGACGGGCGCGGGGTGCTGTGGTACATCCGCAACGGTGAGATCGTCCGGGTCGGCAACAAGAGCCAGGGCTGGGCGTTGGTGGTGGTGGACCTGCCGATCGGGTTCGCCAGCACCGAGGAGGCCACGGCCGTGCTGCGTACCGCGGCGGCGTCGGTGGCCATGGACCCGGAGTTGGCACCGGAGATCGTCGAAGCGCCGGAGGTGCTGGGCGTCGAGCAGATGACGGTCGACGGCGCGGTGATCCGAACCGTGGTCAAGACGACGGCGGACGGCCAGTTCTCGGTCGGTCGCGAGCTGCGCCGCCGGCTCGCCGAGGCGCTGGAGAACTCGGGCATCACCGCGAAGATCGCCGCGGCCCGGCTCTATCCCGGCCTGCCGATGACCGCGCCGACCGGCGGCGGACCGGCCGTCGGGGGCACCCCGCCCACCGGCCAGGGGGGTGCCACCTGACCCGAATTCTGGGGGTTCCCGACCGCCCGAACCCTCGGGTATCGTCCGTTCGTTCAGTCGGAGATGCGACGATCGATCCGTTCGCCCTAGCCAGTTGTCAGACGATCGGGCAGAATCCGGAGCACGCGCTCCCGCCGGAGCGTGACCATTTCCTCGCTGATCCGTAGATCTGACGACGGGGTCCGCCAGGCCGTCACGAGCGGTGCCGGCGGGTCCGATGGAGGCGACGGTGTCCGACGAGCAAGCCTCTCCGGACCGCCCGGCTACCTTCCGTGAAGTGTTCGCCCAGCCCGAGTACCGGGCGATCTTCACCGCCAGCCTCCTGTCCTGGATCGGCGACTACCTCGCCAAGGCGGCGGTCACCGTTCTGGTCTACCGGGAGAGCGAGTCGATCGCTCTCTCCGCCGCCGCGTTCGCGGTCAGCTACCTCCCCTGGCTCGCCGGGGGGCCGCTGCTCGCGGCACTGGCCGAGCGGTACCCGTACCGCCGGGTGATGGTGGTCTGCGACCTGATCCGGATGACACTGATGGCGCTGATCGCGGTGCCGCAGTCCCCGGTCTGGGTGATCCTGGTCCTGCTCTTCGCCACCACGCTCGCCAACCCGCCCAGCCAGGCGGCCAGGTCGGCGCTGCTGCCGACCATCCTCAGCGGTGACCGACTGGTCGTCGCGTTGTCATTGAACGCCAGCACCGGCCAGGCCGCCCAGGTCGTCGGATACCTGCTCGGGGCCGCCGTGGCCGCGGTGAACCCGACCGTCGCGTTGCTGATCAACGCGGCGACCTTCGCCGCGTCGGCCGTGCTGGTCCGGTGGGGGGTACGCGACCGTGCCCCGGCGATGAACGCCACCCACCGCAGTCACCTGCTCCGGGAGACCGCCGAGGGATTCCGCATCGTCTTCGGCAACCCGGTCCTGCGGGCGATCGCCGTGCTGGTCTTCAGCGCCATGCTCTTCTCCATCGTTCCGGAAGGGCTCGCCGCCGCCTGGGCCGGTGAACGGGCCGACGACCGACTGGGCAGCGGCCCGTCGCAGGCGTTGATCATGGCGGCCGGCCCGGTCGGCTTCATCCTGGGTGGACTGCTGGTCGGACGAGCGGTCGCGCCGGCCCGCCGGATCATGCTGATGCGCCCCCTGGCGGTGGCGGCACCGCTGGTGCTGGTGCCCGCGCTGCTGGACCCACCGCCGCTGGTGGTGGCCCTGCTCGCCGCCGGGTGTGGGTTCGCCGTCGCGGGAGTGCTGCCGACCGCCAACGGGCTGTTCGTCCGCGCCCTGCCCAACGGATACCGGGCCCGCGCCTTCGGCGTGATGGCCAGCGGGATGCAGGTGATCCAGGGGGCCGCCGTACTGGTCACCGGGCTGTTCGCGGACCGGTTCTCCATCCCCGTGGTGGTTGGCGCGTGGAGCGCCGCCGGCGTCCTGCTGATGCTCGTCGCGGTGCTGCGCTGGCCGGACGGCTCGACCGTCGAGTCGGCGGTGACGGCGGCCACCCTCGCCAACGCCAATGCGGCGACCGACGGGTCGCCCGCTCCCGTCGGGTCTCATCCCGGGACCGGCCGGGCAGCCCCGGGCGACCGGATCGACGACCGGCGCAGCCCCGCGGCGACGTGACCGCCGCCGCCCGGGCGGTGGGCGGCGCCCGCCGGGCCGGGACGCCTGGCAGGATGGAACGGTGAGCCCCGCAGGTGAGTCCGACCGTACCGAGCCGCCGACGACCCTCTTCGAAGCGGTCGGCGGCGAGCCCACCTTCCGCAAGCTGGTCGACGAGTTCTACGCCGGCGTCGCCACCGACCCGTTGCTGCGCCCGATGTATCCGGAGGAGGACCTCGGGCCGGCCGCCGACCGGCTGACCCTCTTCCTCATGCAGTACTGGGGTGGCCCGAACACCTACTCGTCGCAGCGCGGGCACCCGCGGCTGCGGATGCGGCACGCGCCGTACCGGATCGGCGCCGCCGAGCGGGACGCGTGGCTGCACCACATGCGACGCGCGGTCGACCGGCTGGAGCTGCCGCCGGAGATCGCCGCAGCGCTCTGGGACTACCTGGAGCGGGCGGCCTACTTCATGGTGAACGTCATGGAGGACCCAACCGGTTGACCCGGCCCGCCCGGACACCGCCCGACCGGCAGCCGGCGGCGGGCTACAGCAGCGCGCCCTCGTCGTGCAGCCAGTCGACGAAGGTGGTCGCGACGGCCGCGCCGCAGTCGAGCAGTTCCACCAGGAGCGCGTCGTGGGTGCCGGCACCGAGCGGCACCTGGAGTTCGGCGTAGATGGGCAGCTGGCCGCGCTCGGTCGGGTCACCGATGTATGCCTTGCAGAACCGCCGCGTGTGGTTCCACTCGTTGACCACCCGGTAGGCCCGGTCCGCCCAGTCCGGGGGGACGGTGGCGTGTGGACGGGCGCGCATCACCAGGATCTCGTCCTCCGGACCCTCCAGGGTGACCAGCACCGCGTGCCGTTCCCACATGGCCAGCAGGTTGCCGTCACCGTCGGCCAGGTAACGCACGTCGAGCAGGTCGAGCGCGTCGCAGACCCGGCGCAGGGTGACCGGCGCGACCGCGGGGGGCAGGTCGCCGGCCACCGGTCGGTCGGCGGCCTTGCAGCAGTCGTCACCCGGCTGCCGGGGGGACGGTGGTCCGACCCGGAGGTTGCTGTCCACTGTGGTCCCGCTTCGAGTTTCCTGGTCGCCACCTGTGACGGAACCAGGGCGCCATGACCACCACGGCATCGCTCGCGCACCTCACTCCCCAGCGGATCCGGACGCCTACGGTGTGTTGGATCCGAGGATGGACGGTACCCGGATAGCCGGCCGGAGACACCCCCCCAACGACAGCACCAGGCCAGAAGAATGACCATGGGTCATACTTTCGGGTGGTCCTTGCGGGGTTGGATGGCGAGTTCGTGAACCTTGCGCGACCATGCCGTTCCGTACGGTCCGACCAGTCCGACCCAGCGGCCGGCCACCCGGACCTGGGCCGCACCGGCGGCGTCGACCGGCCCGAGAAAACCCATCCGGACCACCGCCTGCACCAACCGTTGGCTCACCTCGACCGGCTCACCCGACGCGTCGTCCGGGGTCACCACCACCGCGACGTGGTCCAGTAGCGCGTCGCGCAGCACCCGCTGCCCCACCGCCCGGCCACCGACCCCGTGCGCCGCCGCGCTGCGCAGGGCGCCCGCAGCCGCCTCGGCGATCCGGCGCAGCTCCCCGGCCGGCACCTGCTCCACCGCCCGGCTCGCCACCGGTGGCAGCGGCCAGCGCCACCGCTCGTCCCGCCGGGTCGGCAACGCGGCGTCGGCCGACTCCAGTCGGGCCAGCAGGTCGGTGGCGGAGACGGTGACGTCGCCCGGTGCACGCCCGGCTACCGTCCGGGTCACCAGCGCATCCCAGGGCAGCCGGGCCCACAGCGCCGTGCGCCCGGCCCCGTCGACCGGCCGGAGCCGGACCACGGTGGCCGGGTCGAAGCGGACCAGCCGGGCCAGGAAGGCGCCCGCGTCGGCGACGCCCTCCAGCCCGTGTCCCGGCGCCGTCGCCGCCCCGCTCACCCCGGCCCGCCGGCCGGCGCGTACGACAGCAGGAAGGTCCGCTCGTCGTCGTTGATCCGCCGGGGTCGTTTCGCGATCAGGTCGAACGGCACCAACACCGAACGGGCGGTGCTGGCCAGCACCTCGCCGTCGTACAACTCGTAGGCGACGGTGAACGAACCGGCCCGGATCTGTTCCACCCACAGTTCGATCCGGACGGTCGGGGCCGCCTCGGCGGTGGCCCGGCCGAGGGCGTAGTCGATCGGCCGCAGGTAGTCGACCTCGTGCCGGCGGATGACCACCCCGTCGGCGAACGAGTCGACCCCCCACGCCCGACCACCGGCGAACATCATCGCCACCCGGGCCTCCTCGTAGAGGGTGAGGAAGCGGGCGTTGTTGACGTGGCCGTACGCGTCCAGGTCGGACCAGCGCAGCGTGCAGTGGTAGACGAAGCGGTCCGCCATGCTCAGTCGCGGGTGAGCTTGCGGTAGGTCACCCGGTGCGGGCGGGCCGCCTCCGCGCCGAGCCGGTCGATCTTGTTCTTCTCGTACGCCTCGAAGTTGCCCTCGAACCAGAACCACTTGGCCGGGTTCTCGTCGTCACCCTCCCAGGCCAGGATGTGGGTGGCGACCCGGTCCAGGAACATCCGGTCGTGCGAGATGACCACGGCGCAGCCGGGGAACTCCAACAACGCGTTCTCCAAGCTGGAGAGGGTCTCCACGTCCAGGTCGTTGGTCGGCTCGTCGAGCAGGATGACGTTGCCGCCGATCTTGAGGGTGAGCGCCAGGTTGAGCCGGTTGCGCTCGCCGCCGGAGAGCACCTTGGTCGGCTTCTGCTGGTCCGGCCCCTTGAACCCGAACGCGGCGATGTACGCCCGCGACGGCATCTCGACCTTGCCGACCATGAGGTGGTCCAGCCCGTCGGAGACGACCTCCCAGACCGTCTTGTCGCCGGCCAGGCCCTGCCGGTTCTGGTCGACGTACGACAGCGACACGGTCTCGCCGACCTTGACGTCGCCGCTCGTCGGCTGCTCGAGCCCGACGATGGTCTTGAACAGGGTGGTCTTGCCGACGCCGTTCGGACCGATGATGCCGACGATGCCGTTGCGTGGCAGCGAGAACGACAGGTTGTCGATCAGCACCCGGTCGCCGAACCCCTTGGTGAGGTTCTGCGCCTCGATGACGGTGTTGCCCAGGCGCGGACCCGGCGGAATCTGGATCTCCTCGAAGTCCAGCTTGCGGGTCTTCTCCGCCTCGCTGGCCATCTCCTCGTAGCGGTCGAGGCGGGCCTTGGACTTGGTCTGGCGGGCCTTGGCGTTCGAGCGGACCCACTCCAGCTCGTCGGCGAGGCGCTTCTTCATCTTGGCGTCCCGACGGCCCTCCACCGAGAGCCGGGCGGCCTTCTTCTCCAGGTAGGTGGAGTAGTTGCCCTCGTAGCCGATGGCCCGGCCCCGGTCGAGTTCCAGGATCCAGCCGGCCACGTTGTCGAGGAAGTACCGGTCGTGCGTGATGGCCAGGACGGTGCCGGCGTACTTGGCGAGGTGCTGCTCCAGCCACTGCACGCTCTCCGCGTCCAGGTGGTTGGTCGGCTCGTCCAGCAGCAGTAGGTCGGGCGCCTCCAGCAACAGCTTGCACAGCGCCACCCGGCGACGCTCACCACCGGAGAGCTGGGTCACGTCGGCGTCCGGCGGCGGGCAGCGCAGCGCGTCCATCGCCAGTTCGAGCTTGGAGTCGATGTCCCAGGCGTCGGCGTTGTCCAGCTCCTCCTGGAGCCGACCCATCTCCTCCATCAGTTCGTCGGAGTAGTCCGTCGCCATCTGCTCGGCGATCTTGTTGAACCGCTCCAGCTTGGCCTTGATCTCGGCGACCGCCTCCTCGACGTTGCCGAGCACGGTCTTGGCGTCGTTGAGCGGGGGCTCCTGGGCCAGCAGGCCGACGGTGTAGCCGGGCATGAGCCGGGCCTCGCCGTTGCTGGGCCGGTCCAGCCCTGCCATGATCTTGAGAAGGCTGGACTTACCGGCGCCGTTCGGGCCGACCACACCGATCTTGGCCCCCGGCAGGAAGTTCAGCGTCACGTTGTCGAGCACGACCTTGTCGCCGTGCGCCTTGCGCGCCTTTTCCAGGACGTAGATGAACTGGGCCACGGTGCGGGCTACCTCCGTCGGTTGCGGTCGCGAGCTGCTGGGGCGCGGGCGCTGGTTGCGACTTCCGCTCGCCGCCGTCGGCCGGGAGCCGGCCGCGCGCACGCCGTCGTCAATCCTGACAGGTATGGGCGGCCGCGCCCACATCACCCCACCCCGGCGGTACGGCGTCGAGCCCTCGTTGTCCCCGGCGGTATAACTCGCTAGTGTCCCCGGTATGACCAGGAAGATCGCCATCAGCGTCCCCGACGACGTCGCGGAGCGGCTGGCCGAGGAGCCCAACGTCTCCGCGTTCATCACCGAGAGCGTGCGGCAACGGATGGCGGGTGAGCGCACCCGGCGAGCACTGAGGCAGGCCGGCTTCCGACTCTCCGAGGACGGGGTCGCCGAGGCGGGCCGCACGCTCGACGAGGCACAGGCGAAGATCACTCCGGAGCTGCGCGCCAAGGCGGCCGCACTGTTGGGCGAGTCGTCCCGCGGACGGCTGACCATCCGTGACTGACGCCGGCCTGGTGCTCGACACCGCATGCCTGTTGGCCTACTCCGGAGGCACCGAGGCGGTCGGGGAGCAAATCGCCCAGGTGGCGGACCGGCGGCAGGCGGTGATCGTGCCCGCACTGTGCCTCGCCGAGGCGTACCGCCGGGTGACCACCGACGGCTGGCGCCTCCTGGACATCCTCGGCGATCTCGACCAGGTGATCGTCACTCCCGTCGAGCATGACATGTGCATGTTTCTCGGCGGCTGGTCCCGCACCCTGGGAAGCATGGACCTGGCCCAGGCGGCACTGGAGGCCACACGGGCCACCACTCCGATCATGACGGACCGGCGGGAGTTGCTCGGCGAGGTGCTGCCGAAGGAGTGGCCGGTCATCGACCTCTGAACCGCCGATGTCAACAAGATCACGATCAGGGTTCGGCGGTTCTGGGACGGGTAGGTGAGTCCGACACGGGGGCCAAGACACCGCAGCTACGCTCAGTACGCTCATCGCGGTGGACCCGTCAGCACCCGGAGGTGGCCGATCGTGACCGTCCGTAGCTCCTTTGTCGTAGTGGCGAACCGACTGCCGGTCGACGAGGTGAGCACACCCGAGGGGCGGCAGTGGCGACGCAGCCCGGGAGGGCTGGTCACCGCGCTGCACCCCGTCCTCGCCGAGCACCAGGGCACCTGGGTCGGCTGGGCCGGCGGCACCGGTGCCGCACCGGAGCCGTTCGACCTGGAGGGCATCCGGTTGCACCCGGTGCCGCTGAGTGCCGAGGAACTGGAGCGCTACTACGAGGGCCAGTCCAACGCCACCATCTGGCCCCTCTACCACGACGCGGTCGAGACGCCGGCCTACAAGCGCCGCTGGCGTGAGGCGTACCGCCTGGTCAACGCCCGTTTCGCGGAGGCCGCGGCGGACGTGGCGGCCGAGGGGGCGACGGTCTGGGTGCAGGACTACCAGCTCCAGCTGGTCCCGGCGATGCTGCGCGAGCTGCGACCCGACCTGAAGATCGGCTTCTTCCTGCACATCCCGTTCCCGCCGATCGAGCTGTTCATGCAGATGCCGTTCCGCACCGAGATCCTGCGCGGTCTGCTCGGGGCCGATCTGGTCGGGTTCCAGCAGCGACTGGCCGCGCAGAACTTCGTCCGGCTGGCTCGGCACCTGCTCGGCCTCCGTTACGAGGGCCAGATGATCCAGGTGGACGGCCGCCAGGTGAAGGCGGGCGCCTTCCCCATCTCGATCGACACCAGGGAGATGGAGCGGCTGGCCGAGGACCCGGCGATCCAGGCCCGGGCCAAGCAGATCCGCGAGGAGCTCGGCAATCCGAAGACGATCATCCTGGGCGTCGACCGGCTGGACTACACGAAGGGCATCGAGCTTCGACTCAAGGCCTTCCGGGAACTTCTTGCTGACGGAAAGTTGACAGTTCCCGAGGCGGTTATGGTGCAGGTCGCCACGCCCAGCCGGGAGCGTGTGGAGCACTACCAGGCACTTCGCGTCAAGGTGGAACGCGAGGTTGGTCGGATTAATGGCGAATTCGGTAGAGTCGGCGTGCCTGCGGTGCATTATCTGCATCAGTCGTACAGTCGCTCCGAACTGGCCGCGCTGTACGTGGCGGCCGACGTGATGATGGTGACCCCGCTGCGAGACGGAATGAATCTGGTGGCCAAGGAGTACGTGGCATCGCGCGACGACCAGGGCGGCGCGCTCGTGCTCAGTGAGTTCGCCGGCGCCGCCACCGAGCTGCGCCAGGCGTTCCTGTGCAACCCGCACGACCCCGACGCCGTCAAGGACGCTCTCCTGCGGGCCGTACACGTGGAGAAGCCGGAGGCCCGTCGACGCATGCGGATCATGCAACGTCATCTACGCACCCACGACGTGGGGCACTGGGCGAAATCGTTCCTGACCGAACTCGGCGCCCCCGAGGTGGAGGCCGAGTGAGCGCGAGGAGTGAGCCGATCCTGCGAGCCCCGCAGTCGCGAACCGAGGTGACCCTGTGAGCGCGAGGAGTGAGCCGATCCTGCGAGCCCCGCAGTCGCGAACCGAGGTGACCCTGTGAACGCCGCCATCGACATCGTGACCCCGCCCGCGGGGACGATGGATCCCGAGCTGCGCGCGGCCATCGGGCGGATCGCCCGGGTGCCGCAGCTCCTGGTCGCCTGCGACTACGACGGCACGCTCGCGCCGATCGTCGCGGACCCGAGCAAGGCGGTACCGCTGCCGGAGTCGGTGGCCGCGGTGCGCGCCCTCGCCGCGCTGCCGCAGACCACCGTCGCGGTGGTCTCCGGTCGTGCGCTGCGGGACCTGGCCGCGCTGTCCCGGCTGCCCAGCGAGGTGCACCTGGTCGGCAGCCACGGCTCCGAGTTCGACATCGGCTTCGTCGAGCGGCTCTCCCCCGAGTTGGTCGCCGTACGCACCCGGCTGCGCGACGCGCTGCGCGAGATCGCCGTGGCCCATCCCGGGATCCGGCTGGAGCGCAAACCGGCCAGCGTCGCCGTCCACACCCGCGGGGTGGACCCGCAGGTCGCCGCCGCGGCCGTCGAGGCGGTCCGCAACGGCCCCGCGACCTGGCCGGACGTCACCGTCACGCAGGGCAAGGAGGTCATCGAACTGTCGGTGGTCGCCACCCACAAGGGCACCGCGGTCGACCAGTTGCGTACCCAGCTGTCGGCCAGCGCGGTGCTGTTCATCGGCGACGACGTCACCGACGAGAACGCCTTCGGCAACCTGCACGGCCCCGACATCGGCATCAAGATCGGCCCCGGGGACACCCGGGCGCACTTCCGGGTCGCCGAGCCGATCGACGCGGCCCGGGCGCTCGGCCTGCTGCTGGAGACCCGCCGGCACTGGCTCTTCGGCGAGCGCGCCGTGCCGATCGAACGGCACTCGATGCTGGCCAACGGCCGGACGGTCGCCCTGCTCACCCCCGAGGCCAAGGTCACCTGGCTCTGCCACCCCAAGCCCGACTCGGCCGCGATCTTCGCCGACCTGGTCGGCGGCAGCCCGGCCGGACACTTCACCGTCGGGCCGGAGAAGGGCGGCATCCCGCTCGGGCAGCGCTACCGCAGCGGCACGATGACCGTGGAGACCCGCTGGTCCGGCCTGACCGTCACGGACTGGCTGGATCTGCCGGCCGCCGAAACCACCCCGGACGGCCCGGCCGTGGTCAGCGGCGACTCCATCCTGGTCCGGGTGCTCACCGGCACCGGCCGGGCCCGCATCGAGTTCGCTCCCCGTCCCGAGTTCGGGCAGGTTCAGGTCCAGCTCCAGCCGATGGACGACGGCCTGCTGGTGCTCGGCTCGAACGAGCCGGTGTCGCTGTACGCCCCGGGGGTGGAGTGGGAGGTCGGCAACGACGGCGGGTACGAGACCGCGCGGGCCGTCGTCGACCTGCGCGCCGCCGGTGGGCAGGTCGTGCTGGAGCTCCGCTTCGGCACGCACAGCCTGGAGCACCACCTGGTGCCGGTCCACGAGCGGCAGGCCGCGGCCGAGCGTCCGTGGAAGGACTGGGTGGCCTCGCTGCGGCTGCCGAACACCGAACGTGAACTGGTCGCCCGCAGCGCACTCACCCTGCGCGGGCTCTGCCACCAGCCCACCGGTTCGATCCTGGCCGCCGCCACCACCTCACTGCCCGAGGAACTGGGCGGCGTCCGGAACTGGGACTACCGGTACTGCTGGCTGCGCGACGCCGCGATGACCGCCCGCGCGCTGGTCGACCTCGGCTCCACCGAGGAGGCCGAGGGGCTGCTGCGCTGGATCGACGGCGTCATCGAACGCACCGGCGGGCACCCGGAGCGGCTGCACCCGCTCTACACCGTGGACGGCTACGAGCTGGGTGCCGAGGCGGTCATCGACACCCTGCCCGGGTACGCCGGCTCCCGGCCGGTCCGGGTCGGCAACCTGGCCAACCACCAGCTCCAGCTCGACGTGTTCGGGCCGGTCGCCGACCTGATCGCCGCCGTGGCCGACGCCCGAGGCTCGGTCCGCGAGGACGAGTGGCGGGTGCTGGAGAACATGGTCGAGGCGGTCCGTCGCCGCTGGCACGAGCCCGACCACGGCATCTGGGAGGCCCGCCTGCCGCCCCGGCACCACGTCTTCTCCAAGGTGATGCTCTGGATGACGGTGGACCGGGCGCTGCACGTGGTACGCCAGCACGGTGGCGAGGACCGGCCCGAGTGGGTGGAGCTGCGGGACCGGATCGGTGCCAACGTGCTGGAGAACGGCTGGCACGAGGAGGTCGAGGCGTACAGCGTCGCGTACGGCGACGAGGACATGGACGCCTCCTCGCTCTGGATCGGCCTGTCCGGGCTGCTCCCCGGCGACGACCCGCGGTTCCTCTCCACGGTGCTGCGGATCGAGGCGGACCTGCGCAGCGGCCCGGTCGTCTACCGGTACCACTGGGACGACGGCCTGCCCGGTCGGGAGGGCGGCTTCCACATCTGCACGGCGTGGCTGGTCGAGGCGTACCTGCGCACCGGTCGCCGTACCGACGCCGAGGAGCTGTTCACGCAGATGGTCGACACCGCCGGCCCGACGGGACTGCTTCCCGAGCAGTACGACCCGCTCGCCGAACGTGGCCTGGGCAACCATCCGCAGGCGTACAGCCACCTGGGCCTGGTCCGCTGCGCGCTGCTGCTGGACAACATGCTCAAGCAGTGACCGACCGAAGACGGCGGGTCCCGGACCGCGGTCCGGGACCCGCCGTCTTCTCCCGGCAGGTCCACTCCGGTTGCGGCATGTGGCGGTGTCCGTGCGTCAGAAGACCGCGACATGCCGCAAACGGCGTCGGAGGGCCGGGCGGAGCGGGTCACCCGTCGAGCGCGCCGACCACGTCGCCGATCACCACGATGGCGGGCGGACGCAGGCCCGCCACCGCCACGTCCGTCGCCACCGCGCCGAGGGTCGACCGCAGGGTGCGCTGGGTGCCGGTGGTGCCCTCCTGGATCACCGCGACCGGGGTGGCCGGGTCCTTGCCGTGGCCGACGAGGGTGGCCGTGATCGCCGCCAGGTTCTTCAGACCCATCAGCACCACCAGGGTGCCGCGCAGGTCGGCCAGGGCCGCCCAGCGCACCAGCGAGTCCGGTGAGTCCGGAGCGACGTGCCCGGAGACGACGGTGAACTCGTGGGCCACCGCCCGGTGGGTGACCGGGACGCCGGCGACCGCCGGCACGGCGATCGCGCTGGTCACCCCGGGAACCACGGTCACCGGTACGCCGGCGGCGGCGCAGGCCAGCAACTCCTCGCCGCCGCGGCCGAAGACGTACGGGTCACCGCCCTTGAGCCGGACCACGAACCTCCCGGCCAGCGCCCGCTCCACCAGGATCCGGTTGATCTCCTCCTGTGCGCGGGACGGCCCGTACGGGATCTTCGAGGCGTCGACCAGCTCGACGTCGGGGCGCAACTCGTCGAGCAGCAGCCCGGGAACGAGCCGGTCGGCCACCACCACGTCCGCCTCGGTGAGCAGCCGCCAACCCTTGACGGTGATCAGCTCGGGGTCGCCGGGGCCGGCCCCGACCAACGCCACCCGCCCGGGTTCGACCCCGGTGGACGCCGTCGCGACCAGCCCGGTGCGGACGGTCAGCAGCTCGCGCACCGCGTCACGGACACCCATCGCCCGGCGCGGATCCCCGCCGCCGAACACGGCCACGGTGACCGGGCCGTGCCGGGTCACCGCCGGGGTCCAGGCGGTGGCGGCGGCCCGATCGTCGGCGCGTACGCAGAAGACACGCCGCTCGGCGGCGGCGGCGCTGACCGCCGCGGCGGCGAGCCGGTCGTCGACGGCGACCTGGACCAGCCAGGCCCCGTCGAGGTCATCCGGTTCGAAGCGGCGGGGCGCCCAGTGCAGCCGACCGGCGTCGACGTGCGCGCGCAGGGCAGGGGTCAGCTCCGGCGCGACGAGGAACACGTCGGCGCCCGCCTCGAGCAGCGCCGGCACCCGCCGGGTGGCGACGGCTCCCCCGCCCACCACGACCACCCGGCGGCCGGTGAGGCGCAACCCGAGGGGATAGGGAGTGGCGGTCACTTCTCCGAGACCCCCGCCGCATCGAAGGTGGCGACCTCGTGCAGCACCCGCACCGCGCCGGTGACCACCGGCAGCGCCAGCAGCGCCCCGGTGCCCTCACCGAGCCGCAGCCCGAGATCGATCAGCGGGTCCAGCCCGAGGTGGCGCAGCGCGACACTCGCGCCCGGCTCGGCCGACCGGTGACCGGCCACCATCGCACCGACCGCGTCCGGGGCGAAGGCCGCCGCCGCGAGCGCGGCGCTGGCCGCGATCACGCCGTCCAGCAGCACCGGGACGCGGCGGGCGGCACCGCCCAGGATCAGGCCGACCAGCGCGGCGTGCTCCAGCCCACCGACGGCGGCCAGCACGCCCAGCGGGTCTGCCGGGTCGGGCCGGTGCCGGCGCAGCGCGGCCCGGACCACGTCGATCTTGCGCTGGTACGTCTCGTCGTCGACCCCGGTGCCGCGCCCGGTGACCGCCGCCGGGTCGACGCCGGTGAAGGCGGCGATCAGCGCGGCGGAAGGGGTGGTGTTGCCGATACCCATGTCGCCGGTGAGCAGGATGCCGGCACCGGCGTCGACCAGTTCGCCGGCGACCCGGACGCCGGTCTCCACCGCCGCCCGAGCCTCGTCGCGGGTGAGGGCGGCGGTGACGGTCATGTCCCGGGTGCCACGGCGGACGTTCGCGGCCACCAGCCGGGGCCCCATCGACACCTCGGCGGCATCGACCGGCGGGACGGTGGCGACGCCGACGTCGACCACGGTGACCGTGGCACCGGCCTGCCGGGCGAAGGCGTTGACCACCGCACCGCCGGCCAGGAAGTTGCCGATCATCTGGACGGTGACCTCCTGCGGCCAGGGGGTCACGCCCTGCGCGTGCACACCGTGGTCACCGGCGAAGATCGCGACCGCGGCCGGCTCGGGCAGTGGTGGCGGGCAGGTCCCGGCCAGCCCGGCGAGGCGCACCGAGAGGCCTTCCAGGGCGCCGAGGGAGCCGGCCGGCTTCGTCAACCGCGCCTGGAGGTCCCGGGCTGCGGCCACCGCCGGCTCGTCGAGCGGCCGGATCGCCGCGATCGTGGTTTCCAACATCATGCCTCCAGGATCTCGCGCAGTACCCGGGTGAACGCGTCGGAGGTGGCCGGGTCGCGGACGGCCACCCGGAGCCAGTCGGGGCCCAGCCCCGGGAAGGTGTCGCCGCGGCGCACCGCCCAGCCCCGCTCGCGCAGCGTCTCACGTACCCGGTCCGCGCCGGGCAGGTGGATCAGAACGAAGGCGCTGGCCGGGCGGCCCGCCACGCGTACCCCGGGCAGGGCCGCCAGGCGGGCGACGAGGTGGTCGCGGTCGGCGGCGAGTCGGGCGGCGATGGCGCGCTCGGCCGCGACGGCGGCCGGGGTGGCGATCGCGGCGGCGGCGGCCAGCGCCGGGGTGGAGACGGCCCAGAGTGGCTGCCCGGCCGCGAAGCGCGCCAGCAGCGCGGCCTCACCGAGCAGGTAGCCGATCCGCAGGCCGGCCAGGCCCCAGGTCTTGGTGAGGCTGCGGACCACCACCAGGCCGGGCAGGTCGCGTCGGGCGGCCAGTGACTCCGGCTCGCCGTTGACGCCCGCAGCGAGGGTGGTGTCGGCGAACGCCTCGTCGACCACCAGGACCCGGCCGGGCCGGGCCAGCGCGGCCAGGTCGGCGGCGGGGTGCAGCACCGAGGTGGGGTTGGTGGGGTTGCCGATCATCACCAGGTCGGCGTCGGCGGGCACCCGCGACGGGTCGAGCCGGAAGCCCTCGTCCGGGTCGAGCAGCAGCCGCTCGACGGTGTGCCCGGCGGCCCGCAACGCCGCCTCCGGCTCGGTGAACTGCGGGTGCACCACCACCGGTCGGCGTATCCCGGTCAGCGCGCGGGCGATCAGCACGAACCCCTCGGCGGCGCCGGCGGTGAGCAGCACCTCCTGCGGGGGACGGCCGTGTCGGGCGGCGACGGCCGCGCGGGCCGGCCGGGAGTCGGGGTACGCGGCCAGGTCGGCCAGGGCCGCGGTGACCGGGTCGGCCAGCCAGTCCGGCATCTGGTCGCGGCGGACGTTGACCGCCAGGTCGACCAGGCCGGGGGTGGCCTCGGCGTCGCCGTGGTGGGCGAGGTCGGGTTCGACGCTGGCGCTGCCCGGTTCCGGGCCGCCGGTGGCGGGACCTTCCCCGACGGCCGGCTCCGGGCCATCGGCAGCGGATTCGTTCCCGACGGCCGGCTCCGGGCCGCCAGGGGTGACCGGCCCGTCCTCGACGGCCGGCTCCGCGCCGATCAGTTGCCCACGCATGTCCGGCATCCTGCCGGGAAGGCGTCCCACTGCACAGCCGGACCCACCGTGGGCCACGTCACCACGTCATCTCGTTCATGAGTTCTTCTCATGGACGAATCGGAAATGTCATAACTTGAGGCCGTGAGCTACCGACCCCTCGCCGCCGCTGGTCGTTCCCTCCCACTGCTGCGTGCCGGCCTGATCACCGGCCTCGTCGTCGCCGCGCTGGCCTATCCACTGGCCGCCGCCACCGGCCTGGGCGCCAAGGCCACCGCGCACGCCCTGGAGCACAAGACCAACATTCTGCGCACCGCCATGCCGGCCGAGACGTCGTACCTCTACGCTCCGGACGGCAAAACCGTGCTGACCATGTTCTATGAGGAGTACCGGCAGTACACGAAGCTGTCGGACATGTCGCCGAACATCCAGCAGGCGATCATCGCCGCCGAGGACAACCGCTTCCACCAGCACCGCGGCGTCGACCCGAAGGGCGTCGCGCGCGCCTTCGTGGCCAACGCCCACTCCAGCGGCGTCTCCCAGGGCGCCTCCACCATCACCATGCAGTACGTCCGGATGGCGCTGCGGGACAGCGCCACCACCCCGAAGGAGGTCCAGGAGGCCACCGAGCAAACCAGCATGCGCAAGATCAAGGAGATGCGCATGGCGCTGGACATCGAGGAGGATCTGACCAAGGACGAGATCCTGGAGCGCTACCTCAACTCGGCGTACTTCGGTCACCGGGCGTACGGCATCTACGCCGCCGCGCAGATCTTCTTCTCCAAGACCCCGGCCACCCTCACCCCGGTCGAGGCGGCCACCCTCGCCGGGCTGGTCAAGTCCCCGTCCGAGTACGACCCGATCACCTCGGACAAGAAGGCCGCGACCGGGCGGCGCAACTACGTGCTCGACCGAATGGCGCAACTCGGCTACCTGTCCCCGGACGCCGCCGCGGCGGCCAAAGCCGAACCGATCCGGACCAGGGTCACCGTCCCGGCCAACGACTGCGCCGCCATCAACACCAAGCACGTCACCTGGGGCTTCTACTGCGACTACGTGAAGAACTGGTGGAGCGCGCAGCCCGCCTTCGGCCAGAACCGGCTGGAGCGGATGGACAAACTACGCCGCGGAGGCTACCGGATCGTGCTGGCCCTCGACCCGAAGGTCCAGGCGGCGGCCGAGCAGAACGTCGGCGCCAAGGAGAACGTCGGCAGCCCGTTCGCCAACGGCATCGTGGTCGCCGAGCCGGGCACCGGCCGGATCAAGGCGATGGCGGTCAACCGGAACTACTCACTGGACCTGAGCGAGAACGGCCCCAGTTCCAACCCGGAGGCCGGCCCGAACATCAAGGCCAACTACCCGAACACGGTCGCACCCCTGCTCGGTGGCGGCACCCTCCCCGGCTACCAGGCGGGCTCGACGTTCAAGATGTTCCCGATGCTCGCCGCCCTCGACGCCGGCATGCCACTGTCGACCGCGTTCGACTCGCCGCACCGCTACCACTCCGAGGTGTACGACGGCTGGTCGCCGTCCAACGCCAGCGGCGCGATGACCGGCCGGCAGACCATGTGGTCCGGCTTCGGCAAGTCGGTGAACACCTACTTCGTCTGGCTGGAGGAGCAGGTCGGCGCGGACCGGGCGGTGCGCATGGCCGAACAGCTCGGCCTGCGTTGGCGTACCGACGTGGACCGCGAGCACGCCTCGCCGGCCAAGGCCAAGAAGTGGGGCGCGTTCACCCTGGGCGTCTCCGACGCCACCCCGCTGGAGATGGCCAACGCGTACGCCGCGGTCGCCGCCGACGGGCGCTACTGCGAGGCGATCCCGGTCAACTCGATCACCAAGCGGGACGGCACACCCGCCACCTACCGGACCGCCAGCGGGATCGAACGCGAGGTGGCCAAGCCGCGGTGCCGACAGGTGGTGAGCGCCGACGCGGCCCGAGCCGCCACCGACGCCGCCCGGTGCCCGACCGGCGACACCCCGGCCAGGGGAAGCTGCGGCGGCTGGTCGACGGCGGACAGCGTCCGGGGCACGGTGGGCCGTCCGGTCGCCGGCAAGACCGGTACCACGGACAGCACCAGGTCTGCCTGGTTCGTCGGCTACACCCCGGAACTCGCGGCGGCCAGCTTCATCGCCGACCCGGACAACCCGTTCAACGCCGTGGGTGACGGGCAGTCCCAGATCCCCATCCAGGCGGTGGCCAACACCCTCAAGGCGGCCCTCAAGGGCACACCGGTCCGCCAGTTCACCCCACCGTCTGATCAGATCGTGGGGTGACCGGCAGCGGTCGAGGGCTCCGTGACGGGAATGGTGCGGTTCCTGCCATGGAGCCCCCGGCATGTTTGCCGTCGCGGCACCACCGGCTGCCCGGCCGCGCGCCGTCCCGCCCAAAGGCCGCCCGCACGCCCAACACCACCCGCCCGATCAGTGCAGGTCGGCGGCGACCAGGGACCACAGCTCCAGATCGGCCCGGGCGCCCCGGACGAAACCCGCGTTGCGCAGCAGCCCCTCGTAGCTGAACCCGGCCTTCTCGGCCACCCGGCGCGACGCCGTGTTGCCCGGCGCGACGCGCAGCTCCACCCGCTGGAAACCGTGCTCCAGGATCAGCGCGATGGCCAGCGCGTCCACCGCCTCGGCGGCCAGGCCGTAGCCGCGGGCGTGCGGGGCCAGGGCGTACGACACCTCGGTGAGCCGGGCACCCCAGTCGGTGCGCCTGGTCCACAGGCAGCCGACCACCCGGTCGTCCTCCCGGCGCAGCACCGCGTAATGGTCGCCGTCGCCGCTGTCCCGGCGTTGCCGGGCCAGGTCGGTGCACCAAGCCAGCCCGTCGATGCGCCCGGTGGGATCGGCCACCGGCAGCCACCGTTGGGTCTGCCGGTCGGCGAAGACCTCGTCCACCGCCTTCGCGTCGGCCGCGACGAGCTGGCGCACCTCCGTACGCGGCGTGGAGACGGTCAGCTCCGGGAAACGGCGCACCGCCACCTGCCCGATCACGCCGGAGCCCCGACGCCCTCGGCCTGCCGGGCCGCCGCGACCAGCCGGGCCGCCATCGCCGGATCCGCCGCCCAGTGCAGGCCGAGCTGCGAGGCGTGCACCCCCCGCCAGACGAAACCCTCCGGCGCGCCACCACCCCAGTCCCACGCCGGATGCTCTCCGGCGCGGGGGGTGAGCACCGCCGCGTGCTGCTTGTAGCCCCGCACGGTCGCGCCCGCCTCGGCGACCACGCTGGCCGTACGGGCGGTCGCCTCCCGGTAGCCCACCACCAGGCCGTTGCGGGTCACGCCGGTCGCGTCCAGCACCCCGCACATCGGTAGGCCGTCCAGCTCCCGGGACAGCCACAGCAGGCCGGTGCCCTCGGCGACCACCGGGCGGCCGGTGCGGGCCAGCTCGGCCACCGCGATGCAGAGCCGGCGGTTGGCGGAAAGATCCCGGGCGGACACCTCGGGCAGACCGGCCCCGATCACCAACGCCCTGGTGCCGGCCGGCAGCGCCTCGTCGCGCAGCGGGTCGAAGGTGACCACCTCGGCACCGGCGGCCCGCAGCAGCTCGGCCGTTTCCGGGTAGCTGAAGCCGCCGTCTGACCCGCCGGCCAGCGCGACCACCGGGGCGGACGAGGCGACGGCGTCGCCACCGATCCCCGGCCCGACCGCAGCACCACCGACCGCGGCCCCGCCGGCTCCCGGCCCGGGCACGAGGGCCGCCAGCTCGCCCGCCGCCGACCAGGCCGGAATCGACAGGGCTGGCGCGGATCGGCCCAGGGCGAGCAACCGGTCCAGCTCGACGGTGGCGGCGACCGCCTCGCCGAGCCGACGCACCGCCCGGGCGGCCTCGGGATCCTGCCCGACCACCGGCAGCACCCCGAGCCGGCGGGCGGGCAGCACCGGCGGCAGCTCGTGGCGGCGCAGCGCGCCGTAGACCGGCACGTCGATGTCGTCGAGCGCCTCGCGGAGCATCGTCTCGTGCCGCGGGGATGCGACCTGGGTGAGGATCACCCCGGCCAGCCAGAGCTGCTCGTCGTACGACCGGAAACCGTGCACCAGGGCGGCCACCGACTGACCCATCGCGGCCACGTCCACCACCAGCACCACCGGACTGCGCAGCGCGGTGGCGACCGCCGCCGTCGACTCCTCGTCCGGCCGGCCGGAGACCGAGTCGTACAGGCCCATGGTGCCCTGGACCACGGCCAGGCCGGCGTTGGCCGCGCCGTGCGCGAAGATCGGCGCGAGCCGGTCCACGCCGACCAGCCGGGGATCCAGGTTCCGCCCGGGACGACCGGCCGCCAGCCCCAGGTAGGCGGCGTCGACATGGTCCGGCCCGACCTTGAAGCCGGCGACCGGGACGCCCCGCTCGGCGAGCGCGGCGAGCAGACCGACGGCGAGGGCGTTCGTGCCGTGTCCGGAGGACGGCGCGCTGAGCACGAGGCGCGGCACCGCGGTCATCATCGACTCCTCGCAGGCGACAGGAAGTGGCGAACGGACGACCGGGAGGAAGCACCCGTGTGGTCCGCTCGCGTGACCATACCCGTCCGGACCAACCGGTGGCGGCCACCGGGCGGACGGCACCGAGGGCCGTCACGACGGGTGCCGGCGACCGTCCGGGTAGCCTCGTGCTGTGTACCGGTTCCTGCTGACCCCACGCTGGCTGGGCATCCTCGCGCTGACTCTGGTCGCCGCCGCGGTGATGGTGCTGCTCGGCAACTGGCAGCTGGACCGCTACCGGGAACGTACGGCGGTCAACGAGCGCATCGACGCCGGCAGCCGGGGGGCCGCCACGCCGCTGGGCGACCGGGTGCCGGCCCCCACCGGCGGCGCGGGCACCGCCGGCCCGGCCCCCGCCGAGCAGGACGAGTGGAGCCGGGTCACCGTCACCGGCCGGTACGACCCGACGAACGTGGTCCTGGTCCGTGGTCGGACGGTGGACCGCACCGTGGGTTTCGAGGTGGTCGTCCCGCTGCTCCTCGCCGACGGCACCGCCGTGCTGGTCGACCAGGGTTGGATACCGCCTGTGCCGGGCGCCGGGGCGATGACCCCGCCGCGGGTGCCGGCCCTACCCGCCGGCGAGGTGACCGTGGTGGGGCGGGTGCACCCGACCGAGACCGGCGGCAGTGGGGTGCAGCGGCGCGACGGCCGGTTGGAAACCCGCCGGATCACCGTCGGCAAGCTCGCCGCCGAGCTGCCCTACCCGGTGTACGGGGCGTACCTGCTGCTCGACGAACAGACTCCGGCGCAGGACCCGACCTTCAAGGCGGTGTCGATCGGGCACACCAACAACTGGCAGAACCTCGGCTACGTCGTCCAGTGGTGGATCTTCGCGGGGATGACGCTGGTCGGGTACGCCTGGGTGGCCCGTCGGGAGGCGCACCGCGCGGCCGGACCCGATCGGCCGGCGGGCCCGGTCGACCGGGCCGCCGAACCGGCCACACCGGTCTGACCCAACCGGTCACCCCCCGGCGTGGCCGGCGTGGATGGCCCGGACCATGTCGATGGTGTCCGCCTCCGCGGCGGTCTTGTCCTCCCGGTAGCGGACCACCCGGGCGAACCGCAGCGCCACCCCACCCGGGTAGCGGGGACTGGTCTGCACCCCGTCGAAGGCGATCTCGACCACCTGCTCGGGGCGGACCCGCACCACCCAGTCGCCGCGTTCGACGGCGAGGGCGAGGAACCGCTCGGTCTGCCAGCGCAGCAGCTCGTCGGTGAGGCCCTTGAACGTCTTGCCAAGCATCACGAAGCCTCCGGTGCGCGGGTCGCGCGCGCCGAGGTGCAGGTTCGACAGCCAGCCCTCCCGACGGCCGCTGCCCCACTCCACCGCGAGCACCACCAGGTCGAGGGTGTGCCGGGGCTTGACCTTGACCCAGGCCGCGCCGCGTCGCCCCGCGTCGTAGGGCGCGTCCGGCGCCTTCACCACGACACCTTCCTGGCCGGCGTCGAGCGCCGCCGCGAAGGCCACGCCGGCCTGCTCGGCGTCGTCGACCTCCATCCGACCCACCAGCAGCGACTCGTCGACCGTGCCGGCCAGCGCCGCCCACCGCTCCCGGCCCGGCCGGTCGATCAGATCCGTCCCGTCCAGGTGCAGCAGGTCGAAGAAGTACGGCGTGAGCACCGCGTCGCCGGTGGTCCGGGCGGCGGCGAGCACCGCCGGCGCCACCGGCGTGCCACCAATGGTGCTGGGCGTGGCGCGGCGGGCGGCCCGGCTGGAGGTCTGTTGGAACGGCAGCGGCCGGCCGGCCGCGTCCAGCCCGATCGCCTCGCCGTCGAGCACCAGGTCCCGTGCCGGGAGCGCGCGGACGGCGGCCACCACCTCCGGGACCCGGGTGGTGATCTCGTCGAGGCTGCGGGTGAAGACCGCGATGTCGTCGCCCGAACGGTGCACCTGGATGCGGATGCCGTCCAGTTTGACGTCGACCACCGCCGGTAGGCCGGTGGCCTCCACCGCCGCGTCGACCGTCGGTGCGCTCTGCGCCAGCATCGGGGCCAGCGGACGGCCCACCTGAAGCCCGAACCCGGCCAGCGCGGCGGCACCCCCGCCGAGCGCGGCGACCGCGACGGCGCGCAGGTCACCGGCGAGCAGCAGGGCGCGGCGGACGGTGGCGACCGGCACCTGCGCCGCCCGGGCGACGGCGTCGACGAGCAGGCCCGCCTGGGCGCCCTGGCGCAGTTCGCCGCGGAACAGCCCGACCAGCAGTCGCTGCTCCTCGGCGGTGGCGGCGGCGAACAGCGCGCCGAGCAGCGCCCGCCGGCGGGCCTGCGAGCCGGGACCACGCACCGCGGCGATCTCCTCCACCGCCGCGTCGACGGCCGCGACGGTCAGCGTCGGCTCGGTCGCCGGGGGCGGCAGGTCACGCAGGCTGGCCCAGCCCACCCCGGTCTGCCGCTGACGCAGCTCACCGGCGAGGTAACCGGCACCGGCCGGCACCTCGGCGGGATCCAGCGACCGGAGGGCGGCGGCGAGCAACTCGACCTTGGCCCGCCGGCCGCTGGCGGCGGCGACGGCTGCGGAGGTGGCTGCCAGGTCGAGGAACCGCACGGCCCTCATCCTGCCAGCCACCCCCGACTCCACCCGGGTATTGCCGTACCCGGGTCGTCCGCCGGCGGTGGCCGGTGATCAGGCGGAGACCGGCTCGTCGATGCGCAGGCCGCGGGCGCGCACCCCGTCGGCGACCCGGGAGAGCACCGTGTCGAGGGCGACCAGCGCCGCGGAGAGCTCGCCGAGCTGATCCTTGAGCGTGTCCTCAGGCCACGCGGAGACGTCGACGTCCCCCAGAGCACTGACGGCGGCTTCGAGCCGCGACATCACCTCGTTCGTACGCATGTTCGAAAGGCTATAACAGCTGCGCACCCGACACACCGCAAACCTCGACATCCGCCCCAAAGTTACCGTTCCGCGACCTGGCCGGGAGGCTTTCACCACCGACCGGTCGCGCCACCTCCCGACGGCGTCCAGGGCCGGCCGGCTCAACCGGTCTGCCGGCCAACCTCGGCGACCTTGGCCAGCAGCAGCGCCTCGGCCAGACAGACCCGGGCGAACTCGCCGAGGTGCAGGCTCTCGTTCGGGCCGTGCGCCCCGGCGTGCGGATCCTCCACCCCGGTGACCAGGATCGCCGCCTCCGGAAACAACTCCTGGAAGGTGGCGATGAACGGGATCGAGCCGCCGACACCGATGTCGACCGGGTCGGTGCCGTCCCAGGCGGTCCGGAACGCCGACCGGGCGGCGTCGAACATCGGGCCGGTCGCGTCGATGACGCAGGGGGCACCGTCGTGCTCGAAGGTGATCGTGACCTGGGCGCCCCACGGCGTGTGCCGCTCCAGGTGGGCGCGGAGCGCGTCGTACGCCCGCTTCGGGTCGTCGCCCGGCGCCAGCCGTACGCTGAGCTTGGCCTTGGCCACCGGGACCAGCGCGTTGGGCGCCTCGGCGGTGGCGGGGGCGTCGACGCCGAGGATCGCCAGGGCCGGCTTGGTCCAGAGCCGGTCGGTGATCCGCCCGGTGCCGATCAGCGACCCGCCCTCCACCAGCCCGGCCTCGGCGCGGAACCGGTCCTCGGGGTAGTCGACGCTGGCCTCCTCCCGGCCGACCAGGCCCTCGACGGTCACGTTCCCGGCGTCGTCGTGCAGCGTGGACAGCAGCCGCACCAGCGCGGTCAGCGCGTCCGGCACCGGGCCGCCGAACATGCCGCTGTGCACCGCCTGGCTGAGGGTACGCAGCTCGACGAAGCAGTTGACGATGCCGCGCAGCGAGGTGGTCAGCGCCGGCACGCCGATGTCCCAGTTGGCGGAGTCGGCGATGACGATCACGTCGCAGGCGATCTCGTCGCGGTGCGTGGCGAGCAGCCGCTCCAGCGAGTCCGAGCCGTACTCCTCCTCGCCCTCGACGAACAGGACCACGCCGACCGGGAGCCGGTCGCCGAAGGCGCGCAACGCGGCGACGTGCGCCATGATGCCAGCCTTGTCGTCGGCGGCACCCCGGCCGTAGAGCCGGCCGTCCCGTTCGACCGGCTCGAACGGGTCGGACTCCCACAGCGATCGGTCGCCGACCGGCTGCACGTCGTGGTGGGCGTAGAGCAGCACGGTGGGCGCGCCGGGCGGGGCCGGCCTCGTCCCGATCACCGCGGGCTGACCGCCGGACCGCACGATCTTCGTGTCGAGGCCGCACCCGCGCAGCAGCTCGGCGACGGCCTCGGCGGAGCGCTCCACGTGCGAGTGGTCGAAGCCCTCGAAGGCGATGCCGGGGATGCGGACGAGGCGTTCCAGGTCGGCCCGGACACCGGGCAGTTCCCGCGCGACGGCGGCCCGGACCTCGGACTCGGACATGATCGAAGTGGTCATGACCGGCATCGTATGCCGGCCTTACCGGCCGGTACCCACCCCGTCCGCCGCCGGGCCGGCCCCGTCCGCCGCCGGGCCGGTCAGGTGCAGGTAGTAGCGGTCGGCGTCGTGCGGCAGCCGCGGCGCGCCGTCGACCACCAGGTCCGCGTGCGCGGCGGTGGCGTCCGCGGCGAAGTGGATGCGTTCCCCCACGTGCCAGCGGTGCAGCTCGGGCAGGACGGTCGGGCCGTCGCGCGCCACCGCCCGGGCCAGGCGCAGCTCGGCGGGGGCGGTGACGTAGACCGCCAGGCTGAGCTCCGGCCGGATCGCCGCCCGTGCCGCGCTCACCCCCTCCAGCAGCAGCACCGCAGCGACCGGCACCGGCACCGCCCGGGGCAGGAAGGCCCGCCGTACCCAGCTGTAGCGGTGGTACGCCCCCGGCCGCCCGGCCCGCAGCGGGGCCAGCACGCCGCGCTCCAGTCGGGGCCAGAAGGTGAGCTGGTCGTCCCAGCCGTCGAGCAGGTCGTCGGTGTGCACCACCGGCGGCCGCTGCCCGCCGACGAGCGGGGTGAGGGCGTCCGCGAGGCGCGCGGTGAAGAGGCTCTTGCCCGCGCCGCTCGGCCCGTCGACGGCCACCAGGCGGGTCCGCCCCAATCGCGCCGGCCGGGCCAGCACCCGCCGGGCCAGCGTCGCGTACGCCTCGACCACCGCCACCGTCACGCAGGTGACGCTAGTGGGTGTCCCCCGGGAGCCTGGTTCCACCGTCACGGGCCGGCGTTCCCCGGGCGGGCGACACCGGAGACGGGCATGATCTGGACGTGCTCAACGACGTGATGAGTCCGGGCGTGGACGCCCTACTGGAACAGGCCCGGGCGGGGCTGCGCCGGCTGAGCCCGCAGGAGACGGCCGAGGCGGTGCGGGCCGGCGCCCTGCTGGTCGACACCCGCACTGAGGCGCAGCGCCGCGAGCAGGGTGAACTGCCTGGCGCGATCGTCATCGACCGGAACGTGCTGGAGTGGCGGCTCGACCCGGCCAGCGAGTGGCGCATCCCGGAGGCGACCGGCTACGACCGGGGGGTCGTCGTGGTGTGCCGGCACGGGTACAGCTCCAGCCTGGCCGCCGCGAGCCTGCAGGCGCTGGGGTTGCGCAACGCCACCGACATGGTCGGCGGGGTGCAGGCGTGGCTGGAGGCGGGGCTGCCGCTCAACGACGGACCGGCCGACGTCCGCCACTGATGACCCGCGCCGCCGGGGCGTTGCGGGCCGACCGCCGGCCCGGTCCCACCGGGAGGCGCCGCCGTGATCGCGCGCCGTTGACGGTGAGGTGGGCGAGTTGCCCGAGCGCCGTCCGTCCTCGGTGTGCGCTCGGCGGTCAGGTCGTGGGGGGCGCTCCGGGCGGGATGAACGGCAGCCCGGCCGGTGGCCCGGACTGGATCAGCCGCCACAGCGCGTCGGTGTCCAGATGCTCCTCGACCAGGTCGCCGAGCAGGTCCAGGGAACGTTCGCGGGCGGCGGCGAAGGCGGTGTCGGGGGCCACCCGGAAGCCGTGCCGGCCGGCGGCGCGGGCCGCCTCGGTGAGGAAACGGCGGCGGAACTCGTCGGACTCGAACGCGCCGTGCCAGTGGGTGCCGTACACCGTACCCAGCCGGGCGCCCTCGCCGCTGCCGTCGGCGTACCTGAGCAGCGACGGCAGGGCGGGATCGGCGGCCGAGACGTAGCCGTGGTGGATCTCGTAGCCGCGAACCGGGACGCCGTCGGCCGTCCCGGTGGACTGCCGGACGGTCTTGCGTGCGGCGAAGGTGATCTCGACGGGGAGCAGCCCCAAGCCGGGGACGCTGCCCCGGCGGCTCTCCACCGGGTCGTGCACGACCCGGGCCAGCATCTGGAAGCCCCCGCAGATGCCCAGCAGCGGCCGACCGGCCGCCGCGTGCGCGGTGACCGCGTCGGCCAGGCCGGTCTCCCGCAGCCAGGCCAGGTCGGCGACGGTGGACTTGGAACCGGGCAGTACGACCAGGTCGGCGGCGGCCAGTTCGGCGGGTTCGACGGTCAGCCGGACCCGGACGCCGGGCTCGGTGGCGAGCGCCTCCACGTCGGTGGCGTTGCTGATCCGGGGCAGCCGGACCACCGCGACGTCGAGCCAGTCGGTGCCGTGCGGGGCGGCCGGCCGGCCGAGCACCCGCCCGTACGCCAGGGAGTCCTCGGCGTCGAGCCAGAGGTCGAGGTGCCAGGGCAGCACCCCGTACGTGGGTCGGCCGGTGACCCGGTGCAGCATGTCCAGCCCCGGTCGCAGCAGGCCGAGGTCACCCCGGAACTTGTTGATCACGAATCCGGCGACGAGCGCCTGGTCGGCGGGGTCGAGCAGGGCGACGGTGCCGAACATGGCGGCGAACACGCCGCCCCGGTCGATGTCACCGACCACGATGGCGGGCAGGCCGGCGTGCCGGGCCAGCCCCATGTTGACGTAGTCGCCGGCGCGCAGGTTGATCTCGGCCGGGCTGCCCGCGCCCTCGCAGATCACCACGTCGTATTCCGCGCGCAGCTCGGCCAGCGCCGCGTACGCGGTCTGGGCGAGGCGCGGACGCAGTTGTCGGAAGTTGCCGGCGGTGACCGTGTCGACGGCCTCGCCGAGCAGCACCACCTGGCTGGCCAGGTCGCTGCCCGGTTTCAGCAGCACCGGGTTGAAGCGGAGGTCCGGTGTGAGGCCGCAGGCCGCCGCCTGCATGGCCTGGGCCCGACCGATCTCGCCGCCCCGGCCGTCGGCGCCGACCACCACGGCGGAGTTGTTCGACATGTTCTGTGCCTTGAAGGGCGCCACCTTCACGCCGCGTCGGTGCAGCCAGCGGCAGATGCCGGCGGTGAGGACGCTCTTACCCGCGTCGGAGGTGGTGCCCGCGACGAGCAGGCCCCCGCTCACCGGCCCCGCCCCCGGCCCGCGCCCGTTCCCAGGCGCACCCGCGTTCCGAGGCGCACCCGCGTTCCGAGGCGCACCCGCGCGGATTCGTACCCGCCCGGCGCGCGTAGCCGGTGCAGTCCCCGCCGGGCGGCCGTGCCCGCCAGCCGCCCTCCGGTGACCGGCCAGGCCGCCGCGAGCGCCAGGGCGGCGAGCCCGACCGCGTTGGAGATCAGGGCGGCCCGGCGTAGGTGCCGCGCCTCGGGGCGGGGCCCGTCACCGAGGTAGGGGCGCACCTCGCAGCGGCCGAAGTAGACGTTGCGACCGCCGAGCCGAACGCCGAGGGCACCGGCCATCGCCGCCTCGCACTGCCCGGCGTTCGGACTGGGATGGTGGTTGCGGTCGCGTCGCCAGACCCGCCAGGCCCGGCTCCGGTCCCCGTCGGCGAGCGGGGCCACGGCGATGGTGAGCAGGCCGGTCAACCGGGCGGGCACCAGGTTGAGCACGTCGTCGAGGCGGGCCGCGGGGGTACCGAACCGGGCGTACCGGGGCGAACGGTGGCCGACCATGGCGTCGAGAGTGTTGGCGGCGCGGTAACCGAGCAGGCCGGGCAGCCCGGCGACCGCCCCCCAGAGCAGGGGGGCCACCACGGCGTCGGAGGTGTTCTCGGCGACCGACTCGACGGTGGCCCGGGCCAATTCCGGCTCGTCGAGGGTGGACGGGTCCCGCCCGCAGAGGTGGTTCAGCCGACGCCGGGCCGCCGGCAGGTCGCCGCCGCGCAGAGCGGCCCCCATCAGGTCGGCCTCGCGGCGCAGGGTCCGGCCACCCAGGACGCTCCAGGTGCCGGCCGCCACCAGCAGGGCCCGAACCAGGGGACGCCGCCGGGTGGCCACCGTGGCGGCGGCAGCGAGCAGGACCGGTGCGCCCACCGCGAGCGCGGTGAAGACCGCGCCGGCGGTGCGGTGGGGCCGGTGGATCCGCTGTTCCAGGGCTCCGGCCGCCCGGCCGAATCCGGCGACCGGGTGCCAACGCGCCGGGTCGCCGAGAAGCCCGTCCAGCGCGTACCCCACCACCAGCCCAACCGCGTTCGCCACGGCGGTCGCCTGACGCACAGTCACCACCTCCGGCCGGCCAGCCTAGCCGTACGCGGGGTGGCCACGTCCGCCGTCGCCACCCCGCCCCCGTCCGTCCACCGGTCGGGCGGCCCTCCGGCCACCGCCGCCGCAGGTCACCGGCCCCGGTGCGGCGGCTCAGGCCGGCAC
>NZ_SMKF01000189.1 GCF_004348325.1 Micromonospora sp. KC213 | reverse complement strand
CAGCCCCCACCTCCTCCGACGGCCCCACCCGCACGCTGGTGCTCGGCTGCCTCGCGGTCGGCGTGGTCGCCACGCTGGTGTTCGCACTCGCCCCGCTCTGGTCCAGCGAACCCCGACCCGGTCAGGGCGCAAACGCGTTCGTCCCGGCGACCGGCGGCCTCAGCCAGGACCCCACCCCCGATCCGGTCAGCGCGACCGAGGACGCCACCTTCTCGCCGGCACCGGCATCGCTGTCCACCCGAGCCACAGCGCCGTCTCCGACCCAGGCGGCGCCACCCGGGCAGCAGCCGAACCGACCGGCGCCAACCACTCGGCCCAGCTCGCCGGCCGCCAAGCCGCGTCCGCCGAAACCGCCGGCCCCGAAGCCGGAACCACCGCGGATGAACGAGCTCCCAGCGTTGTCCCCGGCCAAGGAGCCGTCGCTACGGTCGAGCAACGGTGGAGCTTCGACCTACGTCGAGTTCGTCAACTCCACCCAGATACCCGTCGCGGTCTTCTGGCTCGACCACAACGGCCAGCGGAAGTTCTACAAGGGATTGTGGCCCGGCCAGTCGTACCGGCAGCAGACGTTCGTGGGGCACCCCTGGGTGGTCACCGACCGGCACGGCCGGGCGTTGGTCTGCTTCCTTCCCGCCCGGGAGACCAGCAAGGCGGTAATCCGCTAGCGGAGTCAGCGTCGTACCGCGTGGCTGCCCGCGGTCGTGCCGTCGCGCACGACCGCGGGCAGCCACGCGGTACGCGTTCACCGATCGTCGGAATCGAAAGGCTCGGAGGTGGCCCGGGTGCGGCCACACATCGGCCGTCGCGAAACTCAACCCCCGGTACGCCCTCCAGCACGCGGCTGATGTCTGCCACCGCCGCCAACGACGCGGCCAGGTCGCTACGCAGCTCGGCGCTCGCCGTCCAGGTCGTCGTCCTCGGTCGACCAGTCGATGTCCGCCGCCCGCAACTCCGCGACAGCGCGATCGGTCAGCGCCGCCGGGTCAGTGACCAACACATCGACCCTGCAGTAAAGATGCAGAGTGAGCGGTACGGAAGTGGGCACGCTGTCCCTGCCGCCAGCATTCCGGGGGCCGTCGGTTGAGGTTCAGAACCGACTCGCATCGGTCCTCGCGCTGCCTCGGCCACTCAGGTGACCCGATCGACATTCGCCGTAAGCGATGCCGGCGTAGCCTAATCCGGTGTTCGAGGTTCTGGCGTTCCTCGTACTGGCTGGATGTGTGGCTGCCATCGCCAGCCGGCTTGTGTGGCTGGGATCGCGTGCTTGCCGCCGAGGTGTCGGTGTCGAGGTGATGGGCCCCTTCGAGGAGATCTGGCATCCGGGCGCGCATCGGTGTCGGGCCGAAATCCGGCAGCAGGAGCAGCGCATGGTGCCGATGCCGTCGCCTGACGATCAGGAGCCCAGAGGCCGGCCTGGCAAGGTGATTCCGGACATCTGACCAGACGGAATGATCACGAAGTTCGCTCCCTGGCGGTGCGTCGTCACCGGGCCCCTGACTCGCCGTGCCAGCATCACCTTGTGCGCAACGAGCAACGCCTACGAGCACGGACGCCCGAGTCACGAGCCTTCGCGGACCGCGTACAGCTCGTCATGAACCTGACCTCGCGCCTCAACGGGCTGCCGTTTGACGACCACGACGCACGCAGGACGGTGCTCACCGAGATCTTCGGTCAACCGATCCCCGACTCCCTGTCCATCCTGCCCCCGTTCTACTGCGACTACGGGCTCGGAGCATCGTTCGGTGAGCGCGTATTCATCAATCAGGGATGCTTCTTCCTCGACTACGGCGGCATCGCGATCGGTGACCGCGTCCTGATCGGTCCCCGAGTGACTCTCAGCACGGCCGGACACCCCGTCGAGCTCGACGAACGGTACGACTTCATCACCCACGCACCCATCGTGATCGAGGACGATGTGTGGATCGGCGCCGCGGCTACGGTCACCCCCGGAGTCACGATCGGTCACGGCTCCGTGGTCGGCGCGGGCGCTGTGGTCGCGAAGGACGTGCCGCCGCTGAGTGTGGTCACGGCGACAAGCGCTGTCGAGCGAAAGCGTCTGAAGCCGGCATCCCCTACGACCCCTGACTGATTCCGGTTGAACGGGCACCGCTGGGGTAGCTTCTTTCGGCATACGCGGCGGCGCGGCTCGCTGCCGGAGACGGCGGGCATCGCCGCTGCCTGCGATGAGGCGCTGAACGCCGGCAACGGCGCCGCACGGCAGGCGGCGCTGTGCTCCGCATACGAGCAGGCCGCCGACTGGCAGAACCGGTTGGGCATCGCTTCGCCGGTCGACGCCACCCGGCGCCGGTACCTCGTCCGGCCGTATCAGGTCATCGACGCTGGACGGTTCGCTGCCGTTCTGCTGGCCGGTATCGACGATCCCGAGCTTGCCGCCGGTCGGTGCTGTGGATCAGTACGCGGACAGCACCGCCGTGCTGTGTCGACCCCAGGTGGCTCGTGCGTTGATGACGGCGCTCCGGCTCAGCCACGACAGCCTTCAGGTCACCGTGCACCCCAACCTGCGGGTGGACCGCCGGTCTCCCGGCGTCGCGCGGCCCCCAACCGATCAGCGTGGGCGGTTGGGGACCGCGCAGGTACGCGGGAACCGACGACTTTCAGCGCACGAGCGTGACGCGGGCGGTGTCCAGGTCGTACCGAGCGCCCACCACCTGCAGCGTGCCCGCGTGCACCCGCTCGGCAATGATGTGGCTGCGGTCGACCAGCGCCCGCACCTGCGCCCGGACGTTCGCCTGAACGCCGTTCTCCACCGGGTCGCCGGGCTGGCTGAGCACCGGCTCCACCACCGGGCGCAGGGCATCGACGACGGCGGCGATGTGACCGGGCACGGGCGCCCCGGTGCGGATCGCGTTGATGGTTGCCGTGATCGCCCCGCACCGTTCGTGCCCGAGAACGACGATCAGCGGGGTGCCGAGCTCCTCGACGCCGAACTCGATGCTGCCCAGCAACAGGTCGTCGACGACGTTCCCGGCCACCCGGTTGTCGAACAGGTCACCCAGCCCTTGGTCGAAGATCACCTCCGGGGGCACCCGGGAATCCGCGCAACCGAGAATATTGGCGAACGGGTGCTGCCCGGCAGCCAGCCGACGCACGTCCTCCAGGCTCTGGTGCGGGTGTCGGCCGTGCCCACTGGCGAACAGCTCATTGCCGTACAGGAGGCGGCGAAGGGCCTGCGTCGGCGTGGGAGCGGTGGAATCGGCGTGCGCGGCGACGGCGGGCCCGGCGGCGGCAACGGTGGTGCCGGCGGCGACCACGGCACCGCTGGCGGCCAGCATCGACCGCCGCGACAATTGAAAGACCACTGAGGACTCCTCAAAGGAGGGACAGGATGCTGAAAATTTTATGCGCACGGCACTCCGCGCCGCGTACCCAATTCAAATGTTGAAAAGGCTAAGGTTTGTCCACTGTGGTTCGGCGTGTCGGCGTGTCGGCGTGTCGGCGTGTCGGCGTGATCCGCGAGACGCGAAGGCGCAGGCCGGGGTGGTGAGGTATCCCGACGGAGGTGGGCTGTCCGCGCGAGGGCGGCCGAAGCGGAAAGCGGTGCGGCGGCAGACAGCCGGATGGTTCACCCAAGGTCGTGCCGGTGTCGGGCAAGCACCCTGGACGAACCTCGATCGCCGGACCGACCTGCTACAAACCCGGCCGGTCCGGCCGCCGGGTCCGCAGGCACGGATCCTGGTACGCGCGAGCTTCCTGGCGTCCGCGCGACCAGCCCGGTCAGGACCTACCTGTCCAGCGCCGTGCACGACCGGTTCCGCTCGGCACAGGCGCAGCCGCCACACGGCGTTCGCTGACTACCGGATGACGGCTGCGGGCGTCCGAGGACGGCCGGAGGCGCCCGCAGAACGGTCCGCAGCGCGCACACAGGGCACCGATGCCCACTCAGCGGACAGGACCTTCGCCGAACCGGCCACCGCTGATCACGGTGTCAGTCTCGATCTCGGCAGCCGTCCACACGTGGGAGCAGAAGTCGTCGACCGCAACACCACCATCCTCCAAGAGGGCGACAGCCAGCGCCGCCAGATCCGTCCGGCGAGAAAGTCGGTAGTTGATCTGCACGGCCCACTCAGGCCGCCGACCGACCGCCTGCTCAAGGTTCGCGATGTCCTCCGGCTCCCAGTCCTGGTACAGGCCGCTCGCCTCATCCATCAGCCAGATGAACAGCCGAGTGTCTGTAGACCAGCGGCCATGGCCCGCTACCGCCAGTTCGTCGAGAAGTCGGACGACCTCTGACCGTGACACAGCAGGGATCACGAAGGTGTTCTCGCTCATCTCGGCAAGGTACAGAACGTCAATTTGGAAGCGTGATCAAGTGCCGTACCGCGTGGTCAGACGCATCGGTCGTGCCGTCGAGCATGATCGAGTCGAATCACGCTTGACGGCGTTCGCTGACGATTCGCTGACTTCCATGTCAGGCGCTGCGCGGCGCCCGAGGACGGGCGGAGACGGGCCGCAAGCGCGCCGACCGCATCCGCACGACGAAGCTCAGTACTGCTGGATCCGCCTCGTGGCTTGGCAGACTGACGGCGTGACCGATGAGCACGGCCAAAACGAACCCGACACCGACCAGCCGCCCCGGACACCAACTCTGAGAATCGCGAGGCATCTGGCAAAGGAGTTGGAAGGGGTGGCGAGTGTGGAGATCGACGGCATCCAGGGCGGGATGTCGGTTAGCGTCACACCGCGTAACCCCCATGCTCGCGCCTTCGGATGGACGGATTCTCCGAACAACTCATCCTGCAGGTCGGCGACTACGGCGGCCGATGGGAACTGGAAGCCAGCCCCGAAGACGTCGCCATGCTCGAAGACATCGCTCGCTCCGTGATCGCCGGCAGGGTTCGGGAGGTGTTCGCTCCGGGTCGCTCGGCAATCTCGGTCACACTCGCCGATGGATCCGTGAAGACCGAGATCGGAGGCGAAGCGCCGGCCGGTTGCCTGCCACTACCTTTCTGGCGGCGTTGGTCCCGCAGCATCCAGTACGTCCCGTACAGGTAGTCCAGTGTGAGCGTCAGTTTGGAAGATCGTTCTCGGCTGTCGTGATCTGCCCGGAACGCCTGGTCAGCGGGGCTGCCGTGGTGCCCGATCATGACCGCTGCTGACTGCCTGGGACACCGGCTACTGGCACGTGGCTGGCACGGCTGCGCGGTGGGCGTGCGGCTGTCCGGCGGTGTGCGGCTTACCGCCCCCGGCCTCTCGGGCCGGGGGCGGCTTGCCGTGCCACCGGCTCTCCGCGCCTGAGTGACGGTGATGCCGGTGCTGACCGTGCGACAATGAGTGGCGGTGTGTGATGGAGGAGGTGGGTCGTGATGTCGAGCAACGCCGAGCGGATGCCCGAGTGGCCGACCGCTGAGCACGTGCCGGCGGAGGAGTTGGCCCGCCGGCAGGGTGTGCGGCCGGTCGCCTCCGTTGACGACCTGGCCCGGCCGGACCTGTTCGAGTCCGACGAAGAGTTGGACGACTTCCTCGCCGACCTGTACGCCTCTCGGCGGGCCAGCGCCGCGTGAGCCTGGTCGTCCTGGACACCGACGTCGCGTCGGCGATCCTGAGGGGTCGGTTGCATGACCGGCTTCGTGCCCGGCTGGCAGGTAAGACCCTGTGCATCACGTTCGTCACGCTCGGGGAGCTGACCAAGTGGACCGTGCTGCGGAGCTGGGGGCCGCGCAAGCTGGCTGACCTCGCGCAGTGGCGATCCGGCGTGGTGCTGCTGCCCTTCGATGAGGCGGTGGCGACAACCTGGGGCCAGCTCCAGGCGCGGGCGCAGCATCGGGGGCGTCCCCGGCCGACGAATGACTCCTGGATCGCGGCCTGCTGCCTGGTCGACCGGCTGCCGCTGGCGACCTTCAACGGCAAGGACTACGCCGACTTCGCCGAGTACGACGGCCTACGCCTGTTCGACATCTCATAGCTTCACCGCCGTGGCCGAACGGCGGTGACTGGTGCTGACGGTCAGCAGCCGGCCGGACCCACACGCCCGGTGGCAAGCCGCGAAGCGGCGCGGCAGCCGAGCGCCCCGACATCGACGGCGGCCGGCCCCGCTGGCGCTCGTCACGGCTCGATCTGCTGCTCACGACCATGCCGGCGCCTGGCGCGATGTTCAAGGACCCAGTGGGTAACCATCAGGGCCAACGCGGCCAGTAACAGCACAGCGCCGATCCACCGGCTCGGAGTGCGCCAAGTGCTGGGCGTAACTTCCGTGAGGTTTCCTAGCCCCAGGAGAGCATAGAAGCCCATGCACGCAGCCCCTGCGGCCCACAACCGGGGGTGATACATAGCCCGTCCGAACAGCCGAACCGTTGACACGCGTCGGCTGTGGATGACCACCCAGGCGGCGCACCCGACCAGGGCAACAGCGGCGCTGACGAGCAGGATGTCCATGACCATTGTGCCCGCCTCGTAGGTCGTCACGGGCATCACGGTAGCGGCACCACACAGCTGCCGGCTTCGGGCACTGGGACAGCCGTCGTCTGGTGCGGCGGGCCGCGGCGCGCGATGCCGGCCGGAGGCCGCCAGCAGCGCGCCGCGAGCGCGCCCAGTGCGCCGCGCTTGCGCGGCGCCTTGATCCTATTGAGAGTGTTTCGGCAACCCTTGGGCTTGGAGCGGCCGTTAAACGCCTAGCGACGGGCTAAAACTTGGTCCTCGCTGCCCCTTGACCCCAGAGATGGGCAGTGCGGTCTAGTTCGAGTCGCACCGCTGGTCGACAGCCTGGTGATGGCCACTGTGGTAATCGCTCAGTTTCGTCGATTGCTGTGCTTCGCTGCTGTACCACCGTCGCTGATCTTGGGCGTCACGCCCAGAGGCGGGCGAGCGGTCGACCACCCGGCGCGCGCGTGGGTAGAAGTGTCGCGTTCATGACAGTGACCCACCCGACGAGGTTGAACAACTAAAATCGTTGATTCAAAATCAACAGAAAGGCCAAGCATGCTTCACTCCTCCCCCCGAGCAGGACGCCACTGGCTCTATCAGTGGATGGATGAGTTTGAGGCATTCGATAAGGAAACGGTCTGGGATCGCCTCAAGGACCCACGTGCAGTCGATCGACTCCACACAATATCCTCGGAAAGCATGTTTATAGATTATTCGACTGTACCCCTGGTTGGCACCGTCGTCGCAGGAACCGGAATTGAACTTGGCCAACCAGGAATTTGCGGGACCCTTAGATGTCGCAAACCCACCCTCGACAGCGACTTAGGTTCTTTACTCCACTATTTCGATTATGTAGTCATGCAGGGTCCCGATCCCCGGTCCTATCGGCGCTACGCAGAGCAACTCGCCGATCGGCAACGGTATCCAATGACGCGGCTCACGGTCGCCCGGGACGTCGCGTGCCTCCAATATTTACGCCAATCGGAAATCACGAAGCATGTAGTTTTCGCCAACAAGCCCGGATGCTTCTGTGACCGTCATTTTAAGGAGCATGCGGATGCTCTGGGTTTGACGGAATTTACTGAACCTTCGATGATTGCCGATATGGCCCAAAGGTTAACACGTAAGGGCTTAGTGTCCGTCGAGAAGGTGGATCCGGGCGCATGGTATGGCTACATCACTAGGCCCGTCTTCCTGGGCTCGATCGGAAAACGATATGAACAAGAGAAACCCCCCTCACAAGCCACCGTTGCGAATGATATTATCAAACGCGATTTGATGTCTATGGTGTTCGACGGAGCAGCAGCTAGAATGATGGGTCTGCCTATGGCGTCCCTGGCCGTTCCAGGATACTTCGAGACAGTTCCGGGATACTTCGAGACCGAGCGCGGTGGCGAAGGACCGAGAACAATTGAAGAAGTTGCCGCGCACCTAACGCTTCCCATCCTGAGTAACCTCAAGACTGCCGAAGTCGTTCGACTCCGGGAGCGCCACTCTGCCGATTTCGAGGCATTCCGCTCCGCCCTACGAGAAGCTATCTCGACCACAATGGAAAGAATGCCGGACGTTTCGCCCCAAAGGATCGCTGAGACTGCCTGGCAAGAACAGCTCAAACCAGCGCTCGCTGATCTAGAGCGGCGGATTTCCGTGAACAGACGATCCCTCGCGCTGGGGTCTGGGACGATGCTAACAATTGGAAGTGTAACTACGGCGGTTGCATCGGCCGTTACTGCGCCATGGGCTGCAGCCCTACTTGGTGCAGCCGTTGCCTCCACCCTGCCCGTTGCGCAAATTTCCGAATATCTCAAGGAGCGCAAGCAGATCAACATGTCGAGCATGTACTTTCTATGGAGAGCACAAAAGATGCAGGATCACTATTAATCAACCTGATTTAAACTCCGAGGCCCCTTGTGGCCGCTCCACGTCGTGTTGCGCCGGATAAGAATTTTCGTCGGCTACCTCAATCGGCTGCCAGCTTGCCCGCTGCCTGCCCCTCCTGGCCATCCCGGAGCGCCCGACGACCCCCGCCGGAGGCGCTGCCCTTGCGCAAACAACTTGAAGCCCCGGACCTGCCAGCAATCATGGTGGCCCGGGCTTCGTCGTATGTCGCGCCGCCTGCGGGCTAACACCGACGCGCTGGCGGCCGAAGGCCAGAGGCGTGGCTGGGCTATCGGCCCGGCCCAGGTGCGGCGGCGCGAGCGGCCCGCGACGCGGGCCGCTCTGATCGTGTATGGAAACTTTGCTCTAGATTGCGCTGCCGTGTTCGGCGTAGGCGGAGACGCCGTTACTGCGCGCTGCAATCGCAGTGCGGATCCTGCGGGCGAGCCGGGGCGGGCCGTGCTGCTCCAAGGACTCGGCGCGCACGTAGCGCCACTCGGTGAGTTCACCGTCCGCGAAACGGATGTCGCGCTCCTGCTTGGCTCCGAGTGATCCGCCGTCGAAGATGAAGAGGAGCTTGTCGCCCTCGTGTTCGGCCGGTGCCCAATCAACGACCAGCATCGGTCCGAGCGTGGCTGCGAGGCCAAGTTCCTCCTGGACCTCACGTGCGCATGCGGCTCGGGGTGACTCGCCGGGTTCGACGTAGCCGCCGGGGATGTCCCAGTGGTCCTTGTAGCTGGGGCGTACGAGGAGCACGCGGCCTTCGTTGTCGAAGAAGAGGGCGCCTGCGGCGACGCGTGGGGTTGCCATGGGTGGCATCTCGTTGGCCGTCACCAGGGCAGCGTAGATGGGATGGGATCAGTCGAGCACCTTGAGCCGGCGGGCCAGGCCGACCAGCTCGGCCGACGGCTTGCCGCGCTGCCGGCGTACCCAGGTCAGGGCGAGTTGGCGGCTGAGGAAGTGGTGGCGGACCTGTTCGGGTGCCATCTGTTCGGCGTCGAGCAGCATGGCCTGGGCGTCGTCGAGGCGGTTCCAGGAGCTGTAGGCGCGGGCGACTTCGAGGGCGTGCCGGACCCGGCGTTCCATCGGCAGGCCGGCGGTGTCGACGCGCGGCCCGAGGTCGACGGCGACTTGCAGGTCTCCCAGTTCGGCGGCAGTTGCCACTCGGTGGATGGCGACGTTGGTCGGGCCGAATGCGGTCCAGAGGTGGTTGGCGTCGGCTCCGAGCTGGCCGGCGGCGCGGTCGGCGGCGTCGAGGAAGGCGCGGGTGGTGGCGGCGTCGTTGGATCGGGCGGCGGCCATCGAGCCGGACAGGAACAGGGTTCCGTAGACGGAGAGTAGTGCTGGTGTGGCGTGCTTGAGGTGGGGCTCAAGGTAGCCGGCGGCGTCTTCGGTGAGGCGTACGGCTTCGGTGTAGCGGCCGGTGGCGTGCAGGGCGTGGCCGACGGAGCGGAACAGGGAGCCGGTGACGAGCGGGTCGCCGGTGGGGCGGACGGCGGCCAGGCCGCGGTCGGCGGCGATCCAGGCGAGGTCGCTTTCCCCGAGTTTGGTGAGCTGGGTTGCGGCGAGTTGGTACGTCAGGCCGAGTAGCCGGCGGGCCTGGTCCTGGTCGTCGCCGTCGTGATGGTCGGCGGCGGCCTGGGCGCGGTGCAGCAGGTCCGGCAGGCGGCCGGTGACGTACCCGAATCGGGAGTCCTGGTAGGCGTCCCAGAGCTCGCCGACTTTCTTCCTGAGCAGGGCGACAGTCGGCGGCGGCACGTCGGCGGTGGCGCCCAACGGGGCGATGACGCGGTAGTTCATCAGAGCGGCGCGCAACGCGGGCACCGTCCTGGTGCCGCTGTCACCGGTCCAGTCCAGCAGCGAGGGTTCGCCGAGCAGGTCGCCGAGGGCCACGTCCAAGACCTCGGCCAGGGATTTGATGACAGAGAGCCGGTCCAGCTCGATCCGGTTGTTCTCTACCTTGCCAAGCCAGTCGGCGGTACGGCCGATGAGTCCGGCCAGAGCTTCCTGAGACAGGCCGCGTCGACGGCGGTACCAGGCGACGCGTTCGCCGATGGTCAGGGTGTTGGTTATCCCGCGCACCGGTTCACTGTCTCCCCTCGGTCGGCCGCAACCCCGGAAAGATTTTCCGGGTCGCCGGGCGGTTCGTGCCACAACCTGTCTGCATGACGGGGCTGAACGTATCGACCAACTGCCAATCCTGCTCCGGCGCGGGCTGGAAGTACACCCGCGCCCGTACCGCCATCCGGGGGATGGGGCGTGGGTCGGAGCAGACGCATTCCCTGGCCCGGCGGTCCTGTCTGGACTGCGCGGGCTCTGGTCGCTCGGCGACCTGCTGAGGCTGGCCCGGGGTGGGTGCTGGCGTGGGACCGCGACCCGAACGACGGCCCGTGAATGGCC
>NZ_SMKF01000188.1 GCF_004348325.1 Micromonospora sp. KC213 | reverse complement strand
GCGGCGGTGGACGCCGCGGCCGCCCCTCAACCGGACAGAGCCTTATCGCCCGAGCCAGCCTCCGTCGACGGGGATCACGGCTCCGTTGACGTAGTCGGACGCCGGCGAGGCAAGGAAGACGACGGCTCCGGCGAGGTCGTCGGGGCGGCCCCAGCGGCCGGCGGGGATGCGGTCGAGGATCGCGGCGTTGCGGGCTGCGTCGTCGCGTAGCGCCTGGGTGTTGTCGGTGGCGATGTAGCCGGGGGCGATGGCGTTGACGTTGACACCATGGCCGGCCCACTCGTTGGCCAGCGCCCGGGTGAGCCCGACGAGGCCGGACTTGGCGGCGGTGTAGCCGGGAACGTTGATGCCGCCCTGGAAGCTGAGCAGCGACGCGGTGAAGACGATTTTGCCGTGGCCACGTTCGACCATGCGCCGGCCGATCTCCCGGCTGAGGACGAACTGGGCGGACAGGTTCACCGCAATCACCTCGTCCCAGTCCTGGTCGGAGTGGTGGGCCGCAGGGGTGCGTTTGATGATGCCGGCGTTGTTGACCAGGATGTCGACGAAGCGGCCGTCGTGTTCGAGCCGATCGGCGAGCGCGACCACGGCGTCGCGGTCGGCGAGGTCGACCTGGTAGCCGGAGAAGCGGCGGCCGTGGCCGCGCACCCGCTTCTCGACCTCGCTGCCGGTGGGTTCGAGGTGCGCGCTGACGGCGATGATGTCGGCTCCGGCAGCGGCGAGGGCGTCGGTCATGGCGAGCCCGATGCCGCGCCGGGCGCCGGTGACGACGGCGAGTCGTCCGGTGAGGTCGAAGGGGTTCACGCGGTGGCCTCCTGGCAGTCGATGAGGACCTTCATGACGTCGCCGCCGGCGCGTAGGGCGGTGAACGCGGCGGCGGCGTTGTCGAGCGGTTCGATGCGGGAGATGAGCGCCTCGGCCGGCACCTTGCCGTGGCTGAGCAGGTCGATGGCGGTGTCGTAGTCACCCCGGTCGTAGACCCGGGCGCCGACCATGGTCAGTTCCCGCCAGAAGAACCGGAACAGGTCGACCTGCCGTGGCTGGTTGTGGATGCCGACGACGACCAGGCGACCGCGTACGGCGAGCACCTCGACGGCCGTGTCGACGCCGGCGGCCGAGCCGGAGACCTCGAAGGCGACCGCGGCGCCGGCGCCTTCGGTCCACGCGTCGACCTCGGCGGCGATGTCGTCGTGCGCTGGGTCGAGCGTGCGTAGCCCCAGAGCCTGGGCGACGGCGCGTCGGTGCGGGTCGAGTTCGAGGATGGTCACCTGCGCCCCGACCGATCGGGAGACCAGGGCGATCAGCACGCCGACCGGTCCACCGCCGATCACGACAGCCTTCTGGCCGGACCGCAGTTCGGCGCGGCGTACGTCGTGTACCGCGACCGCCGTGGGCTCGACCAACGCGCCGTGGGTGAGCGGCAGCTCTGGCGGCAGGGGTACCACGACGCCTGCCGGCACGGTCCAGCGTTGTTGCATCGAGCCGGCCGAGTCGATGCCGATGAAGTTGAGCCGGTGGCAGATGTGGCGGTGTCCGGCGTGGCAGGCGGGGCAGGTGCCGCACCAGTCCAGCGGCATGACCGTGACCGGTTGGCCGACGGTCAGATCATCGACGCCGGGGCCGAGGGCGGCGACCCGGCCGGACATCTCGTGACCGATCGTCTGCGGTGTCTGGACGCGCTGGTCCATGGCACCGTGCAGGATGTGCAGGTCGGTGCCGCAGATGCCGGTGTACGCCACCTCGATCTGCACCTGCCCGGGCCCAGGGGTGACGGGGGGCCGGTCCTCGACCACGATCGTCGCGTCGCCGGCATACAGCGCTGAACGCATGAGAGACCTCTATTCGGGAGTGTTGTTCGCTGAGCGACGCTGTGCCAGGCGTCGCTCGTCAGATCGGCCGCGTTGCCGGCTCGTCGTCGCGTAGGTGCGCCCGGAGCCACGTCTCGGTCGTGGTGATGTGCATCAGTGCCGCGGCCTGGGCCAGGATGGCGTCGCCGCCGACCAGCGCGGCGTAGATCGCCTCGTGTTCGCGGAGCGTCTGTCCCGCGGCGTCGGCGTCGACCAATCCTCGCCACACCCGAGCGCGCAGCGTTCGACTGGATATGCCCTCGAGTACCGTCGAGAGCGTTTCGTTGCCGGTGGCGGCGATGACCGCGCGGTGGAACGCGGCGTCGTGCTGGTTGAGCAGTTCCACGTCGTCCGCCGCCGCGCGCATGGCGTCGAGATGCCCCTTGACCTCGGCGAGCTGCCGCGGGGTGACGCGAGTGGCGGCCAGCGCGGTGGCGACGGGTTCGAACAGCCGGCGTACCTCGGTCAGCTCCAGCATCGTGTCGCCCTGCAGCAGTTCCACGGCATCGCCGATGCCTTCCAGCAGCAGCTTCGGCTGCAGGCTGGTGACGAAGGTGCCGTTGCCGCGCCGTACCTCCAGCACGCGCGCGGCGACCAGCGCCCGCACGGCTTCCCGCATGATGTTGCGCCCGACACCGAGGTCGGCGGCGAGCTGCTGCTCCGGCGGCAGTCTCGATCCTGGCGGCAGCTCACCCGACTGGATGAGCTCCCGGATGCGCGTCATGGCCTTGTCGGTCAGTGACATGGTGCGGTGCCTCTGGCGGTCAGCCCCGGCCACGAGGTCGGGGAGGAGAACGGAGGTTGCTGGTGGCCGGAAAGCCTAGCAGGGTGATCCCATGTCAGAGAACCTTGAGTAGCCGAGCGGTCGCTTGCGCTCCTCGATGCCATCAGGGTATTCCCTTGTGGCGCCGAGGTTTTCGATCTGTGTCTGGACTGGACGGCTGGCTAAGGCTATAAAAGACATCCCATGCCGGGAACGCTGTCGGGATGACGGCGGTGCGTGTGGGCGGCGTGGGAACAGCTACGACGCGGTGGCCGACAGGCCGGGGCGTGGGAAGAGGTAGCCGTCATGGCTGAGGTGATCAGCGCGATCGAGGCGGTGGATGTCCGCTTCCCGACCTCGCGTGAGCTCGACGGATCGGACGCGATGAATCCGGAGCCCGACTACTCGGCGGCCTACGTCACGATCCGCACCAGCGCTGGCCAGGAAGGCTACGGCCTGGCATTCACCGTGGGGCGCGGCAACGACGTGCAGGTCGCCGCGGTGCAGGCGCTCGCACCACTCGTGATCGGCCTGCCACTGGCGGACATCCTGGCCGATCTCGGCGGGTTCTCCGACCGGCTGACCGGCGACAGCCAGCTACGGTGGCTCGGCCCGAACAAGGGGGCGATCCACATGGCCGCGGGCGCGATCGTGAACGCGACCTGGGACCTGTACGCCCGCAGGGAAGGCAAGCCGGTCTGGCGGCTGCTGGCGGCGATGACGCCGGAGCAGCTGGTCGACCTCGTCGACTTCCGCTACCTGCGGGATGCCCTGACCCGTGAGGAGGCGCTGGAGATCCTGCGGCGCGCTGAACCCGGACGCGCCGAGCGCCAGCAGCACCTGCTCGAGCGGGGATACCCGGCCTACACCACCACCCCGGGGTGGCTGGGCTACACCGACGAGAAGTTGGTACGCCTGGCGAAGCAGGCCGTGGCGGACGGATTCGGTCTGATCAAGCTGAAGGTGGGCGCAGACCCGGACGCCGACGTACGACGGCTGCGGTTGGCACGTGAGGCGGTGGGACCGGACGTCCGCATCGCCATCGACGCCAACCAGGCATGGGGAGTCGATCAGGCGATCGCCTCACTGGAGCCGTTGGCGCCGTACCACCCGTACTGGATCGAGGAACCGACGTCACCGGACGATGTGCTCGGCCACGCCGCGATCCGCGAGGCGGTGGCACCGATCAAGGTCGCGACCGGTGAGCACTGCCACAACCAGGTGATGTTCAAACAACTACTGCAGGCCGGTGCCATCGACATCCTGCAGATGGACGCCAGCCGGGTCGCGGGGGTGACCGAGAACGTCGCGATCCTGCTGCTGGCCGCCAAGTACGGGGTGCCGGTCTGTCCGCACGCCGGCGGCGTGGGCCTGTGCGAGATGGTGCAGCACCTGGCGATGTTCGACTACGTCGCGGTTTCCGGTACCACCGAGGGGCACGTGATCGAGTACGTCGACCACCTGCACCAACACTTCGTCGACCCGGTCGTGATCCGTGATGGTCACTACGTGGCACCGACCGCCCCGGGTCTGGGGGCCCGGATGCACCCGGCGTCGATCGCCGCGTACCGCTATCCGGACGGCCCGCAGTGGGTGTCCGCCGAGCCGTGATCCGAGCCTGTTCTCCGATAGGAGCTGTGATGAAACGTAAGAGACTGGCGGTGGTCGCGGTGGCCGCCGTGTCCACCATCCTGCTCAGCGCGTGCGCCGGCACCGACACCACCGCCAGCGGTGGCGCACCGGTGGTGGGTGTCGACTACCCCCGCTCGGACACCGACTTCTGGAACTCGTACATCAAGTACACCCCGCAGTACGCCACGGAACTCAAGCTCGATCTGAAGACCACCAACTCGCAGAACGACGTGGCGAAGCTGACCTCGAACGTGCAGACTTTCATCAGTCAGGGCGTCAAGGGCATCGCGATGGCGCCGCAGGACACCGCCGCCATCGCCCCGGCGCTGCAGACCCTGGCCACGAAGAAGATCCCGGTGGTGACCATCGACACCCGCCCTGATCAGGGTGACGTGTTCATGGTGGTGCGCGCCGACAACCGCGCCTACGGCGAGAAGGCGTGCCAGTTCCTGGGCACCAAGCTCAAGGGCGCCGGCAAGGTCGTCATGTTGCAGGGCGACCTGGCCTCGATCAACGGCCGCGACCGCACCGAGGCGTTCAACGAGTGTATGAAGGAGAACTTCCCGGGGATCACCGTGTTCGGAGAGGCGACCAACTGGGACGGGGCGGTCGCCTCGCAGAAGCTGCAGATCCGGCTGACCGAGCATCCCGACATCAAGGGCGTCTACATGCAGTCCAGCTTCGCGCTGGCCGGTACGCTGCAGCTGCTCAAGCAGCGTGGTCTGCTGACCAAGCCGGACGACCCCAGGCACGTGTTCGTGGTTTCCAACGACGGTATCCCGAAGGAACTGCAGGACATCGCCGCCGGCAACATCGACGCCACAGTGTCCCAGCCGGCCGACCTGTACGCCAGGTACGCGCTGTACTACCTCAAGGCGGCGATCGACGGCAAGACCTTCCAGCCCGGACCGACCGACCACGACAGCACGATCATCGAGGTACGCCCAGGGGTCCTCGAAGACCAGCTGTCCGCTCCGCTGGTCACGGCCGACGGCGGCGTCTACGGCGGCGTGCCGAGCCTGAAGCCCGACGACAAGTCCCTGTGGGGCAACAACATCGGCTGACCAGCCTTAAGGATGGTACGCACATGAGCGGCAGCGGACAGCGTCCGGCGCGCTCCGTATCCGCCCTCACCGGCGACGGGCAGACTCCGCTGGATCTGCCGGTCGCCGAGGCGGCGAACATCACCAAACGGTACGGCTCCACGGTGGCGCTGCACGACGCCGAAATCACCGTGCGCCCCGGCGAGACGCACGCGCTGGTCGGCCGCAACGGCGCGGGCAAGTCCACCCTGGTGTCGATTCTGACCGGGCTACAGGCTCCGGACTCCGGGTCGGTCCGGTTCTCCGGTGCACCGGCACCGCGGTTGTCGGATCGCGACGCGTGGCGGCGGCACGTCGCATGCGTCTACCAGAAGTCGACCATCATTCCCGAGTTGACCGTGGCGGAGAACCTGCTGATCAACCGGTATGACCGGGGGCGCAGCGGACTGATCAGCTGGCGTTCGCTACGGCGGCGGGCGCAGGAGTTGCTGACCGCGTGGTCGGTGGACGTGGACGTCCGGAGCAGGGCGGGCGACCTGAGCGTCGAGCAGCGCCAGTTCGTCGAGATCGCCCGGGCACTGTCGTTCGGAGCCCGGTTCGTCATCCTGGACGAGCCGACCGCCCAGCTGGACGCCGCCGCGATCGCCCGGCTGTTCGCCGGTATCCGTGACCTGCAGGAGCAGAGGGTGACCTTTCTGTTCATCAGTCACCACCTCCAGGAGGTCTACGAGATCTGCGACATGGTGACCGTGTTTCGCGACGCCCGACACATCGTCACCGCACCGGTCAGCGAGTTGCCTCGCCGCGACCTGGTCGCCGCGATGACCGGAGAGGCCAACAGTCTGGAAGCGCCCCGTACGCGTACCGGGCCGGCCGCGTCGGCGCGGGTGCTCCTCGACGTGGCTGCCCTGGCTTCGGCGGGCGCCTTCGAAGACGTGTCGTTCCAGGTGCGCGCCGGTGAGATCGTGGGCCTCGCCGGCTCAGGCGGGAGCGGCAAGACCGAGGTCGCCGAGACGATCGTGGGGCTGCGCGCCGCCGATGCCGGCACCATCGCCGTCGCCGGCCGCCGGCCACGCGCCGGTGATGTCAGCGCGGCCCTGGCCACCGGCATCGGATTCGTCCCGCAGGACCGCCACCACCAAGGGCTCGTCGCCGGCATGTCGATCGCCGACAACGCCACGTTGACGATTCCCGATCGGCTCGGCCCGGCCGGCTTTCTCAGCACCCGGCGCCGGGACGCGGTGGCGGCGGCGGCGATCGACGACCTGGCGATCAAAACGCCCGGACCGGAGCTGCCCGTTTCCGGGCTGTCCGGCGGCAACCAGCAGAAGGTTGTCATGGCCCGTGCCCTGGCGAGCGACCCACGACTGCTGGTCCTTGTCACTCCCACCGCGGGGGTGGACGTACGGTCCAAGGAGTTCCTGCTCGGCAAGGTGGAGCAGGTCGCCAACTCCGGGACCGCTGTCGTCATCGCCTCTGACGAACTCGACGACCTGCGACTGTGCGACCGGGTCCTGGTGATGTTCCAGGGCCGCATCGTCGCCGACCTGCCCAGCGGCTGGCGTGACCAGGACATCGTGGCCGCAATGGAAGGACTGACCATCGATGCCTGAGACCACGACTGCACCGGAGGCACGCACGACGGGTGGGGCCACGGCGGGCACACCCGGCCAGCGCCGGATCGCCGGCCGGGTCGCCCTCGCTCGGTTACGGGATCTCGCCCTGGTGCCGGCCATCATCATCATCGCGATCGTGGGCCAGCTCATCAATCCGGTCTTCCTGAAGCCCGACAATGTGATCAACATCGTTCAGACGATGTCGGAGATCGCCCTACTCGTGCTGGCCCAGACCATCGTCCTGGTCGCCGGCAAGATGGATCTGTCGCTGGAGTCCACCTTCGGCCTGGCCCCGGGCGTCGCCGCCTGGATGACCGTCGCCGTCGGCGCCGGACACGGACTCGGACTGGTACCCGGCGGCTGGGCCGTTCCGATCACCCTGGCGGTCGGGGCGCTGATCGGCATCGCCAACGCCCTGCTGATCGTCCGGTTCGGTCTGCATGGTTTCATCGTGACGCTGGGCATGCTCATCGTCCTGCGCGGCCTGCTCACCGGCATCTCCGGCGGCCAGACGTTCTTCACCCTGCCCGAGTCGATGATGTATCTCGGCACGGCGGTGTGGTGGGGCATCCCCGCGTCGATCTGGATCTGCGTGGCACTGTTCGCCGCCGGCATCGTTCTGCTCGGTTACACCAGTTTTGGGCGATCGCTCTACGCCATCGGTGGCAATGTCGATGCGGCGAGAGCCGCGGGTATCCGTACCGACCGCGTCCTGGGGGTCGCCCTGGTCAGCGCGAGCACTCTCGCCGCCCTCGGTGGGCTGTTGCTGTCCGGCCGCCTCGCCTCCGTGGCGGCCTCGCAGGGAAACGGCGCCATTTTCACCGTGTTCGCCGCCGCGGTCATCGGTGGCGTCAGTCTCAACGGCGGCAAGGGCAGCATGTTCGGCGCCTTCACCGGCATCCTGCTCCTGTTCATGATCCAGAATGTGCTGACGCTGGCCGGCGTACCAGCCCAGTGGATCGGCGCGCTCAACGGCGCCATCATCCTCATCGCCCTTGTCGTGTCCCGCATCACCGGGGGCAAGGCGCAAGAATAGGCACTTCACGCGACGGCGACCCGCCCGGCATTCCGCTGTCTGACGTGCGCGTGGTCACGACGGTGGCGACGCTCTGGATCGCGTGCCTCGCTACGCCGTGACACCGACTTTCTCGTGGTTGAGCGAAAGTGTGGCCGGCTCGGACGCACGTATGGACAGGTCGGGCGAAAGTCCTCTACTCTCGTCGCACGACCATCATGGTTGTCGATGCGTTCCGACGGCGCGGTGACCATCGACCTGCACTGTCTCCGAGCTGTTGCCCCCGCTCGGCGGTAGCGGCCTCCTCCGGGCATGGCACCCGGTAGGCCGACAACACCTCCGGCTACGGCCTCGGCGCGTCGGCGCGCGCCCCAGCCTGGCAGTCACCTGTTCAGGAAGGGGATTGCACCTTCATGTCCACCCGAATCGAGAGAACGGTTGCCGTGCGCTGGCAGGCCGCGGGTTCGGCCCTCCTGCTTGCCGCGGCCACCCTCGTCGCCGCACTCGCGACCACGCCTCCGGCCTCGGCGCACCCGATCAACGCCGCCGATTTCCAGCAGGTCCAGCTCGCCCGCGGCGTTTCCGAGGTGGGCGAGCCGATGTCGCTGGCCATCCTTCCCGACCGTTCGGTGCTGCACACCGCGCGCAACGGAACGGTGCGCCGTACCGACGCCAACGGGAACACGTCGGTGATCGGCACGGTCCCGGTCTACACCCATGACGAGGACGGCCTTCAGGGCATCGGCGTCGACCCGGGGTTCGCCACCAACCGGCACATCTACCTCTACTACGCCCCGCCGCTGTCCACCCCGGGCGGTGACGCGCCGGCCACCGGCAGCAACTGGTCGGCCTGGCAGGGGGTCAACCGGCTCTCCCGGTTCACCCTCAACGCCGACTCCAGCCTGAACGCATCCAGCCGGGTGGACATCCTGGATGTGGCGGCCGACCGAGGAATATGCTGCCACGCCGGCGGCGACATCGACTTCGACGCGGCGGGCAATCTGTACCTTTCCACAGGGGACGACTCCAACCCGTTCGACTCAGCCGGGTACTCCCCACTGGACGAGCGGACCAATCGCAACCCGGCGTTCGACGCGCAGCGTACCGCCGCCAACACCAACGACCTGCGCGGCAAGATCCTGCGGATCAAGGTGAACGCGGACGGGTCGTACTCGATCCCGGCCGGCAACATGTTCGCGCCCGGAACGGCCCGGACCCGGCCGGAGATCTACGCGATGGGCTTCCGCAACCCGTTCCGGATGAGCGTCGACAAGGCCACCGGCGTCGTGTACGTCGCCGACTACGGGCCCGACGCCGGAGCGACCTCGGCACGTGGTCCACAGGGTCAGGTCGAGTTCAACCGCGTCCCGGGCCCCGGCTTCTACGGCTGGCCGTACTGCACCGGCGCGAACACGAACGCCGAGACGTACTCCGAGTGGAACTTCGCCACCAACACGGCGGGCCCGAAGTACAACTGCTCGGGGGGGCCGACGAACAACTCCTTCCGCAACACCGGCCTGAGCACGCTGCCCGCGGCCAAGCCGGCCTGGATCCGGTACGGCGGCGACGCGGGAAGCCCGCCGGAGTTCGGCAGCGGCGCCGAGGCGCCGATGGCCGGGCCGGTGTACCGCTACGACCCCAACCTCAACTCGCCGACGAAGTTTCCCCAGGCGTTCGACGGGCAGTTCTTCGCCACCGAGTTCGGCCGGCGTTGGATCAAGCCGATCCACGTCAACGCAGACGGCTCCCCAGGCGTGATCGACAACTTCCCGTGGCGCGGCACGCAGATCATCGACTCGGCCTTCGGCCCGGACGGGGCGTACTACGTGCTCGACTACGGCACCGGGTTCCACAACGGGGACGCGAACTCCGCGCTCTACCGGTTCGACTACGTCGGCGCGGGCAACCGGGCACCCACCGCGGTGGCCAACGCGGACCGGACGGCCGGCCAGGCGCCGCTGACCGTGAACTTCTCCTCGGCCGGCTCGTCCGACCCGGAGGGCGGGGCGCTGACGTACGCGTGGAACTTCGGTGACGGCACCTCATCCACCGCCGCCAACCCGACGAAGACGTACAACACCAACGGCAGCTACACGGCTACCTTGACCGTACGTGACCCGGAGGGTGCCACCGGGACCGCCAACGTGCGGATCACGGTGGGCAACACCGCGCCGTCGGTGACCGTCAACAGTCCCGCTGCCGGCGAGCTCTTCGCCTTCGGCGACACCGTGCCGTTCAGCATCACCGTGACCGATCCGGAGGACGGTGCGATCGACTGCGCCAAGGTCAAGATGACCTACATCCTGGGTCACGACAGCCACGGTCACCAGATCACCTCGAAGACCGGCTGCTCCGGCACGATCACCATCCCGGTCGACGGTGAGCACGACGACGCGGCGAACATCTTCGCCGTCTTCGACGCCGAGTACACCGACAACGCCGGGCTCACCACGCACACGCAGCACATCCTTCAGCCGAAGCACCGGCAGGCCGAGCACTACACGAGCTCGTCCGGGATCGCCACCTTCGACAAGTCCACCGCCCAGGGCGGCAAGACCGTCGGCAACGTGGAGAACGGCGACTGGATCGCCTTCGAGCCGTACAAGCTGAGCAACGCCGCGTCGTTCAGCGCGCGGGTGTCCTCCGGCGGAGCGGGGGGCACGTTGCAGGTGCGGGCCGGCTCACCCACCGGCACCATCCTCGGTTCCGTCGCCGTCGCGTCGACCGGCTCGTGGGACACCTTCACCACCGTCACCGGCTCGATGTCCGGTGCACCCGCCGGCACCACCACGCTCTACCTGACCTTCGCCGGCGGCTCCGGGTACCTCTTCGACGTCGACGCGTTCACCTTCAACACCGGTGGCCCGACGCCGACGCCGGGTACGGGGCCGATCGTGGGGATCGGCGGTAAGTGTCTGGACCTGCGCAACGGTAGCTCGGCTGATGGGACGCAGGTGCAGATCTGGTCGTGTTCCGGTGCGGCTTCGC
>NZ_SMKF01000187.1 GCF_004348325.1 Micromonospora sp. KC213 | reverse complement strand
CCCTCCCACTGCCCCCGCCCCCGCAGATCATGGGGTTGTCGTAGCTCGGGTCCGGCGCGTCGTCAGACAACCGCATGATCGACGGAAAGTGGGAGCGCACTTCCGGTCTGTCACCGAAGGGTCATGGGCGGCTACTCTGGGCGGACCGTCGGGATTGGTCGTCGGCTGGGGAGGCCGCGATGGGCCGTGCGATGAGGAGTGTGGCTGCCGGGTGGCTGGCGCTCGTGCTGCTGTCCGGCTGTGCCACCAGCGACGGGCTCGACGGTGATCTGACCGACGACTGGGCCGCGCTGCCTTCTCCGGGTCCGTTCACTCCCGAGGCGGGGGTGTGCCAGGTCGCCGGCTTCACCGACACCGTAGCTCTCGACGCGTACGCGCCGGTGGACTGCGCGGTGCCGCACCGGGTCGAGACGGTGCACGTCGGTGCCTTCCCCGCCGACCGGGCGGAGCCCTCGGCCACCGGCTCGCCCGAACTGCGTGGCGCGTTCGCCGAGTGCGACACGAAGGCCACCGGGTACGTCGGCGACGACTGGCGCGCCGGCCGACTGCGGTTGGCCGTGGCGCTGCCCACCCGGTCCGGCTGGGCGGCCGGCTCCCGCTGGTACCGCTGCGACCTGAGCGAACTGGACACCACCGAAGCCGCCGCTAAGGTGCTCATCCGCACCGGCAGCCTCCGCGACGCGCTCAAGGGGCCGTCGAAGCTGCGGCTGGGTTGTCAGCGGACCACCGAGGGCGGCGGTCGGGTGCGTACCCTCACCCCGGTTGACTGCGCGGTCGCCCACGACGTCGAGTTCGTCGGGGTGTGGCGGTCGCCCGCCCGGCCGTACCCGACGAAGGACGCCGACTGGGTGCCGCTCTACGCCGGCTGCCGTTCCGTGCTCGGCCGGTACGTCGGCGTGCCCGACGACGCGGACCTGCGCTTGCGCAGCGGCGTGGTGGTACGCCCGCCCGGTGCGGGCCGCTGGCGGGTGGGTGACCGGGGGGTCCGCTGTTACCTGTGGCTGAGCGACCGTACGGTGACCACCTCGCTGAAGGGCGCCGGTCCCGCCGGCCTGCCCGTCCGGACGAAGTAGCCAAAACCACTCGTCGAGCCCCCGCCGCCCGGGACGAGGACGCTTCGGGTTGACTGTTTCCATGGACCTTCCGACCGTCGACCTGCCGGCCCTGCCCCGCCTGCTGGCCGCCCCCGCGCCCGGCTGGGTGGAGACCACCGACGTGATCGTGGTGGGTTCCGGGGTCGCCGGTCTCACCGCCGCGCTGCACCTGCGTGAGGCGGGCCTGCACGTCACCGTCGTCACGAAGGTCAACATCGACGAGGGCTCGACCCGCTGGGCGCAGGGCGGCATCGCGGCGGTGCTCGATCCCGCCGACACGCCGGCCGCGCACGCCCGCGACACCGAGATCGCCGGAGTCGGGCTCTGCGACCCGGCGGCGGTGCGGGTGCTGGTCGAGGAGGGGCCGACCCGGCTACGCGAGCTGATGCGGCTCGGCGCCGAGTTCGACCGCCACCCCGACGGCTCGCTGATGCTCACCCGGGAGGGCGGGCACCGGGCCGACCGGATCGTGCACGCCGGCGGCGACGCGACCGGGGCCGAGGTGCAGCGGGCCCTGCACGCGGCGGTCCGTCGCGACCCGTGGATCCGGCTGGTCGAGCACGCCCTGGTGCTGGACCTGCTCCGGGCACCCGGCGACGGCCCCGACTCGCTCGGTGCGGCCTGCGGCATCACCCTGCACGTGCTCGGCGAGGGCAGCGAGGACGGCGTCGGGGCCATCCTGTCCCGGGCGGTGGTGCTGGCCACCGGCGGCATGGGGCAGGTCTTCGCGGCCACCACCAACCCGGCGGTCTCCACCGGTGACGGGGTGGCGCTGGCGATGCGGGCCGGCGCGGCGGTCACCGACGTGGAGTTCGTGCAGTTCCACCCGACCGCGCTGATCGTTCCGGAACCGGCCCGGCTGCCCGGTGCCGGCCTGGCCCAGCAGCCGCTGGTCTCCGAGGCGCTGCGCGGCGAGGGCGCCCGCCTGGTCGACGGCGACGGCAAGCGGTTCATGGTCGGCCAGCACGAGTTGGCCGAACTCGCCCCCCGGGACGTGGTGGCCAAGGGCATCCACCGGGTGCTGCTGGCCACCGGGGCCGATCACGTCTGGCTGGACGCCCGCCACCTCGGCGGGGACTTCCTTGCCGGGAGGTTCCCCACCATCGTCGCCTCCTGCCTGGCCATCGGCGTGGATCCGGCGGTCGACCTGATCCCGGTCGCCCCGGCCGCCCACTACGCCTCCGGCGGCGTCCGGACCGACCTGCGTGGACGGACCTCCATCCCCGGCCTGTACGCCTGCGGCGAGGTCGCCTGCACCGGCGTGCACGGCGCGAACCGGCTGGCCAGCAACTCGCTGCTGGAAGGGCTGGTCTTCTCCCGCCGGATCGCCGAGGACATCGCCGCCGGCCTGCCCGAGCAGGCGAGGCCGGCGCAGACCGGTGCCTGGGTGGGCGGCGAGGGCTGGCTGGTGCCGGCCGCCGGCACTGCGGCGCTGCAGCGGGCCATGACCCGGGGCGCGGGGGTGTTGCGTTCGGCGCGGACGCTCGCGGCGACCGCCGCCACGCTGACCGAGGCCGGCGCGGAGCGGGGTGTGTCGCGTACCGCCGACTGGGAGGCCACGAATTTGATCACCGTGGCGTCGACGCTGGTCGCCGCCGCGTACGCTCGCCAGGAGACCCGGGGCTGTCACTGGCGGGAGGACTTCCCGACGGCCGACGACCGTTGGCAGGGCCATCTGGTCGCGGCGGTCGGGGCGCAGGGCAGGTTGACGTCCCGGTGGGAGGGGTCGGCGTGAACGGCAACAGTGCGACAGGCCCTGCGGGCACCGGGGGAGGAGTGGAATGAGGCAGTCGACGGAACAGGCGTTGCATGCCGGTGGCCTCGATCCGGAGCGGGTCCGGCAGGTGATCGTCGACGCGCTCGCCGAGGACCTCGGCCCGGATTACCTCGACGTCACCAGTGTGGCGACGATCCCGGACACCCAGACCGACACCGGCGACCTGGTCGCCCGCGCTCCCGGCGTGGTCGCCGGGCTGGCCGTGGCCGCCGCCGTGTTCGAGCTGGTGGGCGAGGTGACCGGAGCGGACCGTACCGTCCTGGTGTCGTTGGTGGCCCACGACGGGCAGCGGGTGGCGCGCGGCGACGTGCTGGCCACCGTAACCGGCCCGACCCGGCTGCTGCTCACCGCCGAGCGGACGGCGCTCAACCTGCTCTGCCGGATGTCCGGAGTGGCCACCCACACCCGGGCCTGGGCGGACGCGCTGGCCGGGACGAAGGCGACGGTGCTGGACACCCGCAAGACCACCCCCGGCCTGCGCGCTCTGGAGAAGTACGCGGTGCGCGCCGGCGGCGGCACCAACAAGCGGATGGGCCTGCACGACGTCGCCATGGTCAAGGACAACCACAAGCTGGCCGCCGGTGGGGTCGCCGCCGCCTACCGGCGGGTCCGGGATTCCTTCCCCGACGTGCCGGTGCAGGTGGAGGTCGACACGGTCGCCGAGGCGGTGGAGGCGGTGGAGGCCGGCGCGGAATTCCTGTTGCTGGACAACATGACCCCGGAGACGCTGCGCGAGGTGGTGGCCCGGGTCGGCGACCGCGCCGAGCTGGAGGCGACCGGCGGGCTGACCCTGGAGATGGCCGCCGGGTACGGGGCCACCGGCGTGGACTTCCTGTCGGTGGGCGCGCTCACCCACTCCTCGCCGATCCTGGACATCGCGCTGGACCTGCGGGAGGAATGAGCCCGGTCGGGGCGGGCCACACCGACCCCGCCCCCGGACGCGGCGTCTAGGCTGCGTGCGTGCTGCTCTGCATCGACATCGGAAACACCAACACCGTGCTGGCGACCTTTGAGGGCGACAAGCTGGTGCACTCCTGGCGGATCAAGACCGACGCCCGGTCCACGGCGGACGAGCTGGGTCTGATGTTCCGGGGGCTGCTCGCCGGTGACGCGGTGGAGATCACCGGGGTGGCGGCCTGCTCCACGGTGCCGGCCGCGCTGCGCTCGCTGCGGACCATGCTGGCCCGCTACTACGCCGACCTGCCCAGTGTGATCGTCGAGCCCGGGGTACGCACCGGCGTGCAGCTCGCCATCGACAACCCCAAGGAGGTCGGCGCGGACCGGGTGGTCAACACGCTCGCCGCGTACACCCTCTACGGCGGCCCGTCGATCGTGGTCGACTTCGGTACCACCACCAACTTCGACGTGATCAGCGGTCGGGGCGAGTTCCTCGGCGGCGCGTTCGCCCCGGGCATCGAGATCTCCTTCGACGCGCTCGCCGCCCGGGCCGCCCAGCTGCGCAAGGTGGAGGCGACCAGGCCCCGGTCGGTGATCGGGAAGAACACCGTCGAGTGTCTCCAGTCCGGGCTGTACTTCGGTTTCGCCGGCCAGGTGGACCGGATCGTGGAGCGGATGAGCGAGGAACTGGGCGAGGTGAGGGCGGTCATCGCCACCGGAGGACTCGCCGCCCTGGTGATCAAGGAGTGCCGGACGATCACCCACCACGAGCCGATGATCACCCTGATCGGGCTGCGGATGGTCTACGAGCGCAACACCTGACGGCTTCCCGATGCTCGGCTGACCGGGCGGGCGGTCCGGGGGCGGGTTGTCTCCGTAACGGTGGCCGGAGCCCTTGAGTACGCTCATGGGCTGACCCGCCGAAACTCCCCGAAGCCTGAGGAAGCGTGCCGTGACCGAGCAGAACGCCGTGCCAGTGGACCCCGCCGACGACCTTCCCGAGCAGATGAAGGTCCGCCGGGAGAAGCGGGACCGGATGCTCGCCGACGGCGTCGAGCCGTACCCGGTCGGGTTCCCCCGGACCAGCACCCTGGCCGAGATCCGCGCCAGGTACGCCGACCTGCCCACCGACACCGCCACCGGCGATCAGGTCTCGGTCACCGGGCGGGTGATCTTCGTACGGAACACCGGCAAGCTCTGCTTCGCCACCCTGCGCGACGGCGACGGCACCGAGCTGCAGGCCATGCTCTCGTTGGACCGGGTGGGCGCGGAGCGACTGGACGCCTGGAAGCGGCTGGTCGACCTCGGCGATCACGTCGGCGTCACCGGTGAGGTGATCACCAGCCGCCGGGGTGAGCTGTCGGTGCTGGCGCAGGAGTGGGCGGTCACCGCGAAGGCGCTGCGTCCACTGCCGGTGGCGCACAAGCCGCTGAGCGAGGAGGCCCGGGTCCGGCAGCGGTACGTGGACCTGATCGTGCGCCCGCAGGCGCGGCAGATGGTCCGTACCCGGGCCACGGCGGTGCGGAGCCTGCGCGACTCCTTGCACGGCGCGGGATTCATCGAGGTCGAGACCCCGATGCTCCAGTTGTTGCACGGCGGCGCGGCAGCCCGCCCATTCGTGACCCACAGCAATGCACTCGACACCGATCTGTATCTGCGAATCGCGCCGGAACTGTTTCTCAAGCGGGCCGTGGTCGGCGGCGTCGACCGGGTCTTCGAGATCAACCGCAACTTCCGCAATGAGGGCATCGACTCCTCGCACTCGCCCGAGTTCGCGATGCTCGAGGCGTACCAGGCGTACGGCGACTACGACACCATGGCCGAGCTGACCCGCAATCTCGTACAGCAGGCCGCGATCGCGGTGGGCGGCTCGACGGTGGTGACGCACGCCGACGGACGCGAGTTCGACCTGGGTGGCCAGTGGCGTTCGGTGACCCTGTTCGGTGCGCTGTCCGAGGCGCTCGGCGAGGAGGTCACCGTCCGCACCGAACGGTCCCGGCTGGTGGAGTACGCCGACAAGGTCGACGTTTCCGTCGACCCCAGGTGGGGTCCGGGAAAGCTCGCCGAGGAACTCTTCGAGGAACTGGTGGTGCCGGGGCTGCAGGAGCCCACCTTCGTCCGGGACTACCCGGAGGAGACCAGCCCGCTGACCCGGGCGCACCGCAGCGAGCCGGGGCTGACCGAGAAGTGGGACCTGTACGTCCTCGGATTCGAGCTGGGTACGGCGTACTCCGAGCTGGTGGACCCGGTGGTGCAGCGGGAGCGGCTGGTCGCCCAGGCGCAGCTCGCGGCCCGCGGCGACGACGAGGCGATGCGGCTCGACGAGGACTTTCTGCGTGCGATGGAGTACGGAATGCCACCGGCCGGCGGCATGGGAATGGGAATCGACCGGCTTCTCATGGCGCTGACCGGCCTGGGAATTCGGGAAACCATCCTCTTCCCGTTGGTCCGCCCGGAGTGACCGGGGAACTTCTCCGGGTCGTTACCGCATCCTATTGACGCGCCGAGCATCTCGCGGGTTATCGTTCTTGTATCGCAGGCAACAACCCCTGCTCGAAAGGAATGTGGGACGTGGCCAAGCAGATCATTCACAAGCTGGTCGATGACCTGGACGGCGGGGACGCGGACGAGACCGTCAAGTTCGCGCTCGACGGCGTTCAGTACGAGATCGACCTGTCGAACTCCAACGCGGAGAAATTGCGCGAGACATTCGCGCCGTACGTGGCGGCGGGCACCCGGGTCGGCCGGGGCGGTGTCGTCGTGGGCGGCCGGGCCGCGCGGGGACGGGGTGGCGCCACCGCGGACCGCGAGCAGAACAGGGCGATTCGAGCCTGGGCGAAGAAGCAGGGTAAGGACATCTCCGACCGGGGTCGTATCCCGCAGGAGATCGTCGACGAGTTCCACGCCTCCCGCTGACCCACCCGATCGGTGACACGCCGGTCCGGAGCCTGTCTCCGGGCCGGCGTCGTGCTTCGCCGGCGTTCCGAGATCCGGGCGCCGGCCCCTCGCCGCCTCCTGGTTGACCCCTCGCGGCTTCCGGCGAGTCTTTTCGTCCCCGGTATGCTTTCTGCCCGGATATGCGTTTGTTGCTCGGCTGCGGAGCACTGTGTGCGGCGGGGCGCCAGGCCGGTCGCGGCGGGTAGGTGACGGCGTGGCGCGACCCGGGCAGCCTGGAACCCCGGGAACAGGCCCGCCGGCAGGGGCGTTGTCCACAACCGGTGGAGATTGCGTCCACAGGCTGTGGACGGCCCATCGGGGCTTCCGGGCGCCTTCCGTACCCGGGCCGAATTTCGCTCTGCGCGTACAGGTCGGGGTGTCGGAACACCTCCTGAGCGCGGAGGGTTGGTCCAAACAACGTCCGAACGGCTCGTCACGGGGACACACGACCTCAGCGGAGTCGGTCGGCGGCGATAGAGTAATGAGGCAAGGACGCCCGTCCCGGACGTCCGCGCACCGGCCCCGCCAAGATCTCGCACATCAAGGCGCACGGCACGTGAGGAGCACGAGGGCATGTTCGAGCGGTTCACCGACCGAGCGCGACGGGTTGTCGTCCTGGCCCAAGAAGAGGCCCGGATGCTCAACCACAACTACATCGGTACGGAGCACATCCTGCTGGGCCTGATCCACGAGGGTGAGGGTGTCGCGGCCAAGGCCCTGGAGAGCCTCGGCATCTCCCTGGAGGGCGTCCGTCAGCAGGTCGAGGAGATCATCGGCCAGGGCCAGCAGGCGCCGAGCGGGCACATCCCGTTCACGCCGCGGGCCAAGAAGGTGCTGGAGCTGTCGCTGCGCGAGGCGCTGCAGCTCGGCCACAACTACATCGGTACGGAGCACATCCTGCTCGGTCTGATCCGTGAGGGCGAGGGCGTCGCCGCCCAGGTGCTGGTCAAGCTCGGTGCCGACCTCAACCGGGTTCGCCAGCAGGTGATCCAGCTGCTCTCCGGCTACCAGGGCAAGGAGCCGGCCGCGGCCGGTGCCGCGCCGGGCGAGGCCGCGCCGTCGACCAGCCTCGTGCTGGACCAGTTCGGCCGCAACCTCACCCAGGCCGCCCGCGAGGGCAAGCTCGACCCGGTCATCGGGCGCGAGAAGGAAATCGAGCGGGTCATGCAGGTGCTCTCCCGCCGTACCAAGAACAACCCGGTTTTGATCGGTGAGCCCGGCGTCGGCAAGACCGCCGTGGTGGAGGGGCTGTCCCAGAAGATCATCAAGGGCGAGGTGCCCGAGACGCTGAAGGACAAGCAGCTCTACACGCTCGACCTCGGGGCACTGGTCGCCGGCTCCCGCTACCGCGGTGACTTCGAGGAGCGCCTGAAGAAGGTGCTCAAGGAGATCCGCACCCGCGGCGACATCATCCTCTTCATCGACGAGATCCACACCCTGGTGGGCGCGGGCGCGGCCGAGGGCGCGATCGACGCGGCGAGCATCCTCAAGCCGATGTTGGCCCGTGGCGAGCTGCAGACCATCGGCGCGACCACCCTGGACGAGTACCGCAAGCACCTGGAGAAGGACGCCGCGCTGGAGCGCCGGTTCCAGCCGATCCAGGTGGGTGAGCCGTCGCTGGCCCACACCATCGAGATCCTCAAGGGCCTGCGCGACCGGTACGAGGCGCACCACCGGGTTTCGATCACCGATGCCGCGCTGGTGGCCGCCGCCACCCTGGCCGACCGGTACATCTCCGACCGGTTCCTGCCGGACAAGGCGATCGACCTGATCGACGAGGCCGGCGCCCGGATGCGCATCCGCCGGATGACCGCACCGCCAGACCTGCGTGACTTCGACGAGCGCATCGCCCAGGTGCGTCGCGACAAGGAGTCCGCGATCGATGCGCAGGACTTCGAGCGCGCCGCCCAGCTGCGTGACAAGGAGAAGCAGCTCCTCGGTCAGAAGGCGCAGCGGGAGAAGGAGTGGAAGGCCGGTGACCTGGACGTCGTCAGCGAGGTCGACGACGAGCAGATCGCCGAGGTGCTCGGCAACTGGACGGGCATCCCGGTCTACAAGCTGACCGAGGAGGAGACCTCGCGCCTGCTGCGCATGGAGGACGAGCTGCACAAGCGCGTCATCGGCCAGGAGGACGCGGTCAAGGCGGTCTCGAAGGCGATCCGGCGTACCCGGGCTGGCCTGAAGGACCCGAAGCGCCCGTCCGGCTCGTTCATCTTCGCCGGCCCGTCCGGTGTCGGTAAGACCGAGCTGTCCAAGGCCCTCGCGGAGTTCCTGTTCGGCAGCGAGGACGCGCTCATCCAGCTGGACATGTCCGAGTTCCACGACCGGTACACGGTCTCCCGGCTGGTGGGTGCCCCTCCCGGCTACGTCGGCTACGACGAGGGTGGCCAGCTCACCGAGAAGGTGCGGCGTCGGCCGTTCTCGGTGGTCCTCTTCGACGAGATCGAGAAGGCCCACCCGGACGTGTTCAACACGCTGCTGCAGATCCTGGAGGACGGTCGGCTCACCGATGGTCAGGGTCGGATCGTGGACTTCAAGAACACGGTCATCATCCTGACCACCAACCTCGGTACCCGGGACGTCGCCAAGGCGGTTTCGCTGGGCTTCCAGGCCTCGGAGGACTCCGAGTCGAACTACGACCGGATGAAGCAGAAGGTCAACGACGAGCTCAAGCAGCACTTCCGGCCCGAGTTCCTCAACCGGATCGACGACACCATCGTCTTCCACCAGCTGCGTGAGACCGAGATCCTCTCGATCGTGGACATCATGACCGCGCGGATCGAGACCCAGCTGCGCAACAAGGACATGGGCCTGGAGCTGACCGACAACGCCAAGAAGTACCTGGCGAAGAAGGGCTTCGACCCGGTGCTGGGGGCCCGGCCGCTGCGCCGCACCATCCAGCGCGACATCGAGGACAACCTCTCCGAGCGGATCCTCTTCAACGAGCTGACCCCGGGTCAGATCGTGGTGGTGGACTGCGAGGGCGACCCCGAGAACATCGACAAGTCGAAGCTGGTCTTCCGCGGCGCGGACCGCCCGGTGGACGTGCCGGACGCGGTTCCCGCCGACCTCGGCGGCACCGCTGCCGCCGGCGCGGACGAGTAAAGAACGACCGTACGAGGCGACGGCCCGGTGGCATTGCGCCACCGGGCCGTCGCCCTTTCCATGTTCTCGGCTCGCCGCCGCCTCTCGACCAACCCGCCAAACCGCCTCCGTTAGTTGCGGCAGCTGGGGATGTCCGGCGCGCTGGATGCCGCTATATGCCGCAGGCCCAAGGCCAGAGGGCGGCGGCGGGCTGTGCTTACCCGGTCAGCGGGCCGGGTGGGCGGTCGGTCCGTCGCCGATGAGCCGGAACGCGTCCTCCCCGACCGGCTCGACCAGACCGTCCGTCACCAGCCCGGCCAGCGCCCGGGACCGCTGTACGTCGTCGTGCCAGACCTGGTCGAGTCGTTGGTGCGGGACCGGGCCGGTGGCGTCGCGCAGCACCCCGAGGAGCAGCCCACGGACCTGCCGATCGGTGCCGGCGTACCGCTGGGGGCGCCGGGTGGGTCCGGCGGGTGCGGCCCGGCCGGAAGCCCGCCAGGCGCAGACCGACTCGACGGGGCACGCCGGGCAACGCGGCGAGCGGGCGGTGCAGACCAGCGCGCCGAGTTCCATGAACGCGGCGCTGGCCAGAGCGGCGGCGGCCGGCTCGACCGGTAGCAGTTCCTCGCAGGCAACCAGATCCGACGGGCGGGTGGTCGGCCCGGCGTCCGGCTGGCCGGCGATGGCCCGGGAGACCACCCGGCGGACGTTGGTGTCCACCACCGGGTGTCGTTGCCCGTACGCGAACGCGGCGACGGCCCGCGCGGTGTACGTGCCGACGCCGGGCAGCGCCAACAGTTGGTCCAGCTTCTCCGGCACCTCGCCACCGTGCCGTTGCACGATCGCCACCGCGCAGTCGCGTAGCCGCACCGCCCGACGGGGGTAGCCCAGCCGTCCCCACATCCGGATCGCCTCGGCGGGAGTGTCGGCGGCCAGCGCGGCCGGGGTCGGCCAGCGCCGCAGCCAGGCGTGCCAGGCGGGCAGCACCCGGACCACCGGGGTCTGCTGAAGCATGACCTCGCTGACCAGGATGGGCCACGCCCCCACCCCGGGCACCCGCCAGGGCAGGTCGCGGGCGTTCTGTTCGTACCACCGGGTGATCCGGGTGGCGAAGGTCGGTTCGTTCATCGCGCCGACGATGATGTCATGCGATGTCTTTCCGCAGGATGGGCGGGCCGGGCG
>NZ_SMKF01000186.1 GCF_004348325.1 Micromonospora sp. KC213 | reverse complement strand
CCCCGGTACCCCGCGCACCGGCACCGCACCGGCCGGGCGTTCCCGTACCCGGTGACCTGGTGCTGATCGATCGTCGGGCGTCGGTGCAGTTCGCCGGCGACCGGGCGCTGTGGCTGCGGGTCACCTCGGTCTGCGACAAACCGACCTACCACGGCTGGGTGTGGCTCACCGGCTACTCCATCGACCCCGCCACCGGCAAGGCGCTGGCGCGGCGAGAGGTCTACGTGCAGATCGCCGGACTCCAGATCCAGCGACGCACGACCGAGAGCGCGCCGCCTCGCAACGTGGCGCCGGTGATGAGGAGACGCGGTGTTTGACGTACGGGTACAACTCGGCGCGGTGCTGGAGATCGATGCAGTCGACCGTCTCCTGCCGTCGGACGGGCCGGTGACGTTGTGGGTGACCGGGGTCCGGCTCGTGGCCCACCGCCCTCCAGACGATGAGTGGATCTGGGTTGAGGGGGATCAGGCTCGGTCCGTCCGGCCGCCTGGGTCCGCAGGCGCGAATCCTGGTACGCGCGAGCAAGCTTTCGCCCGCGAGAGCAGTCCGGTGAGCACCTACCTGTCCAGTGCCGTACGCGACCAGCTCCGTGCGGCACAGGCGCAGCTTGACCGGCACACCCCGTCGAGCGCTACGCCGCCTGCGGCTACGCGAGCCGGATGCGGCTGACGTTCGCTGACTTTCGGCCCGCCGCCCGGCCCAGCCGATCCGGGAAACGCGCCTTCACCTGGACAGGAAGGGACCGGGAAAGGGACGACCCCCGTCGGGGGGATGCGGTCTCAAGCTGTCGGACGCTACCAGCTGGTGCCAGCCCGCATCGACGAGCAGGTGCCGGACATCGTCGACTCACGTTCGGGGTCGACACACGTCGACGCTCTCGCTGCCTTCTTGCTGCCTCGCTGCCTGATGCCTCGCTTACAAGCTCTGTGCGTCGCGTCCGCACCCGTCCGGCAACGGCTGCAAGCTCGAAGCTCCGTCCGTGCCAGGGCGTGTCAGCGTGCCACCGTCAGACGGCATTGCTGTCAGTGTTGCTGTCGACAGCCGTTCCGCCGGCGGCCCAGGCCGCCCCCCGTCGGGGATGCGGACCCAAGCTGTCGAGTGCTGCCAGCTGTTGGTGTCCCGCGCCGGGGAGCAGGTGCGGGACGTCATCGCCTGATGTTCGGCACTGACCAGATCGAGCTCGCGCTGCTCCCGCCGCCTCAGTGCCGCCTTGGCGGCGGGCTCAAGCTGCGCGTCAAGGCGTGCCCGGACTACTAGCGCCGTAGGGTGCCTCGGGCTCGCGCGGGCCTGGGACCTGTGGGGCAGTGATGGGTTCTCGCTCGGCCGTTGGTGCCAGATCAGCGACACGCCGTAAGGCGTTCGCTAGCGACTTCCACCGGTCACTTAACGTATAGATCCTCGCTCCCTTAGCAACGACATGACCCAAGTCGACGCCGAAGGGGCCTTTGCCGGGCTTGGCGACTTCAACAGGCTCATTGCTCACCTGGATGCTGACAACAGAACATGACGAAGCGCCTTCGGCCTGGGAGGAGAGGATATAGACAACGTCACCTCGAGCGAGGCTGGCAGCCACGTCGACTAGCCTTGCTACCGAGCGGACTCCTGTATCCCGGTTGGTCCAGGTGTGCTCGACATTTGCAAGCCAAGTGCCGTTACGGTTTATCAGGTCCGACAGGAGCCTGTGTGCGACATGGCGAGCTAGCCAGAAGTCGTAGCCAGCGACCGCATCGACGGCGCCCGCCAAGTCTTCTATCCCTAGGATCTCGTCGACCAGTCCGCCATGGGCTATTTGGTTGCGCCGGTCGGCTAGGTCGTCCACCACACTCTCGACTGAGGCATGTACACCATTCAGCACTCCACCCACGAGTGCCGATAGATCCTCTCGCGACGAGGAAGTGCGAACATCGACGTCAAAGCGCGCAAAGACCTCCTCGACGACGCCGCTGCGGTAGTTTGCCGGGTGGCGTACAAGCACATCTAAGTTCAACTGCAGTCCCCCGCCGAGGCACGCGGTTAGGCGACTCAGAATGGTCTGCGGGTCCACTGTGTCCTTGGAATGCCCACGTTCGGTAACATCCTGAAGTCGGCGGACCGCCAGTTTCATGTGCTCGTCTTTGGTCCGCTGAGGAAGATCGTCGTAAGTCGCATAGGTTTCGGTAAGGAATTCGCCAACGGCTTTCGCCAACTCTCGCACGAATCTCTCGTGCGTTGCGTAAGCTTGGACAATTACAGCAGAGTACACCTGTCGCCGCCAGCCGTTGCTGGCGGCGATCCGGAATATGTTCCGAAGTTCAGCGGTTGTCGACGCCACGCTTGTGGTTTTCCGAAGGTCCAGCAGATGTGCTGCCATTTGGATCAGCTGGCGCGTCTCCTTAAATCCCTCATCCGCTTGCAAGACCGGGGTCGCAAGGTCCACCTAGTCCTCGCAAAGGGAGCGCAGGAAGGCAAGGGCTGCCGTGTCCCTTGCTTCGAGGTCACTTGCGTTGACTCGCCGGCCGTCGAACTTCGCATAGTTCGCCATGTAAAAGCTCGCCAGGTCGCCGTCGATTTCCTGGGCGCGGTCCAGCAGGACGTCCTTCTTGTCGAGCAATTGGCTGAACGCCCACATGAGCGAGTCGTATGCAACTAGGGTGGGACGTGCGACCCAGCTCCAAGTGCCCCTGCGCTCCCTATATAGCCAAAATGCAGAATTCCCGAGCACACCGTAAGCCAGATCGCTGGTAGCGGTAAACACTTTCTCGAGTGCGGCAATAGTTGGCGCCGGAAACTGGTTGCCGATCCGCAGGTAGGTGCTCAGGTATTCGTCGAGTCGCATCCCGCTACGCCAGAGCTGACGACGTTGGCGATGGGCGAAGAAGCGTAGGACGAGCTCGGCGTCCTCCATCCTTTTGAACGCCGGGTGGTCGGCCAGTTCTGGAGGGGGCTGCCAGCTGGGGTTACCCAGATCTTCATCCTCGGTTGGCGATGGGATACCCCACATCTGGCAAAGTGACGGCAACCGAGCGAGACGAATGCAGAGCTTGTTCAGTTCGCCTGGGAAGAGTGCATTCCTCTTTTCCTGCGGCGACAGGTCCTCGCCACCGGTGTTGATGCGCTCGAACACTAGTTGCTTCAGTCGTCCCGCCTGCTCTGGAGACTTAGCAGTCTCATGGAGGAGGACGATCGAAGACAGATAGCGCCTGTCAATCCCGCGCCTCACCTGCTCGGGAAGACTGTCGTAGCGCCTGCCGTTCAATTCGGCCCAGTGCTCCAGCCCTTCGAGCTCAAAGCGGCCCTCATAGAAGTCGGAGATTGCAGTCAGCCGTTGCCGACCATCCATGACCTCGTAGCGTGAGTATTCCGTTTCGTATAGAAAGACCGGCGGGACAGGAACATTCATTATGAAGGACTCAATCAGCCTGGACTGCTGTTCCCTGCTCCATCGCGGTCGCCGCTGGAAGTCGGGCTGCAAGTCGTAGTCGGCTGACTTGACTAGATCTGACACCTGCTTTAATGGGTAGCGAGCTTGTTCAACAACGATCCGGACGTCGCCGCGGACGTACTTTTCGTTCAGGTCTTCGTCTGATACGTCGCCTATAATGCTGGCTCTTCTAATCTGATGCGACGATATTTCCTCACCTTCCACCAACGTGGGAAGGTCGTCCAGCGACATGTTGAACCTCCGCGTTGTCTCGCTCTCCCTTGTAGAGCGGGCGCTCGATGCCTGAGCTTACGGGGACTGCACCAGGCTCGAAAGGTCGTGCGCTTGCGTCTGACCGCACCGTCGCTACCGATCTCGGCGACTGCCGAGCTGGGCGCACCAGGGCTGCGTGCCGGCTCGCGCTGCGGCGAGGCCATCTGGAAGACTGCGTCTCATGCTTCCGACCGCGCTTGAGCTGGACTTTCCGACGCGTCTTGTGTCTGCCGCGGCCGAGCGTGAGGCATGGCGCAAGGAAGTGCACCGCCCGGCAACTCACACCCACAAGTGGTGGGCCCAGCGTCTGGGAAGCGTCTTCCGGGGGATCCTGGCGTCCGCTCTCACCGCTTCGAGGGAGGAGGCAGAGGCCACCTTCCGCTCCCTCACCCTTCACCCCGACGTGACCGTCCTGGACCCGTTCGCCGGTTCTGGGACAACGCTCGTTGAGGCAGTAAAGATGGGCTGCCAGGTCATCGGTTACGACATCAACCCGGTAGCAACCTTGGTGCAGCGCCAGGCGCTCGCGAAATGGGATCCGAACGCTCTCGCAGCGGCATACCGAGAAGTAGAGGGGCGGGTCCGCGCCGACATCGACGCGCTGCACGTCACGGAAGCCGGAGAGCCGGTCCTCTACTATTTCTGGGTCTCCACTGCCGCCTGCCCGTCGTGTCCTGATGAAGCGCCGGCGGTCGAACTCTTTACTCGCTACGTATTTGCGCAGCATGCTTATCCCCGACGATACCCGACTGCTCGTGCAACCTGCCCTTCGTGCCACGCGGTTGTTACCGTAGATCTCTCGGCCCAGGATTCCTTTGCCTGTTCGGATTGTGGCTGGTCGGGACCATTTCAAGGCCCTGTCTCCGGCGCTACTATGACCTGCTCCGCCGGCCACAGCACAAAGGTGGTTGAGGCGCTGAACGGCCAAGCGCCCAAGCAGCGGATGTACGCCAAGCTTGTGCTGGCAAGCGACGGGGCCCGACGCTATGAGGCGATCTCGGACTTCGACTTGGAGTTGTATCGGCGCTCGGAGCAACTTCTAGAGGATAATGCGGACAAGCTTGTCTTGCCGTCGGGCAGGCTCGAAAATGGCCACAACACTCGGCAGGCGATCAAGTGGGGGTACAAGACCTGGCAGCAGTTTTTCAACTCTCGCCAGTTGTATTGCCTGGGCTTGCTCGGGGCAGCTATCCGCGATCTTCCGCAAAGCCCGGAGCGGGAAGCCCTCGCAGCCCTGTTCTCCGGTGTGCTCGAATTCAACAACCTGTTTTGCTCGTACAAGGGTGAAGGTACCGGCGCGGTCCGGCACATGTTCTCGCATCACGTACTCAAGCCAGAGCGCGCGCCGCTTGAAGCTCACCCTTGGGGAACACCTGCCTCATCGGGATCCTTTTCAACTCTCTTTAAGAGCAGGTTGCTGAGGGCGCTTGAATATAAGGAGTCCCCATACGACTTGGTTGAAACTGGGCGAGTTTCCGGGATCTCCCCGTCATTCGGTACGGATCTAGACGCCCGCCAAGAAGACGGACCCGACCAGTCGGGCCGAGTCTTTCTCTCTTCTGGTTCGTCGTCACATACGGCTCTAGACGACGGCATCGTGGACCTGGTGGTCACCGATCCTCCGTACTTCGATAACGTCCACTACTCAGAACTAGCTGACTTCTTTCACTCGTGGCTCCGCGAGATTCGGCCGTATTCGTCCTACCCGGCTGCCTATGCCACGACTCGGATGCCCGGCGAGGTGCAGTCTGCCGATCCATCGGTTTTCGCAAAGGCCATTGAGGCGGTATGGCGTGAGTGCGCTCGCGTCCTCAAAGATGATGGGCTTCTTGCCTTCACGTTCCATCAAGCTCGCCCTGCTGGATGGGCTGCAATGGTAACGGCGCTACGGAACGCTGGTCTCGTTGTAACCGCCATTCAGCCGATCAAGGGCGAGATGAGTGTCGCAGCCCCAAAGTCAGGTGCTGCCAACCCGTCAAACCTTGATGCCATCGTTGTGTGCCGGAAGGCAAGTCCTGGATGGGCCCCTGCGGTCGCCGATGTCCTCACCAAGCTTCGGGAATGCCAAGAGGCAGGGGTAGCTGTCGGCTGGAGTGATGTTCAGTCCGTCGTGAGAGGGACGGTCATGGCGGCGTACACTAGCCCGGCTTGCACGGCAAGTATCGATCAACTCATGGCCGATGCTAGCGACGCCGCCCAGCAGGCTTGCGATGAGCTAGGTATTGTCTCCCGAAGCCCTAGAGATCGATCCTGAACCTGCCCCTAGGGGTCGTTTCGGTCGTTCTCTTACTCGGAGTGGGAAAGGGATCGACTGCCTTTACATACACAGTCACTCCAGAATGCTTCGACCGGTAACACCAAAAGGTGCGTGGAGATCCGTCGGCGGCGTATCGCTTGACTTCGCGCACCCGTACGAGGTCCTGCTCGTCAGCTAGGTCTTCTCGCTGATGCAGCAGGGTTGCCTTGCCATGCAGCCAATCCCACCCCAACGGGTTGGCGAAAACCAACATGGGACGCTGGCGGTCCAGGCCATCACCGAAAGTGCCCAGCCCGATGCTCTTTTTCCTGATGCCAGTGATTTCATCATAGAGATTAGTGTCTTCATTGAGGACGGCTCCGGCAACTAGAGCCAAAGTGCGGACTATCGTTCTCTCAGCGTAAGGGCAGAGGAGAAGGAACAAGTAAAATGCTGGGACCCGAAGGAGTCGGCCGGTTGATGATTCGACTTTGACGGTAGAACACGGCGGGGTTGAATTGTAGTCAATGCCTGTCGAGCGAGCGGCGCGGCCAGCGGCGTCGGAATTGACCTTCTTTACCTCGACTGCGACGATCCGTCTGGCATCTAGATCAGCGCCGCCCTCTATTAACAGCTTGGTTTCCTCAGGCCGAGCTACAACGAGGTCTGGACTGACCAGGGGCTTGCCAGATGAGAAGACGAGGATCCCATCGGGAAGACGGCGGCGAAGCACCTCGCCTACCAACTCGTCAACCGGATCATCTTGCGTATTTCGTTTGTCTCGGAGCTGGAACGGAATAGGCGCCCCGTCAACGTCAAAGAACTCTTCAGTGAGTGCGGCAAAGATCGCGGCTGCAAGATCACGAGGCTGTGACGGCGTGCCCACTGGGACTGTCACGTTTCCCCCTCAACGACAGGTGGCTACAAGGGCTTGATCCTGCCTTAGATCGGGCCACCGTGGGGGACGTACAAGGGTGGGAAACCGTCCGTTTGGACGTCAACAACGGCTTGACGTGCCGCAGCCTTCGCGACGAGGCCGTGGTGGGGATGCGGCGCGTGCAACCCGGGCAGGCCCCTGGCCTGCCGGCAACGCCGGCCCGAGGGGTCGCAGAGGCTCCGGGGTCAAGGGCGGCCCGAAGGGCCGTCGCGCAGCGACGCGAAGCGCCCTTGACCTTGGAGGGGCGGCCCCGCACACTCCGCGCCGCATCCCCACCACGGCCGGCGGTGACTCGCCCTACGGCGCGGCGCGACGGCCGCCGCGCCCCGGCCGGCTGCCGGCCCACCAGTTCCCCGTTCAACTGCCTGTCGTTTGCGGAGGCCCTCCGGGCTTCCCGCTGTCCGCGCGCCAGCCGCCGGGCATCCGGCGTGACGGCCGCAGAGCGGCAGCGGCAGCGGCCGGCGCGCGCCCAGGCGGCGGCGCGTGCGGCCCGTTCAGGGCCGCCTTGAAGACGTACAGAAACTTTGAACCACTTCGCCGGCAGGCGGCCGGCCCCGGGGTCTTCGGCCAGCGGACACGGGATGGTGCGGGCTGGGTGCGCTCCGTACCCTGGCGGCATGGCCGCTCTCGTCGATACCGCTCAGGACATCGCGCGACAGTTGTTGGAGACGGCGTTACCCCGTCGGTGGAGTCACGTCCAGGCGGTCGCCGCGAAGGCGGACCGGATCAGCGCAGCGGTGCCGGTCGAGGATCGTGCGGTGCTCGTGGCGTCGGCGTGGCTGCATGACGTGGGCTACAGCCCGGACCTGGTCGATACCGGCTTCCACTCCCTCGACGGTGGCCGGTGGCTGCGCCGTGAGCGGTTCGACGAGCGGATCGCCGCGCTGGTGGCTCACCACTCGTGCGCGTGGCTGGAAGCGGAGGAACGCGGGCTCGGTGAGGTCCTGGCCGCCGAGTTCCCCCGGGAGGAAACCGCGGTGACTGACGCGCTCTGCTTCTCGGACATGACTACGGGGCCGGACGGGCAGGACTTCGAGGTCCTGGAGCGGCTGGCCGAGATCCGATCGCGGTACGGGCCGGAGCACCTGGTGACCCGGTTCATCCGCCGGGCGGAACCGGAGATGGTCGCCGCCGCGCAGCGGACCCAACGCCGGCTTGCCGGCAGCGTGGCTCAGCCGATGTAGGGCTGCGGGCGGTCCTCGTAGCCATGGGTGATGCGCAGCAGGGTCGACGGGTGGATGTCGAGCGCGTCCAGCTCGTCGCGGGCCACCCATCGCACCTCGCGTGACTCGTCACTCGGCGTCAGCTCACCGCCGGCCGATACGGCGCGGAAGCATAGTGAGAACTGCTGCCGTACCTCGCCGTCCGAGTACGCGACGACATGATCGGGGTCGGAGTAGACCCCGACCATCCCGGTGACCTCGATTCTGATCCCGGTCTCCTCCTGGGTCTCCCGGACCGCCGTCTCTGCCACCGACTCGCCGATCTCTTGCCCACCGCCGGGCAGGGACCACAGTCCGTTGTCGCTGCGCTGGATGAGCAGCACCCGGCCCTGCTCGTCACGGACGAAGACAGAGACAGCCACGACGATGCTGTTGGCCTTCGGTGCGTTCGGGTCGTGGTAGTGCTCGGTTCTCGCCATGCTTCTAGGCTGCCACCTCACCGCGCGGCATCGGGTAGGAGGCGGACAGGACCCGGTCGAAGCTGTCGGCGTAGGTGCCGAAGAGGTCCCCGCCGTTGAGCCGGCGTAGGTGCATCACGGGCGCGTGCGGTGCCGGGAACCCGTAGACGTGCATGTTGACCAGCATCTCGTCATCAAACCGGTAGATCGAGTTGTAAAGCGTCGTCTCGTGGTAGAGCACCGTCACGCCCGGCGCACCGTCAATCCGGTTGTAGTACTGCTGGACTTGCCGAATCTTCGCGGCCATGACGCCGGTCGCACCCTCCTCGACGCTCTTTCGCTCGATCGCAGGGCTGCTCGGATCACCGAGCAGGATCCTTACCTTGGCACCACCAGCGGCTTTCTGCCGCAAGGTGTCGATGAGCCTCGGGTCCTGTTCGACGAGGAAGAGGCCGGCGTAGGCCAGGATGTCGATTTGCTTCTCGGCCCGTTCGATTAGTCGACCCCACAGCTCATACGGAACCGAGGAGCGCCGGGAGTAAAGCTGGACCATCTCACTCTGACCGATCTTCGCCGCCTTCTCCGGGGTCACCGCCTTCGGCCAGAGGTACGGCACATCCTCGCGCACCAAAGCCGCGATGGCGTGCCGGTGACGCGGGTACGGCGTGCGGTCCTGGGTGATCCACCGTTCTACGGTCTTCGCGTCGACCCCGATCTTGTCGGCGACCATGGCGGGCGTTAGGCCGTTGCGCAGGATGGCATCGCGTAGCCGGTCGTTCGGCATTCGATCCTCCTCAGGGACGACTAGGGACGAGTAGACAGTAACCGAGACGTCCCATAGTCGTCCAGCCCACCGGATGGGCCGTCCTGCGAATTCCGGGAGCCTTATCCGCAGAGGCCAAGAGCAAGAGTCCACTGGGGACAAGCTCAACAACTGGCCGAGACACAGGAGGTATCTCGTGAAGCTGTACGTGGACACCAAGGCGAAGCAGGTGACGGTGTCGAAGGACCCGGAGCCGAAGAACGACCAGAACGGCAATCAGCGGTCGGAGAAGGGAACGGGCCGGCTCATGTGGTCCACCCAGGTCTTCGTTCTCGACGAGACGGGCGGTGAGGTCATCACTATCACCACGGCGGGTGAGAAGCCGAGCGTGATGGTGGGACAGCTCATCGACGTCGAGCAGTTGGAGGCCATCCCGTGGGCGACCAACGGGCGTAACGGCGTCGCGTTCCGTGCGATCTCGCTGAAGCCGAAGGCTGGTACGTCGGCGGCCAAGTAAGTCCTTCGCACATCGTGCTGCGTGAAGCCTGCGGTGTCTCCTGAAGCGGCCTACGGTCCGCTCTCCTGATCCACCTTGAGTCCGGGAGCGTTACTGGCTCCTACTCTCCCGGCCTCGGCAACCTCTCGGGTTGCCGCCACCTTGTTGCACGGGGCCGGTATGGCCCTTCGTGCCTCTGCCGGCCTCGCGCCGGTTCTTTCCTCAATGCCTTGCGGCCGTCAGCCGCGCCCTCACGAGGAGGAACACATGTCGTGCTTCCGTTACTACGTCACCTTTTTCCACACTACCGCTGATGGTGTGCAGGTTGAGTACTTCGAGTACCAGCCGGCCAGCCCTATCCGGGGCTATGACGACATCGCCAAACTGACCGACCTCATTCGCGGCTGGGGCCGCAAGCAGGTCACTGTGCTGGGCTTCTCGCCCTTGGCGGACGAGGAGTGAACCCACTCTCGAACGCTGACTGATCTGAATTCGAGCGCGGGGTCGGTACTGGCTCCTACACCTGCCGACCCCGTGCCCTCCAACCCATCCAGCCCAATCGCTTGGGAGGACGTGTCGTGTCCAAGTCTAGCCCTCGCCGCTCGTTCGGCCGGAAGTCAACCGGAACCGTGACAGTTATCGAGGCCAAGGTCCACCGGTCCTCGGCCCGAAACGCTCGAATGGCGTTCATCCTCGCTGCCGTCATCATCGGCATCCTGACGGCCGTGGTGGCCACTTCCTACGTACACCCGATCATCGCTCTGTTCATCGCCGTGGCCACCGGCCTCCCCTGTGGCGTGTTGGCCTGGCTCTTGGTCCGCGTCTGGCCGGTGCTGCGGCTGCTGTGGTGGTGGACCCCCGAAATCGTCCTGACCGTTTTGCTGCTCACGGGCTGGGTGCAGCTCGCCACCCACACCTCGACCCTGGTCACCCTGGCCGTCATCGCCGTCGTCCTCGGCGTGCCGACCGCCGTTCCCGTTACCCGCCGCCAGATCATCGCCTGGGTGTGGTGCCTGATCGTGCGCCACCGGTTGCGGGTGTGCTTCGCACAGTTCATCGTCGCCAACCAGTCCGGTTCCCTCCCGCTGATCCTGTGGGCCAAGCCGACCCCGGTCGGCGAACGAGTCTGGGTCTACCTGCGGCCCGGCCTCTCCCTGGCAGACCTGGAAGGCCGCCTCGACAAGATCGCCGTTACCTGCCACGCCTCGTCCGTCCTGGTCGAGCGGGCCGCCGACGGCAACGCCGCGTACCTGCGGTTCGACATCAAGCGCCGCGAGGTGCTCACCGCAACGGTCACGTCCCCGCTGGCCGACGTCATCGCCTCCGACGCCCCGGCCACCGACCGGCCGACGCCGGTCGTCCCCACCGCCCTGGACCTGCCCGACGTCCAGACCC
>NZ_SMKF01000185.1 GCF_004348325.1 Micromonospora sp. KC213 | reverse complement strand
CGGCGGCGGGGAACAGGCTGGCCCGGTCATCGGTGGTGGGAGTCGCGTCGGGGTTGCCGTGGATCAGGCGGAGAGCGGGCGCGGGGTCGTCCTCGCGCGCGCGGTCGTGAGTTGCGGTCGCAGGCTGAGGTGGTTGCTGTTCCTCGGCGGAGGTTTCGGTTGCCGGTGAGATCCGGTGGCCCGAAGGGCCGCCGGGGCGCAGGGGGTCTGGGGGCAGCGTGCCCCCAGTGGTGTCTACGGACTGGTCGACCGGGAGGACGTCGCGCCTTACTTCCTCTTGTGGGTCCTCTTCTGGTTCGTCGTGGTTCCTAGGGGGGACACCAGCGGTCCCCCATTCGGGACACCCGGTGTCCCCCTGAAGGGGACCGCTGGTGTCCCCCTGAGGGGGACTCTGGGTGTCCCCCTGGATTTCCACGGTGCAGAGACGTTGACCGATGGATTGGGGGGTGTTCAGGAGAGTCAACCGATAGACGGCGTTCTTCCCGGCGCGGCCGGCGGAGACGCGCTCGATGGCCGCATCCTTGATGAGGTCACCGATGGCGCGCTTCAGGGTGCGGTCGGCGGTGTCGCGGTCGCCGCCGCGCTCGTTGCGCAGGACGGCGATGAGCGGGTCGCGTCCGCCGAAGTAGGTAGCCGCGGGGACCTTGTCGGTGGCCTCGTCGAGGGCGGTGAGCGCCATCTTCACGACCACGCGGAAGGCCCGGTCGGGAAGGTGGGTCCACCTGGCGAGGACCAGGGAGACGAGGCGTGCACCCACGGGTCGGACTCCTGACGCTTGTGCGGTCGGATCTGGGGTGGCTGGCCGGGCCCCGGGGAAGTGAGGCCCGGCCAGCGCGGTCAGCGGCGGAAGAGCTGGGCAGTGCGGAAGCCCATCCGCTCCAGCGACGAGGTGGTCACCTCGTCATCGGTCGCGGCCTCCAAGAGGTCCAGCAGGGTGGTCAGGGCGGCGGTGTCCGGGACCCGCTCCGTTGGCGGCTCCCACCGCTCCGCGGGGCGCAGCTGCACCCGGTCCATCCATCCGTCCTTCAGCACCTTCGGGCAGTCCTCGGAGGTCACCGGGCGGCCGGCGTCGAGCGCCGCGTTGATGTTGCCGACGAAGGTCCGCCACTCGTCGGCGGTCCGGTCGACGTACTCCTGACGCTCGCGTTCGGTCTTCTCGCGGGCCTTGGTGTTGGCCTCTTCGGCGGCGAGGATGCGGCGGCCGATCTCGGCCTGGACGCGCTTGATGAGGTCGGTGCGCTGGAATTTCATGCGGCTCGGTTCTCCTCGGTTGTGGTGGCGGATTGGTTGGTCGTGCAGGTCGCGGCGCGGGCGCGAGCACGGGCCCGCTGGGCTCGCTTGCGGAGCTTGTCCCGGACGCGCTCGGCGTCCCGGCACTCGTCGCACAGCTCCTCCCTCCGGTAGCGGTGCCGGGCGGCGGCGGCCTGCGTGCCGTGCGGCTTCAGCCGTCGCTCACCCGCCCAGGCGGTCAGGTCGACCCACGGCCGGTCGTCCGGCACCGCGGCGGCCAGCACGTACAGCAGCGCCTCACGGTCGGCCTGCTCGGGGAGCGCGGTGTGCAGCCAGGTGCGGTTGTCCTGGGGGCCCTCGTCGCGGACCCGGACGACCAGCTCGGCGCCGACCTCGGCGAGCCGATCGGCGTACTCGTCGGGCGTCATCGGTCGCCTCCCGCCGTGCGGGCCGTAGCGCACGCCGCGCAGTCCCGCCGGTCCATCCGGACGTACACGCCGGTCATCCGTCCGGTCGTCTCCAGGCGGCAGACGTGCGGGTACGGGCCGTCGACGGGCACCGGCCGGCCGAGCAGGATGCTCGCGCCGATCCACTGGCCGATCACAGGTCGTCTCCGATCCGGCGGCGGTGCTCGGCCTGCGCGGCATCCACCTCGGGTGGCACGGTCTGGTCGTGGGCCTGGTTGGCCTTGGCCCGGCCGCAGATGCACGGCTTCAGGCCGTTGTGGTCGGCGGGGATCAAGGTGGACGGGGTGTACGGGTGGGTGGCGACCTGGCGGCCACGGCGACGGCGGGTCACGACCGGCCTCCGTAGATCTCGGCGGCGGTGACCCGGCCCTTCAGCACGTCCTTCGGCAGGTGGCCGATGTGCCAGTGCCCGGCCACCAACTCGCACAGGTACGCCCTCATGCCCTTGTCGTGCTGCCGGCGGATCGCGCCCTTGGCGTCGTTGCGGCTGCCGTAGAGCCGCTTCTGGTGGCCGTCGCAGTAGCTGGCGTGCAGCTGGTGGCGGTCAGGCATGGCCGGTCACCCGGTCCAGCTCGGCGGCCAGCTCGCGGCGGAGCAGCTCCACCCGGTGGATCTCCTCGCGCAGGGCGGGGATGTCGTCGGCGCAGGCGTGAGCAAGCTGGTCGGCCGTCGTCTGGTCGCCGCGCTCCCGGGCCTCCAGCAGGTCCGTGTACCGGTCGCCGATCGCGTCCAGGTCGGCGGGGACCGGCCGGGGCCCCGGGGCCGGCTGGATGCCGACCCCGGGGAAGCGAACGACGCGGCGGGCGCTGAACTCGGCGTAGCGCTTGCAGCCGCAGCCGCGGTACTGGCACCGGGTCCGGCCGCTCGGCCCCAGCTGGTGCAGGGGCTCCAGGTGCGAGCACGCGCACCGGCCCGGCTCGACGGCGACACCACCGTTCGCGGCACCCAGATCCTGGCGGCTCACGACTGGCTCCTGCCGGCCATGGGCGCGCACGGGCACCCAGACACGTCCATCACGTCCGGACCGCCGTCGACGACAGCCCAGCAGGGCATGCCCTTGGCCTTGGCTGCGGTGCACAGCGGCGTGGTGCAGCACCGACAGTCCGGGCAATCCGGTGACGGCGGCCTCACCCAGACGTGCTCGACCTCTTCGGTGCCGCCGTAGTACGGGTCTCCGTAGCTCACCGAGCACGCTCCACCGCGATCACGGGCACCGGCTCGGCCAGCACCAGCCAGTGCAGCGGAAGCGCGCCGGGGGCCTCGTTGAGCGACAGCGCCCGCCGTCGGTCCCGGCCCGTGAACTGGCGGGCGTACTGCACCCACCGGATCGCGTCCACGTCGACCGTCACCCGGTACTCCATCCGGTCGCAGTGCAGCCGGATGGAGGTCAGGCCGAGCGTGGCGCGGTTCGGCGCTTCCAGGTCCGTGAACCACACCAGCTTCCGGCCGTCGAGCTGGACCTGCGGGTACGGCAGGAGGTGTCCGCAGCGCTCGATCAGCCGGGCGGCGTCCGAGCAGGTGAAGTGGTAGAGCTTCATCGGGTTCCTCCGGTCAGCTCAGCGGGCTCCAAGTGGCCTTGCTGCTCGTCGGCGAGGAGGGCCATGCCCGCGGGGGTGAGGTCGCCGGCCGGGCGGCGCGGGTGCCGCGGCCGGGGGCAGTCGCATCCGGCCGTCTCGCACGCCGTGCACCGCTTGACCACGCAGGCGTCGCACAGCTTCGGCCGGGCCTCCACCACGGTGGCGATCTGCTCGCGCAGGTCCGCCAGGTTGATCGGCGCGGTGATGGGCCGGGCCGCGTTGCCGCAGCCCGTGCACACTTCGACCGGGCCGCCGCCGTTGAAGCTGGTCACGACGTTGCTGCCGCAGATCGTGCAGTCAGGCAGGATCACGACGCCGCCCCCAGGTCCTCGGCCGGCGGAGTGTTCTGCGCGATGTACGACTCCAGCCGAGCAAGCACCGCCTGGACCTCGTCGTCGGTCAGGTCGTTGGTGCTGGCCACCGTGCGGCCCGCGATGTCGCTGACGTACCGAAGCCGGTCGTCCCGGTCGGTGATGTCGGCCTGACCGAGCAGGGCGAACATCTTGCGGCGCTGTGGGTCGTTGCCCGGGTTCTTCGGCTCCGGCGGGAACAGCTCCGCCTTGCGGGCCTTCCACTGGGCCTGGAAATGCTCGGCCTCGGCCTTGCTGACGCGGCCCTCGTTGTCGGCCGCGACGGCGGCCCGCCACACCCGACGGAGGCCGGTCTCGTCGGTGGCCTGGCGGAGGTCGTCCAGCAGACCTGTGGCGGCGGCGGACAGCGCGGCCGGCGGCCCCGAGACTGGACGGGCGGCCCGCCGCTGGGCAGCGCCAGCGATGCCCTCCCAGCCGCCGTGCTGGTCGATTCGGTCCTCGACCGGTGTCGGCTCGACGTCCGGCTCCGACGGCTGCAACGGCGTCAGATCCCGGACGTGTGCCTCAGCCGGCGCACACTGCAGCGTGTCGAAGACGATATTCTCGATCGACCAGTCACGGGCCAGCTCGATCGGGTCGTCGTAGCCCGGCCGGATCCCGACATGCACCGACCGGACACCGATCACCGTCCCCGGCTTCGACCGGTCCAGCCGGATCCAGCAGGACACGTCGAAGCCGAGCGTCTTGTGCCCCTCGACCCGGTACTCGCGCTGCCGCTCGATCGGCTTGCCGGCGTCGTCGAGCGCGGCGACCTCCTTACCGCGGGCCGTCAGCAGGACGATGCCCGGGAAGGTCATCAGCGTGGTCATCAGCTTGCGGTGGCGAGCGCCGGCCTCGTTCCAGAGGTCCATGCTGATCTTCGGCTCTTCGTCCGGGCCGAGGGGTTTCGCGTTGTACTTGCGGACCTTGAACTCGTGGCGGCGGCGGGCCTTGTCGGACGCCCAGTCCTTCAGGAGGTCCCACTCGGCGGTCATCGAGTCGATGACCAGCACCACCGGCGGCTCACCGGCGGCAGCCGCGCGGGCGGCTTCGGCCTTGACGGCGTCGACAGCGCCCTGGATCTGCGCCCAGGTGCCGTCGTGCTCGACAACCAGGTAGTTCGCGCCGGGTATGGCGCCGTACTCGTCGGCGGCACCCTCGCCGAGGTCGATCCAGTACATCTGGCCGATGCGCTTGCTGGTGCTGAACTGGGCGCAGGCCCAGGACTTGCCGGCCTTCTCGCCGCCCTCGATGAGGATCAGCGGCCATGGCACGCGGCCGGTGGGCTTGCGGGTCTTCAGGGCGGTCACTGTTCGGCTCCCTGGGTGGGCTCGGTGCTGTCGGTCTGCGGCTCGGGGGCCTCGTCGGGGCGGCCGAGGTCGGCAACCCACTGCTCGATGTCGTCGGGCTCCGGCTCGACGGCCGGGCCGCGGTGAATGAGGGCGGCCAGGACCTCGCGGGCGGTCACCGGGTACCGCCCGGGTCGTCACAGGTGGGCAGGCCGGCGATGTCCGCCGCGGTCGACCACCAGTCGGGGGTCAGCGCGTCAGGGGCGAGGGCGGCCGAAGCGACCGCGCGCAGCTCGGCGAGACGCCGCACCACCGCCAGCTCCGCACGCAGCTGCCGCTCGACCCGCTGAGCGGTACGCAGGTCCTGGCGGGCCTCCGCCAGGTCAGCGGAGGCGTCCCGGTGGGCGGTGGCGTACGCCCAGGCCAGCAAAGTGACGGTGGCCAGGGCGATCAGCAGCACGACGACGGCGACGACCAGGGCGACGAGGATGGCGGTCACGACGCGACCTGCCGGCGGCGGTCCCACTCGACGGCGGTGATGTGCTGCTCGGCCAGCTCCCGCAGCGGGAACGCGGGCAGCGGCACGACCGGGGCGAGGTCCAGGCCGGCCATGAACTCGGCGCAGTCGCAGTACTCGCCGACGAGCACGTCTCCGCAGCAGGGCTTGAGCTGCACGGTGATCGCGGCGCGGCCGTTGATGGCCCAGCCGTCCACGCTGGCCGGCGGGGTGCCGGTGGTGGTGGGCTGCTCGTCGACGTCGTTGCGGTCGTAGTAGAGGCCGGTCGGGTCGTCGTCGACGCGGGGGCCGGTCGGAAGCTGGGGCGGGTTCGACCAGGGCGACGTCACCGGGTACCCCCGGCGGCGATCTGTGCCTCCAGCTCGGCGACCCGGGCCTGCAACGCGGCCTTCTCCGGGTCCTCCGGCGCGGGAATGCAGGTCCACGCCGAGATGCGCAGGTGACCGACCACACCCTGAGCGCTGTACTCCTCGCGCCGGTGGTCGGCGGCGGCGGAAGTGCCGAACGCGGCGGCGACCCGGTCGATCAGCGGCACCGTGAGGTCGACCTGATGGGTGGAGCCGCTGCCGAGGACGGTGAGCCGGACGTCGACGGGGTAGGTGGTGGTGCCGGTGAGGGAGGCGATCCGATCGGCGGCCTGGCGGATGTCTTCGGCGAGGTTCAGCCAGTAGTCCGGCTGCGGCTGCTCGGTGGCGTCGCTCTGCTTGATCGTGGTCTGCGGTACGGTCTGGTGTTGCATCTGGACTCCTTGCTTCGCGGTGGGTTGTCCGGGTGCTGAGCCCTCGTCCGTGGCTGCGGGCGGGGGCTCGCTTCGTTCAGGCGGCCTGTGCCTGCCGCTGAGGCGGCGGGGTCGGCTTGGGCCGCGACGGCTGCGGGCTGGTGCCGGCAGGCGTCCGATTCGTGATCTCCCACTCGATCTGCGCGAGGGTCTGCGTCAACCGCGCGGCGACCTGACGGCCCTCGGTCGAAGTGGGGTCGAGCGGCGCGGCGGGCGCGCTCATCGCGCCGTCGCGTTCGGGTCGTAGCGGAACACCCGCCGCGGATCGATCTGGGGGAACCGGGCCAGGAAGGCTCGGATCACTCGCTCGCCGGGCTCGATCTCGCCCGAGACGAGGCGCGAGTAGGTGGACTCGGAGACGCCGAGGGCCGCCGCTCGCTGCCGGTCATCGGTGCAGCCCAGAGCATCGGTGATCGTTCGGAATTCCGCCTCGTCGAAGCGGACCTTGCCGGGGAGGGTGGGAATGGGCATGCATGAACGATAGCGCGTGCATGCATGCACGTCGCGTCATCCGAACGGATGATTTGAGCGTGTCCGCATGCCCGCTTACGCTTGCATGCATGCTTACCTTTGACATCGATCGACCCCACCACGCACCGCCGGATAGCAGACCCGCAGGCAGGGGCTATGACGAGCGACGCGACTCACGCCGGCCACCTGGGCGGGCACGCATGCAAGTAGACTGCCTGCTCATGAGCGACGGGGTTTCGTTCGGCGACTGGCTGGCGGGCCGCATGGATGAAGTCGGCCTGCCCCGGCCTGCCGACCTGTCCCGGGCCACCGGCATCGACGCATCTCTCATCGGGCGCTGGCTACGCGGAGAGTCGCTTCCCGGCGTGATGAACCTGCGCCGCCTGGCACCCGCCCTCAACACGACCGAACTCGACCTTCTCGCGCGCGCCGGCCACCTTGAGGACGCCAAGCCAGCGCCGCCAGCCACCAGGCAGCGACCGGCCGTCGTGGTGGAGCTGGAACGACTCCTTGGCCCCAACTCTCCCCTTCCCGTCGACAAGCGCGAGGCGCTGGAGAACTTGGCTACCGCCCTGGTGGCCCCCTACCGCTCGTACAAACGTTCTAGGCGTGCCGGCTGATTGCCGAGTCAATCACCTGTTTGCATGCATGCTTGAACTGAGCAGACGGTTACCGGATAATCACGTGATCGTTAGGTTCATTCACCTACTCAAGGCGCAACCGACGGGGGCGAGACGCCGGCAGCGCACCACCAGCACCTTTGGGGGATGCGTCATATGTCCGAAATCGACATCGAACCGCAGTCGTCACGCTGGAGCCCCATGAAGGCCTGGTCTCTGCTCGCCATGGCAGTGCCGGCAATCGCTCTCGTCGTCGTCTGCGCAGCCAGCGCTCACTACACAGGGCAGGTGCACGTTCACCCCGCCTTCTGGCTGCTCGTCAACGCCTTCTCCATCGCCCTCATCGCGTACATCGGCGCCCACATCCGCGACAGCCTCGCCGACAACCAGCGGCGCATCCTGGCCAACCAGGAGCGCATCATCGCCCACGTCGACGACCATTTCAGTCGGATTGAGTCCGAGGTGTCGGAGTACGGTGACCGCCGCGAGGTGTCCGGCCAGATGATCGCCGCCCGAGCCGTCAACGGCCGCCGCACCCACTCTCACCTGATGCCCGTTGACGAATGAGCCGCCCCCTCGCATCCGTCCCCGACCGGCCCGGCCGCGTCCTCCTCTACGCCCGGGTCAGCGCGCTCATGGGCCGCGGCGGCGACGACTTCCACAGCCCCGACGTCCAGGTCTCCGCCATGCGCCGCGCCACCGTCGGCATGCGGGAGGTCGGCGTCGTCCAGGACATCGACGTTAGTGGCACCCACTTCGCACGTGAGGGCATCGACCGGATCCGCGCCATGGCCGAAGCCCGGCAGATCGACGCCATCGCCGTCTACGACGTGAGCCGGTTCGGCCGCAACGTCCTCGAATCGCTGCTGTTCCTGCGCGAGTTGTCCCAGCTGGGCGTCACCATCATCTCGGCGTGCGAGCACATCGACACCTCCACGCCCGCCGGCGAGATGATGCTCATCAACCTGCTCAACATCGCCCAGTACCGGTCACGGGAGATCGGCCGAGGATGGTCCGCCACGATCGCCCGCCGGGCCGAGCGCGGCCGGCACCACGGCCGCGTACCGGCCGGCTACCAGCGTGGGCCCAGTGGCCAGCTCGTGCCTGACCCGGTGCTCGGCCCAGTTGTGGCGCAGGTGTTCCGCGACTACGCCGCAGGTGCCTTGGTCCGGGAGCTACGCCGTCGGCTCCAGGTCGCCACCGGCAATCCGAAGCTGGCGACGAACTCAATGAAGAGGATGCTCGCCAACCGCACCTACCTCGGCATTGTGCACAGCCGCGGGGCGGGAGGCGTCGTCGAGACTCCGAATGCTCACGACCCACTCGTCGACGACGTCACCTGGCGGCGCGTACAGGACCGGATCGCGGCAGACCGGAAGGTGCATCCTCGGGTCCTCAGCGCCAAGTACAGCCTGTCCGGGCTCGGCCGATGCGACGTGTGCAAGGGCCACACCAACATCCGGCCGCACCGCACCGGACCGGGCATCTACTGCCGGGGCCAGTTCGAGTCGACCAGCCCGTGTTCGGGCTGCGGACACCTGCGCCTGGTCGACGTGGAAGACGCGGTTGTGGCCGCAGTACGCCGACGCATCGAGCAACTGCGTGGAAACGTCGCGGCCCGAGCCGCGCACATCGCGAAGGCCGCGCGGGCTGGGGCGGACGCGGAGACGCTGCGCCGGGAGATCGACGCGACCCGGAAGGCCAAGGCTCGGACGACGCAGCGGTGGGCCCGGGAGCAGATGGACGACCGGACGTACGAGGACACGATGGCCGACCTTCAGGCGGCCGAAGATCAACTGTTGGCGACCCTCGCCCAAGCGCGCACCACGGCGGACACGCCGCCACCGGACCAGGTGGTGTCGCTGGCCGAGAAGCTCATTGAGCTGTGGCCGCACATGGATGGTGGGCAGCGGAACCGCGCCCTGCGAGATGTGCTGGTGAAGGTGTGGATTCGGCCAGCGGCGTACTACCGGCAGCCGGCGGCCGGCAGGGTTGAGGTCGAATGGCGCTGACCGTGGTTTGCGTACTAGCACGTCGGTCACCTGAGGATCGGCCAGCAGCGGGGCGAGCGGCCCGGCACCGACGAGGTCGTCGCGTACCCGGTCGGCGATCCGCAACACGGCGGTGTCGCCGAGGACGGCGGTGGTGGGTTCGGCGCGTACCGCGGAGACGATCGCCGCGCTGGTGACCGGGGTGACGTCCTCGGCGATGCGCTGGCGTATCCGGGCCGACAGGTCGTCGCGGTGCCCGGTCATGCCGCACCCACCACGGGTAGGCCGGTCAGTTCGCCGACGAGACGCCGGCAGAGCATGGCCAGCGGCCCGCGCCCGCCCGCGGCCGGGGCCTCACCGCGTTCCAGCCCTCGGCACAGCGCCGGCTCGGGCCGGAGCGTGCCGGCGAGCGGCAACCCCAGCGCCCGGGCCACCTCGACGGCCTTCAGCCGGCCGGGTGCGGGGCCACGCACGATGACGCCGAGCGCCGCGCAGTGCGGTGCCGCCGCGGTGACCACCCGGGCCGCCGCCGCAGCGGCTCGCAGCTCGGCGGGGACGACCAGGTACGCCTGGTCGGCGGCCTGTAACGCGACCACGGCGGCGTCGTCGAGTTGGCGGGGCACGTCCGCCACGACGAAGTCGCGCCCTCGACGGGCCGCGTCGAGGGCGGCGGCCATCGCCGGAGCGGGCAGGGCGAGCAAATCGCCCCGGTCCCAGGAGAGCACCACCAGATCGCCGCGGCTGGGCAGTGCCCGCACCAGCGCGGGGGCGTCCACCCGGCCGTCGGCGTCGCTGAGCGCCGGCCAGCGCAGGCCGTCGAGTTCCTCCCAGCCGAGCACCAGGTCCAGGCCGCCACCGAGCGGGTCGGCGTCGACGAGGAGCGTACGCAGCCGGGCCCGGGCGGCGGTGACGGCGAGCCCGCTGGCGAAGACGCTGGCCCCGGCGCCGCCGCGCCCGCCGAGCACCGCGACCGTGCGGGCCGGCCGGCGGGGCTCGGCGTCCGCCCCGTATTCGGTGAACCGGTCGACCAGCCAGGGCTCGGCGGCCGGCAGGGCGGCGACGTGTTCGGCACCGAGGAGTTCGGCGATCTCCCAGCCCGGGTTGATCTCGCCGGTGCGGCCGACCAGCACGGTGCGCGGTCGCCGGGGCAGCCGGGCCCGCAGGCACGCCTGCGCCTGATCGTGGCCGATCAGTACGAGTGGAGCGGGCAGCCACCGGGCTCGTGCGGCGGCGGGATCGGCGGCCAGTTCAACCTCGGTGCCGCCGGCCGCGGCGAGCCGGAGCAGATCGTCGAGGAGCCCGCCGTCGGCGGTGACCAGCAACGGCAGTCGGCGCGGTGGTGCGGTGGTGGGCGGGGACATCACGCCTCCAGCAGTCGGGCTCGGTTGTCGACCGAGACCCTGCCCCGGTGGGCGTCTGCCTGCCGACCGGACTCAATCACCTGTGGACGACGGCGCCACCTGTGGACAACCACCACGCTTGGCGACGATCTGCTAAGCGCTGCGTCACAGCAGCTCGCTACCGACCCGCCGACAGTGAGCAAAGGTCATGTTTCACCCTGAGGGCCATTGACGACGGGGAGAACCTTCCCCGGATAATCGTTTCCCAGTGCCACCACTTGGAGTGGCTTCGCACCCCCCTCGAAACGGGCCATGGCCAAATCATCCGACGAAACACCTTCCATCGGCGCGACCCTGCGTATCGGTGGCTGGCTGCCCGACTCCCGCCAACCGGTCCAGCCACCGCCGCACGCCGACCCCATCCGGGACCGGTGGCAGCAGGCCGCTCCCGACCCGTACCGGCAGAACACCCCGCCGCTTTCACCGGCGGCCGCCCCCACCTCCTC
>NZ_SMKF01000184.1 GCF_004348325.1 Micromonospora sp. KC213 | reverse complement strand
CCCCCGAGCCTGTCCCGGCCCCGCAGCCGATTTCCTGGGCCCCTTCCCCGGCCGTGCTGGTCGCCGCGTGCGAGGAGGCCGAGCCGGCCCCGGTCGACGAGACCCCCGAGGCCGTCGAGGAGACCCCCGAGGAGGCCGAGCCGGCCGACCCGCGCATGGTTACCGCGCTGGTCTTCTCGGAACCGCTCCCGGCCCGCGGCCAGGGCCGGGCCGCCGAGATCCGGCGGCGGGCCGAGGCGTTCATGGCTGAGAACCCCGACCGCTCACAGCAGATCATCGCCGATTTGGTCGGTGTAAAGCGCTGGTCGATGCGCGACGCCCTCGCCGCAACCAAGCCGACCCCCGAGCCGGGCCTTCGGCTGATCAAGTCCAACGCCTGATCCGAGAGGACCGACCGTGACCCTGACCCCCACGCCCCGCCTGATCGCCGCGTACGTCGGTCCCGCGTCCGGCCTGGCCGCGTATCTGCGGTCGCTGGCACTGTCCGCCTGACTGCCTATCCTGAAGACCTGACGAAGGAGAGACCATGACCGAGACCCCGACCGCCGAAGTCACCCGCGAAGACGCCCTAGCCATGATCGGGAAGGTCTGGGCCGGCAACGCCGGGGACTACCTTTGGCGGGCGTTCGACGCCGGGGACTACCGGACCGCGCGGGACCTCGCCGCCGAGAAAATCGCCGCTCAGGCCGAGGAGGAGGCCCGCCGCGAGCGCGTCCGGCGTGGCGAGGAAGCCGCACGGCCCGAGGACGCCGCATGGTGGCTGCGCGAGAGCGTCGCCGCAGACGTAGTCGCCCAGTGCTCGAACCCATGGCACCGCAGCGGATCGGCCTACGCGCGCCAGCGCTGCCCGGAGTGCCCACCGTCGAGTACGGCGAAGCACGCCGCCGCGCGCCTGCGCGAGCTGGCCGGGGACGACACGTCAGACGGAGTCACGGTCGATCCGGCAGACCTGCGCCGCATCGCAGCCATGCTCGACCCGCGCTGACCGCCCACCGAGCGCCCCGCCCCGGACCCCGGGCGCGGGGCGTTTTGCGTTCCGAGGTGCCCCGGTATGTCCGTCTCTATATGTGTCTTTGGGCGCATGTTCGCAGGTAGCGGCCTGTTGCACATCGAGGCGCCACCGGAGCACCTGGTGATGAGCGGTGGCCTCTTCCACGGCCTCCAGCTCTGGGTCAACCTGCCCCGGGTGGCCAAGATGAAGCCCCCGCGCTACCAGGACATCCGGGGTCGGGAGGCGGCGCTGCTCACCACCCCCGACGGCGGCGCGCTGATCCGGGTCATCGCCGGCGAGGTGGCCGGGCACCAGGGGCCCGGGTCGACGCACACCCCGATCACTATCGCCCACGTGACGCTCCAACCGGGCGCGGAGCTGAACCTGCCCTGGCGGCCGGACTTCAACGCGCTGGTCTACGTGCTCGCCGGCCGGGGCACCGTCGGCACCGACCAGCGGCCCGTAGCCACCGGCCAGCTCGCCGTACACGGCGCGGGCGACGCGCTGCGGGTCACCGCCGACGACCGGCAGGACTCCCGAACCCCGGCGCTGGATCTCTACGTCATGGGCGGCCAGCCGATTCGGGAGCCGGTGGCCCACTACGGGCCGTTCGTGATGAACACCCGGGCGGAGCTGATCCAGGCCGTCGAGGACTTCCAGGCCGGCCGGCTCGGGGTGGTCCCGGCCGAGCGGATGCCGCACGCTGGCGGCCAGGCCGAGCGGCCCTGACCCGACCGCCGGGCGCCCCTGGTGGCGGGGTGCGGTGCCCGGCCCGGTCTCAGGAGACGGCAAAGATCCCGGCGACGCCGAGGATCACCATCAGCAACACCGCCAGGACCGCGCCCCGCTCGCTGGCCACGGCCTGGGGAGAGGTCTCGGTCACGGAGTTCGTGGTCTCGGCGGGCATGGCTGGTGCCTCCTCGGCGTACGTCGTCGCAAGGGATGCGGTGGTCACCCCGGTGGACGCATGCGGATCGCCTCCGGCGTGCGCCCGCCCGGCGGGGGACCTACCGTGAGGACGTTGTCGACCTCGGGGAGCTGGAACGTGGCGATCGAGAACTGGTTTCTCACCGCTGGGGAACGCGCCAACCCGGCCTCGGAATTACCCGCGTGGACGTCGGGAAACCTCGCCGAGCCACTCATTCACGGTGCCGCCTACTTCGACCGGCTGGTCACCGAGGTGGAGGCGCTCAGCCCCGGCGACCACCTCTTCTTCACCGACTGGCGCGGCGACCCGGACGAGCGGATGCGTCCGGACGGTCCCACCGTGGTGCAGCTCCTCGCCCGGGCCGCGCAGCGCGGTGTGGTGGTGAAGGGCCTAATCTGGCGTTCCCACCTCGACTCCCTGTCCTACAGCGAGGCGGAGAACCGCAGCCTCAGCGAGGCGGTCTGCGCGGCCGGCGGCGAGGTCCTGCTCGACCAACGGGTACGCCGCGGCGGCTCGCACCACCAGAAGCTGGTGGTGCTGCGGCACCCCGGCGCACCCCAGCGGGACGTGGCGTTCGCCGGCGGCATCGACCTGTGCCACAGTCGCCGGGACGGCGCCACGCACGCGGGCGACCCGCAGGCCGTGCTGATGTCGCCCCGGTACGGTTCCCACCCGCCCTGGCACGACGTGCAGCTGGCGGTGCGTGGCCCGGTGGTCGGCGCGTTGGACACCACGTTCCGGGAACGCTGGACCGATCCGATGCCGCTGGACTCGGAGAACCCGCTGGCCTACCTGCGCGACCGGCTGCGCGGGGCCGACCTCGACCCCGGCCCGTTGCCGCCGCAGCCGGCGGACCCCCCACCCTGCGGCCCGCACCACGTCCAGGTGCTGCGTACCTACCCCGCCGTACGTCCCCGCTACTCCTTCGCCCCGGACGGCGAGCGCACCGTGGCCCGGGGTTACACCAAGGCGGTACGCCGGGCGCGTCGGCTGATCTACCTGGAGGACCAGTACCTCTGGTCGGCCGAGGTGGCGGAGCTGTTCGCCGGCGCGTTGCGGAACAATCCGGACCTGCACCTGGTGGCGGTGATTCCCCGCCACCCGGACGTCGACGGCCGGCTGGCCCTGCCGCCGAACATGGTGGGCCGGGAGCTGGCGCTCAGGCTGTGCGAGCGGGCCGCCCCGGACCGGGTGCACGTCTTCGACGTGGAGAACCGGCAGGGCCAGCCGGTCTACGTGCACGCGAAGGTCTGCGTGGTCGACGACGTGTGGGCGAGCGTGGGCAGCGACAACTTCAACCGGCGGTCCTGGACGCACGACAGCGAGCTGTCCTGCGCGGTGCTGGACGACACCCGGGACACCCGCGCACCCACCGACCCCGCCGGCCGGGGTGACGGAGCCCGGCTGTTCGCCCGGGAGCTGCGCCTGCGGCTGTGGCGCGAGCACCTGGACCGGGACCCGGACGGCGCCCAGGACGCCGACCTGCTCGATCCTTCGTCGGCGGTGGCGGCGATCACCGCCGCGGCCGACGCGCTCCAACGGTGGTACGACGACGGCTGCCGTGGCCCGCGGCCCGCCGGCCGGCTGCGCCCGCACCGTCCCGAACGGCTGCACCGGCTGACCCGACTCTGGGCGCTGCCGATGTACCGGCTGGTCTACGACCCCGACGGCCGGCCGCTACGGGATCGGCGTGCCGGCACCTGGTGACCCGACCGGGGTCGGGTCGCCGGGGTACCGGGACAGCCCGCCGGGGTAGGCGAACGAGGTGCGGGGGGCGTAGAACGCCCAGGGGATGAGCAGCGGGTTCTCCGGGCGCAGCGCGTAGGCCGGGTGGCTGGGGTCGAGGAACTCCACGGATTCGATCTCGAACGGGGTGACCGGTTCGGAGATGAACGGATAGACCCCGCTGAGTAGCTCTCCGCCGTGGATCGTGAAGTAGCGGTGGTGCCCGCTGCGCACCTCGTGCCCGGTGTGCCCCACCCGGGCGCGGGTGCGGATCACCGACACCCCGTCGGCCACCGTCTCGGCGACCAGCAGGTCGCCGCGCAGGTCGATGGTGGTCCGGCCGAGCACGGCGGGGGCACCCCGGGCGGCGGCGTAGTCCCGCTGCCGAGGGCTGGAGGTGACGTAGTGGGTCCACCAGCCGCCGGGGGACGTCCCGCCGGGTGCGTCCACGCCGACCAGGGCCACCCCGAGGTAGGTCAGCGAGTACGCGCCGAAGCCGGAGGTCTGGGCGGCGTCGTCGACGACGTACTGGTTCATGAAGACCTGCCGGTCCGCCCGCGGGCGCAGGCCGGGGGGGACCAGCGCCGCGACGCCGTCGGGATCCGCCGGCAGCCAGCTGACATGCAGCGTGCGGCTGTCGACGACGAGCTGCGGATCCGCGGGATCGAGCACGCTTCCTCCGTACCTGTGGGTGTACCCGCGACGCTACGGCCGGCCGCCGGAATGCGACAAGGACGGAAAGCAGACACTCACCGTCACATGTCGGGTACGTGCTTGACCGGTCGGTCACGCCGGCGTCGCCGTCCGAGGCGGACAGGCGGCCGTTCGGGTCACGACAGGACACCCGATGGCTGGTTGCGTCCGTCGCCATTTTGCCGGTTACCACGCACTTAGTGGCCTGATGCCGCTTAAGTGCATCGTACTTTCGGCTAGATTTTGTCAGTCCGATAGGGCTATGGTTGCTCCCGAAAGGACTACCACGCGCTACACCAAAGCGTCACGTCTTTGAACCGCGGACGAGGTGCAGGGAGGACCACCCATGACCGCGCCAGCGATCACCCGACAGACGACAGCGGCACCGCCCACCCCGAAGCCGGATCCGCGCGCACTCACCGACAGCGCCGCCGACCTGCTCGACGCCATGGCCGCGCTGCCCGCCGACCATCCGTCCCGGCCCGCCCTGCGGGACCGGGCGATCGAGGCCTGGCTGCCGCTGGCCAACCACCTGGCCCACCGCTACAGCGGTCGCGGCGAGCCCACCGACGATCTGGCGCAGACCGCCGCCGTCGGCCTGATCAAGGCGATCGACAAGTTCGATCCGTCGCGCGGCGTCGATTTCGCCGGCTACGCCATCCCGACCATCATCGGTGAGCTGAAGCGGCACTTCCGCGACCGCACCTGGGACATCCGGGTTCCCCGCCGCCTCCAGGAGCTGCGGCTGGCGATCTCCGACGCGAACAGCGCGCTGCTTCAGACGCTGGGCCGCTCGCCCACGGTCACCGACATCGCCGCCCACCTCAAGCTCACCGAGGAAGAGGTCCTCGAGGGCCTGGAAGGCGCCCGGGCGTACAACGCGGTCTCCCTGTCCACTCCGACCGGCGACGGTGACCGGGCGACCGAGCTGGGCGACCTGCTCGGCGACGAGGACGGCGAGTTCGAGCTGGCCGAGCTGCGGGTGGCCCTGGGCCCGGCGTTGGCCACGCTGGACGAGCGCGAGCAGAAGATCCTCACCCTGCGCTTCTACGGCAACCTGACCCAGTCGCAGATCGCCGAGCAGATCGGCGTCTCGCAGATGCACATCTCGCGGCTGCTGGCCCGGGCATTGACCAAACTGCGGGGGCAGCTCGACGGCACGTACTAGGCAGGGATGCGGCGGCCGGGTCGGGCAGACCCGGCCACCGCGGCATCCCTCGGCCCGGTCGGCGGTTCGCCGGCCGGGCCGCTTTGTGCCCGCCGGCCCTCAGCGACCGGAGGGCTTGCGCCACATCGGGAAGAACGGCGTCCCGTCCGGCAGCCGGAACGGCTCGCGACCGACGTACCCGTGTCGGGCGTACAGGTCACGGCTGCTCTCGCTGCTCGCCTCCAGGTACGCCGGCACTTGCTCGGCGTCGAGCACCGCGTGGTGGTGCCGCAGCAGCGCGGTGCCGATGCCCTGCCCCTGCCTCTGCGGAGCCACCGCGAGGAACGCCAGATGGTGGTGCTCGTCGTGCGGATGGTGAGCCTCGAACAACGCGTCGAGGTGGCGGAAACGGTCGATCCATTCGCCGCACGCGCCGGCCAGCCGGGCGTCGTAGTCGGCCGGAGGCGGTGCGGGTTCACCCACCTGCGGGAACCAGACCGCCACCCCGGCCCGGTCGGCGGTGCCGTAGACCAGCCCGTGCCGCATGGCATGGTCCACCAGGATCTCGAAGTGGCCGGTCAGTGCCGCCTCCCGCTTGCTGGCCTCCGGCACCAGCCAGACCGTCGCCGCCAGCACCTGGAACGCGTCGGCGATCCGCACGGCGACCGCGCGGGTCTCCCCCGGGCCGAGCCGCTCGATGGCCGGCCCGCTCACCGGGACGCCCCCGTCCCGGCCGGCGCCGGTTCGGCCGTGGCCGTCTTCAGGGTCGCCGCCGTGCTCGCCGCGCCGAGGCCGATGCGGGCGTACACGTCGGGGCGGGTGCGTCGCAGCACCAACCCCCAGAGCACACCGAGCAGCGCGGTGACCGGGTAGACCGCCGGGACACCCCAGCGCAGCGGGGAGTCCGGCGCCACGCCGAGCAGGATGGCGAAGTTGTCCACCGCCACCACGATGATGGCGACCAGCGCGACGGCCGCGAGCCCGGGCGCCACCAGCCGCCGCCACAGGTTCTCGGTCGAGGCGTGGCGGGTGAAGAAGGCGATCACCGCGATGCTGGTGGCGGCGATCAGCAGCAGCACCCCGAACCCACCGCCGGTGCCGGCCCAGTAAAAGAGCTGAAGGACCGGATCCCAGCCGTTCAGCGCGTACAGCAGGATCACCACCAGACCGAGCAGGCTCTGCGCCAGCGAGGCGACCCGGGGCGAGCCGGTGCGCGGCGAGGTTCGGCCGAAAGCGGCCGGCAGCACCCGCTCCCGGCCGAGGGCGAACGCGTACCGGGCCGTGGTGTTGTGGAACGAGATCATCGCGGCCAGCACCGAGGTCATGAAGAGCGCCTGGCCGATGGTGACGACGGTGCCGCCGAGGTGCGTGCCGGCCAGGTTGAAGATCAACCCAACGCTCTGCTCACCGGCCTGCTGCGCGATGTTCTCCGGCCCGGTGGCCACGGTCATCGTCCAGGACGACAAGGCGTACACCCCGGCGATGATCGCGATCGACAGGTAGGTCGCCAACGGCACGGTCCGCTTCGGATCCTTGCTCTCCTCGCTGAACACCACCGCCGACTCGAAACCGACGAAGCCGGTCGTGGCCAGCACCAGCGCCGCGCCCAACCCCGGCACCAGCAGGTTGGCCGGGGTGAGCGCGTCGAGGCTCACCGCACCGCCGGCCGGGTTGCCGAGCTGGCCCAGGTCGAACACCACGATCACCAGGATCTCGGCGATCAGCAGCACCGCCAGTACCAGGCCGTTGACGTCGACCCGCAGCAGACCGAGCGCGGCGACCACCGCCCAGGCCGCCAGTGCCACCAGAGCCCAGTGGGGTTCGACACCGAACAGCGTGCCGAACACGGGTGCCGACGCCGCGCCGATCGCGCCGTAGAGCCCCACCTGCAGGGCGTTGTACGCGACCAGCGCCGCCCAGGCCGCGCCGACGCCCGCCGGTCGGCCGAGCCCATGGGAGACGTACGCGTAGAAGGCGCCGGCGTTCTCCACCCGGCGAGCCATCGCCACGTATCCGACGGAGAAGAGCGCGAGGACGGCGGCGACGACGAGGAACGCCAGCGGGATGCCGGTGACGCCGGTGACCGCGTACCCGGTGGTGACGACGCCGGCGACCACGGTGAGCGGCGCGGCGGCGGAGAGGACGAAGAAGATCACCGAGGGTACGCCGAGCCGGCCCCGGGCCAGCGCGTCGGAGACGTTGCTGGGGCGTTGCAGCGTGGCTGTTGTCGGGGGCATGGCAGCTGCTCCGGTTCGAGGTGAGGGGTGGGAGGTGGTGGTGGTGCGGTTCAGGGGGCGCCGCGCAGCACGGCCGCGCCGACGGCGGCCTCGGTGTGCGCCACCAGCTCACGCAGCGGGGGAGGCAGCGCCGGAACGAGCACGCCGAGGCGGTGGTGGGCCCGGGGGCTGGCGCTCCACAGCACCTCCCGGCTCAGCCCGGCGGCGGCGACCAGCCCCAGCAGCACCGCGTCCGGCACGGTGGGGGGCTCCGGCCGTTCGAGCAGCGCCCGCAGCCGGGTCGCCGGCCAGGCGATCGCGTTGAGGTCGATCGGCCGGTAGCTGACGCTGGTGCGCAGCAGCCGCCGGCTCTCCTGCCGGCGCAGCACGCCGGCCCGGGCCAGCCGATCCCCCACCGAGGTGGTCGACGACTGGGCCAGGAAGGCCAGCCAGGTGCGGATCTCCCGGTGTTGGGATTCGCCGATCAGCTGGTCCAGCACGGTGTGCGCGAGCGCGTCGACCGGGGGACGCCGGTCGATGACGGTGACCCGGCCGTCGGCCACCGTGAGGTGTCCGAAGAGGACCAGCTCACCGAGGAGCGCACCCGCGAGCCCCAACCCGGTCGCGGTCGGGTGAAGTTTCGCCTTGCCCCGATTGTCGTTGTGGACGATGAGGAAGAACTCGTCAGCGATGAGCAACGAGCCTCCAACGCGGTGAGTCCACAGGTGATCGACGCCGGGTGACAGGATGCCCGCACCTACCGCCGGATGCAACTCCCGGAATCGCCGGTTGCACTACGTGCACCCATGAGCTGCGAATCTTCGCGTGACAGACTCGGAGGGTGACCGTCAGTCCCACCGTTCGTCGCCGCCGGATCGCCCGGGAACTGCGCCAGTTGCGCGAGCGTTCCGGCATGACCCTGGACGTCGCGGCCCGCCAACTCGACATGTCCAAGAGCAACCTCTCCCGCATCGAGAACGCCCAGATCGGCATCAAGCCGCGCGACGTCCGCGCCGCGCTCGCGCTCTACCAGGTCACCGGGGCGGACGCCGAGGTGTTGATCGAGATCGCCCGGGGCGCGCAGCAGCGCGGCTGGTGGCAGAACTACAGCGACGTGCTGCCGGAGTGGTTCGAGTTCTACGTCGGACTGGAGGCCGAGGCGGCCCGGCTACGCACCTACGAGGCGGAGGCGGTGCCGGGGCTGCTGCAGACCGAGGCGTACGCCCGCGAGGTGTACCGACGCACGGCCGGTGAGGAGGGGTTGGAGCGCAAGGTGGCGGCGCGGCTGCGTCGCCAGGAGGTGCTGCACCGGGACGACCCGGTCGAGCTGTCGGTGGTGCTCAACGAGGCGGTGTTGTGCCGGCGGGTGGGCGGGCCGACGGTGATGGCGGAGCAGCTGACCCACATGGCACACCTCTCCCGATCACCCAACGTGACGATCCAGGTACTTCCGTTCTCGGTGGGTGGACACCCCGCGATGAGCACCCCGTACGTCATCCTCAACTTCGCCGACGCCGCCGACGCATCCGTGGTCTACCTGGACAATCTCACGGCAGGCCTGGCACTGGAGGAGGCCGCGCACGTGCGCGGGTATAGCCTTGTGCACGAGGAGCTGCGCCGACTGGCACTGTCTCCAGCGGACTCCACAGCCCGCCTGGAGGCGGCTTCTCGTCACTTTGCGTGACCGCATGACGGCGCGCTCGGGGGAACGTGAGGTACGGGATGATCACGCTCGACGTGGCCGGGGCGGACTGGCGCACCAGCACCCGCAGCATCGGCAACGGCAACTGCGTGGAGGTTGCCGCGGTGGGCGACGGGGTGGCCGTACGCGACAGCAAGAACCGGCCGGGACCGGTGCTGGTCTTCCCGGCTTCGGCCTGGACCGCCTTCGTCGCCGGCGTCGAGGCGGTACGCCCCGGCTGATCCCGGGGTGCCACAGTGGCACCGTGCTCTCCGACGTCTCCTGCACGCTGCCGGTCAGCCCGGCGCTCCCGACGCTGGTCGGTGCCCTCTCGGCCGGGGGTACCGCCGTCCTGGTGGCGCCTCCCGGCACCGGCAAGACCACCCTGGCCCCGCTCGCCGTCGCCGACCGGGTGGCGGGTCGGGTACTGGTCGCCCAGCCGCGCCGGGTGGCCGCCCGCGCCGCGGCCCGCCGGATGGCCGACCTGCTCGGCGAGCCGGTCGGCGGGCGGATCGGGTACGCGGTGCGCGGGGACCGACGCGCCGGCCCGGCCACCCGGGTCGAGGTGGTGACCACCGGGCTGCTGCTGCGCCGGTTGCACCACGACCCGGAGCTGCCCGGGGTGGGTGCCGTCCTGCTGGACGAGGTCCACGAGCGACAGCTCGACGCCGACCTGGCGCTCGCCTTCGCCGTGGAGGCCCGGGCCACGCTCCGCCCCGACCTGTGGCTGCTGGCGATGTCGGCGACCCCGCAGGCCGACCGGTACGCCGCGCTGCTCGGCGGTGTCGACGGGCCGGCCCCGGTGGTCCGGGCCGAGGGGGCGCTGCACCCGGTGACCCGGGTCTGGGCGCCCCCGCCCCGACCGGTCGCGCCGCCCGGCGCGGGCCGGGTGGACCCGGCCCTGCTCGACCACGTGGCGGCCACCGTCCGCCGTGCGTTGCGGGAACGCGACGGGGACCTGCTGGTCTTCCTGCCCGGGGCGGGTGAGATCGCCGCCGTCGCCCGACGGCTGACCGACCTGGCCGGCGAGGTGGCTGTGCTGCCGCTGCACGGACGGTTGTCCGGCGCGCAGCAGGACGCCGCGCTGCGGCCGGCGCCGCACCGCCGGGTGGTGTTGGCCACCACCGTGGCGGAGAGCAGCCTGACCGTGCCCGGAGTGCGGGTGGTGGTGGACGCCGGGCTGAGCCGGGTGCCCCGCACCGATCTGGCGCGTGGGCTCGGTGCCCTGGTCACTGTGCCGGTGTCCCGGGCCGGGGCCACCCAGCGCGCCGGCCGGGCCGGCCGCCAGGGCCCCGGGTACGTGTACCGGTGCTGGTCGGCGAGCACCCACGAGCGGCTGGCGGCGCAACCCGAACCGGAGATCTCCACCGCCGACCTGACCGGTTTCGCGCTGCAGCTGGCGGCCTGGGGAAGCCCGGACGGTGCCGGCCTGGCCCTGCCCGACCCGCCGCCGCCGGCCGCGCTGGCCGTGGCCCGGGAGACGCTGGCCACCCTCGGCGCGGTCGACTGCGACGGTCGGATCACCGCCCGTGGGCGGGCGTTCGCCGCCGCCGGGATCCACCCTCGGCTGGCCCGCGCGCTGCTCGACGGGGCTGAACGGGTCGGCGCGGACCGGGCGGCCGAACTGGTGGCGCTGCTGGCCGAGGAGGGGCTGACCGGCCGGGACGACGACCTGGCCGCGGCCTGGCGGCGGCTGCGCGCCGGTGGCGACCCCGCCGCCACGGCCCGCTGGCGGGCGGAGATACGCCGGCTACGCGCCGCCCTACCCACCGGGCAGGGTG
>NZ_SMKF01000183.1 GCF_004348325.1 Micromonospora sp. KC213 | reverse complement strand
AGGTGGGGGTGGGCCGGCAGGTCCGGTCCACGGCGGACGCGAGGTGCTCGTCGACCCGCAGAGTGGTCACATCAATCTCCGTCTGGGCAGGGGGGATCGCGCCGGCAGCGGTGACGGCGAAGGGCAGGGTGAGGTGGCCGGGCGGCCGGGCGTGGGCACGCGCGCGCACCCGCAACAAGCAAAGGGCACGACTCGGCTCTTCGCATCTTGAGAGGACCCAACGTGACGGAGGACACCTTAGGCATCAGGCGGGTCGATATCGGGCGTCACCCGAACGGATGGATTGGCCGCACGGGCAGTGGGGCATTAGCGGCGTGCGCATCGTCGGGCTGCCGTGCGACGCGCTCATGATCATGTGCCTGAAGGAGCGACATGCAGGTCTGGCCGGGCGAGCGCTACCCCCTCGGCGCCACCTACGACGGGATGGGCACCAATTTCGCGATCTTCTCCGAGATCGCCGAGAAGATCGAACTCTGCCTCTTCGACGAGTGGGACACCGGCGTCGAGCGTCGCATCGAGCTGCGCGAGGTCGACGCGTACGTCTGGCACGCCTACCTGCCCGGCATCGAGCCGGGCCAGCGGTACGGCTACCGAGTCCACGGGCCGTGGGACCCGGCCAACGGGCTGCGCTGCAACCCGCACAAGCTGCTGCTCGACCCGTACGCCAAGGCCGTCGACGGCGAGGTCGCCTGGGACCCGGCCGTCTACGACTACGAGGTGGGCGGCGACCCGGACCGGATGAACACCGCCGACTCGGCCCCGTACGTCCCGAAGTCGGTGGTGGTCAACCCCTACTTCGACTGGGGCAACGACCGGCCACCGCGCATCCCGTACCACCACTCGGTGATCTACGAGGCGCACGTGCGCGGGCTGACCATGCGCCACCCGGATATCCCGGAGGAACTGCGCGGCACGTACGCGGCCATCGCCTCGCCCGTCATGATCGACTACTTCAAGCGGCTCGGGGTGACCGCCGTCGAGCTGATGCCGGTGCACGAGTTCGTCCACGACCACCGCCTGACCGACCTGGGGCTGCGCAACTACTGGGGCTACAACACCATCGGCTTCTTCGCCCCGCACCACGGCTACTCCGCCCTGGGCCGCCTCGGTCAGCAGGTGCAGGAGTTCCGCGGCATGGTCCGGGCTCTGCACGCCGCCGGCATCGAGGTCATCCTCGACGTGGTCTACAACCATACCGCCGAGGGCAACCACCTCGGCCCGACGCTGAGCTTCAAGGGCATCGACACCCCCAGCTACTACCGGCTCTCCGAATCCGACCGGCGCTGCTTCGTCGACTACACCGGCACCGGCAACAGCCTCAACGTCCGCAACCCGCACTCCCTGCAACTGATCATGGATTCGTTGCGGTACTGGGTCACCGAGATGCACGTCGACGGTTTCCGCTTCGACCTCGCCGCCACCCTGGCCCGCGAGTTCTACGAGGTGGACCGCCTCTCCACCTTCTTCGAGGTGGTCCAGCAGGACCCGGTGGTCAGCCAGGTCAAACTGATCGCCGAGCCGTGGGACGTCGGCCCCGGCGGCTACCAGGTGGGCAACTTCCCGCCGCAGTGGACCGAGTGGAACGGCAAGTACCGCGACACCGTGCGCGACTTCTGGCGCGGCGAACCGGCCACCCTCGCCGAGTTCGCCTCCCGCATCTCCGGCTCCGCCGACCTCTACCAGGACGACGGCCGCCGCCCCTTCCACAGCATCAACTTCGTCACCTGCCACGACGGGTTCACCCTGCACGACCTGGTGTCGTACAACGACAAGCACAACGAGGCCAACGGCGAGTCCAACCGCGACGGCGAGAGCCACAACCGGTCCTGGAACTGCGGCGTCGAGGGCGACACCGACGATCCCGCCGTACGCGCCCTGCGGGCCCGGCAACGACGCAACTTCCTGGCTACCCTGATGCTCTCCCAGGGCGTACCGATGATCGGCCACGGCGACGAACTGGGCCGCACCCAGCACGGCAACAACAACGCCTACTGCCAGGACAGCGAGCTGGCCTGGGTCGACTGGGAACACGCCGAGGCCGACCTGCTCGACTTCGTCCGCCGGCTCACCGCGTTCCGCAACTCCCACCAGGTGTTCCGCCGCCGCCGGTTCTTCACCGGCCTGCCCGTCGGCGGTCGGGCCGCCGACTCCGGCCTGCCCGACCTGGCCTGGTACACCCCCGACGGCCGGGAGATGACCGGCGAGGACTGGGGCAACGACTTCGGCCGCGCGGTGGCCCTGTTCGTCAACGGCGACGGCATCCGCGAGCGCGGCCAGTACGGCCAGCGCCACCGGGACAGCTCCTTCCTGCTGCTGTTCAACGCCCACGACGCCGCCCTGGACTTCACCCTGCCCGGCGAGGAGTTCGGGCAGCGCTGGGAGCTGACCATCAACACCGCGGACCCGGACCCGGAGAAGACGACGGTGGTCGAGGCCGGCGCCGCGCTGACCGTCCCCGACCGCTGCCTGGTGGTGCTGGAGAGGACGAGTTGATGCCACCCACCCCCCGGGTCGGGTCGACCTACCGGGTGCAGATCCGCCCCGGCTTCGACCTGGACGCCACCGCCGGCCTCACCGACTGGCTGGCCGACCTCGGCGTCACCCACCTCTACAGCGCGCCGCTGCTCGCCGCCACTCCCGGCAGTCAGCACGGCTACGACGTGGTCGACCACCAAACGGTCAACCCCGAACTCGGTGGCGAGGCCGCCCGGCAACGCCTCGTCCGGGCGCTGCGCGCCGCCGGGCTCGGCCTCGTCGTGGACATCGTGCCCAACCATGCCGGGGTGGCCCAGCCGGCCGCCAACCCGGCCTGGTGGGACGTGCTGCGCCGGGGCCGGGACTCGGCGTACGCGGCCTGGTTCGACATCGACTGGGACCGCGGCCGGCTGCTGCTGCCGGTGCTCGCCGACGACCCCGCCGCCCTCGACGACCTGACCATCGTCGACGGGGAGCTGCGCTACCACGAACACCGGTTCCCGATCGCCGACGGCACCGGCGCGGGCACCGCGCGCCAGGTCCACGACCGGCAGCACTACGAGCTGGTCAACTGGCGGCGCGGCGACACCGACCTGACGTACCGCCGGTTCTTCGCCGTCTCCGACCTGGCCGGCCTGCGGGTCGAGGACCCGGCGGTCTTCGACGCCACCCACGTCGAGATCCTGCGCTGGGTCACCGCCGGTGACGTCGACGGCATCCGTGTCGACCACCCCGACGGCCTGCGCGACCCCGCCGGCTACCTGGCCCGGCTGCGCGCCGCCGCCCCCCACTGCTGGCTGATCGTGGAGAAGATCCTCGAGTACGGCGAGGAACTGCCCGACTGGCCGGTCGACGGCACCTCCGGCTACGACGCCCTCGCCGCCGTCTGCGGGCTCTTCGTCGACGGCGACGCCGAGGACGACTTCACCACCCTCGACGGCCGGCTCACCGGCCGGCACACCTCCTGGCCCGACCTCGTCCACGACACCAAACGGCAGGCCGCCACCCGGCTGCTCGCCGCCGAACTGACCCGGCTCGCCGCCCTCGCCTGCGAACTGGACCGCGCGGCCACCCGGGACGCCCTCGCCGAGCTGGCCGCCTGCTTCCCGGTCTACCGGGGTTACCCGCCCGAGGGTGCCCGGCACCTGGCCGCCGCCCGCGCCGAGGCGGGCCGCCGCCGCCCCGACCTCGCCGCCACCCTGGACGCGGTCACCGCCCGCCTGCGTGACCCGGGCCACGAACTGGCCGCCCGCTTCCCGCAACTGACCGGCGCGGTGATGGCCAAGGGGGTCGAGGACACCGCCTACTACCGGTGGAGCCGGTTCGTCGCGCTCAACGAGGTCGGCGGCTCCCCGGCGCACTTCGGGGTGCCGCCGGCGGAGTTCCACCGCTTCGCCGCCGCCCGGCAGGCCCGCTGGCCGGCGAGCATGACCACCCTGTCCACCCACGACACCAAGCGCGGCGAGGACGTCCGGGCCCGGCTCGCCGTGCTGTCCGAGCTGCCCGGCCGCTGGGCCGAGACCGTCAGTCGATGGATGTCCCGCGCGCCGCTGGCCGACCCGGCGCTGGCCCACCTGCTCTGGCAGAGCACCGTCGGCGCCTGGCCGATCGACCGGCAGCGCCTGCACGCGTACGCCGAGAAGGCCGCCCGGGAGGCGTGCACCTCGACCAGCTGGGCCGACCCCGACCCCGCCTTCGAGCACCAGCTGCACGCCCTGGTGGACCGGATGTACGACGACCCGGAACTGCACGCCGAGATCGGGGCGTTCGTCGACGAGATCACCCCCGCCGGCTGGTCCAACTCGCTCGGCCAGAAGCTCGTGCAGCTCGCCATGCCCGGGGTGCCGGACACCTACCAGGGCACCGAGCTGTGGGAGAACTCCCTGGTCGACCCGGACAACCGCCGCCCGGTCGACTTCGCCGTACGCCGGGGGTTGCTGGCCCGCCTCGACGCCGGCTGGCGGCCCGCGGTGGCCGCCGACGGCGCGGCGAAGCTGCTGGTGGTGTCGCGGACGCTGCGGCTGCGCCGCGACCACCCGGAACTGTTCACCGGCTACCGGCCGGTGCCGGCCCACGGGCCGGCCGCCGCGCACGCCGTCGCCTTCGACCGGGGCGGCGCGATCGTCGTGGCCACCCGGCTGCCGCTGCGGCTGGCCCGGGACGGCGGATGGCGCGGAACCCGGCTGCCGATTTCCGGAAACACTGTTACCGACCTGTTCACCGGTCGCGCCTACAGTGGGTCTGAGCTGCTGATTGATGATGTGCTCGACACCTATCCCGTCGCCCTGCTGGCTCCCAGCGAATCCGTGGAGGACGCCGCATGACCGAGTTCACGGTGTGGGCGCCCGAGGCCGCCCGGGTCCGGCTGCGGTTGCCGGGCCACACCGACCGCGAGATGCGCCCCGGCCCGCAGGGTTGGTGGCGGGTCGAGGTGCCCGGGGCCGGCCCCGGCACGGACTACGCGTTCCTGCTCGACGACGACGACCGCGCGCTGCCCGACCCCCGCTCGGCCTGGCAGCCGGACGGGGTGCACGGGCCCAGTCGGCTCTACGACCACTCGGCGTTCGCCTGGACCGACCAGAGCTGGACCGGCCGGCAACTGCCCGGCAGCGTCCTCTACGAGCTGCACGTCGGCACCTTCACCCCGGAAGGCACCTTCGACGCGGCGATCGCCCGCCTCGACCACCTGGTCGACCTCGGCGTCGACATGATCGAACTGCTGCCGGTCAACGCCTTCAACGGCGAACACAACTGGGGCTACGACGGCGTCTGCTGGTACGCCCCGCACCAGCCCTACGGCGGGCCGGACGGACTCAAACGCTTCGTCGACGCCGCCCACGCCAAGGGACTGGGGGTGATCCTCGACGTCGTCTACAACCATTTCGGGCCCTCCGGGGCCTACGCGCCGATGTTCGCGCCGTACCTCACCGAGCAGAGCAACACCTGGGGCCGCACCGTCAACCTCGACGGCCCGCACTCCGACGGCGTCCGCCGCTACATCATCGACTCGGTGCTGATGTGGCTGCGCGACTACCACGTCGACGGGCTGCGGCTCGACGCCGTGCACGCCATGCCCGACAGCCGCGCCACGCACTTGCTGGAGCAGGTCGCGGCCGAGGTGGAGGCGCTCTCCACGCACCTGGGCCGGCCGCTGTCACTGATCGCCGAGAGCGACCTCAACGATCCCAAACTGATCATTCCGCGCGAGGCCGGCGGGTACGGCCTGCACGCCCAGTGGAACGACGACGCCCACCACGCCCTGCACAGCCTGCTCACCGGCGAACGGCAGGGCTACTACGCCGACTTCGGCTCACTGGAATGCCTCACCGACGTGCTCACCGGCGCGTTCTTCCACGCCGGCACCCACTCCAGCTTCCGCAACCGGGTACACGGGCGGCCGGTGGACCGGCAGCGCACGCCGGGGCACCGCTTCGTGGCGTACCTGCAGAACCACGACCAGATCGGCAACCGGGCCACCGGTGACCGGATCTCCGCCACCCTCTCGCCCGCGCTGCTGCGGGTCGGGGCGGTGCTGCTGATGACCGCGCCGTTCACCCCGATGCTGTTCATGGGGGAGGAGTGGGCCGCCAGCACACCGTGGCAGTTCTTCACCAGCCATCCCGAGCCCGAGCTGGCGGTCGCCGTCCGCGACGGGCGCAAGCGGGAGTTCGCCGCGCACGGGTGGGATACGGCGGACGTGCCCGACCCCCAGGATCCGCAGACCTTCGTACGTTCCCGGCTCGACTGGGCGGAGCTGAACAAGCCCGAGCACCGGGAGATGTACGAGTTCCACCGCCGGCTGATCGCGCTGCGCAAGAGCCGGGCGGACCTGTCGGACCCCCGGCTGGATCGGGTGGAGGTGCGGCACGGGGACCGCTTCCTGGTGATGCGGCGCGGAGACTGCCTGGTGGTGGCGAACCTGGCGACCCGGGCACAGGGGATCTCGCTGCCGGGGACGGTGCGGAGGGTGCTGCTGGCCACCGGGGAGGGCGTGACGGTGATGCGCGACCGGGTGCAGCTGCCGGGGGAGACGGCGGCCATCGTGGCACTGTGACCTGCTCGGCGAGGTGCGGCCGGGGCGACACCCGGCAGCGCCGACGGCGGACAAGGCCGCACTCCTTCCCGCCGTCGCCCTCGCCTGGGAAGGCCCTCGCGCGTCTGGGCAGGAAGGCCGGCCGCGGGGCCTGACGCCGCGCGCCGTCGGGGCGTGGGTGGAACACACCGGGTACGCGCGCGCATCGGCGTGCCTGTCGGTGCCGTCCGTCGGACGAGCATTCCTCGGTTATGAGTCGCGTCGTGGACGCATCTTTCGGGATCAATGGCGAGCGATATATATTGTTAAGCCATTAGCCCGCATTCCTGATTATGCAACATTCCCTCACGTTTTCGGGATTTCTTCGCGGCGAGTGCTGAGCCCGGGAGGCCGCAGTGCAGACAATCATTCGCAAAAAGGCGACCCGAAGGGCTGTGCTCGTCGCGGCTGTCGCTGTTGTCGTCGCCGTGTCGGCTGCTCATCCGTCTGGTGCCGCCTCGACATTGATTGGCGGCGCCGCCGATCAGAGTGGGCTCGTCGACGCCGGCCGGCAGGGGGGCACCGTGGACGGGGGAGCGCTGGTGCGAAACACCGGCGAAGCGGCGCGGCTGATCAGGTTGCGGACTCGTACCTTTGATCCGATGACGCCGGACGGGCAGCGAACCCGACCGCAGCATCCGCTGCAGGCCACGCGTGGCGCAGCGTACCTCGTGCAGTTTGTGGCAGCGCCGCACGACCGCGAACGGGACGCACTGCGGCGGCTCGGTGCGCGGATCGGCGCCTATCTTCCTGATGCCACGTACGTCGTGCGCATGAGCGACACGACCCGTCGGCAGGTGCAGCGGTTGCCGTTCGTGCGATGGGTGGGCCCATACGATCCGGGTGACAAGGTCGAGCGTGCAATGGTGCCGGGCTCGACCCACCGGTACGTCGTCACGTTGGTCGAACGTGACGCCGCCGACCAGCGCGCGGTGGTCCAGCGGATCGCTGCCCTGGGCGGCGTCGTGCACGGCGCGTCGGCGAGCCGTCGGATGATCGAGGCGACGCTCACCCCCGAGCAGGTGGTCGCTGTGGCGCATCTGGCTGCGGTGCTGGCTATGGATGTGTCGACGACGCCGGACGTCGACATGGACAACGCGCGGGCTGCGGGTGGCGCGAACGCCATCGAGGCCGCGTGGGGGTACGCGGGTCAGGGCGTGCGGGGCGAGGTGATGGACGTCGGGCTACGGACCACGCACCAGGAACTCGCCGCGAAACCGCCGATCATCCACGCCGGGAACACGACGAATGTCACGCACGGCACCTCCACGTACGGACAGATTTTCGCCTCCGGAGTCGACGCGACCGCGCGTGGCTTGCTGCCGGAGGGGCAGGGCATCTTCGCCGCCAACTCTCTGGTGCCCGACCGGTGGGCGCACACCGCCCAACTCGTCGACCCGGCGGGACCGTATCGTGCGGTGTTCCAGTCCAACAGTTGGGGCAGTGCGCTGACCTACAGCTACAACGCCACGTCGGCGGCGATGGACGACATCGTGTTCGACCACGACATCCTGATCTGCCAGTCGCAGGGGAACACCGGCAACCGCAGCGGCCGGCCGCAGGCCTGGGCGAAGAACGTGCTCTCGGTGGGTGGCGCGTTCCACTACGACACGCTGTCGCGCGTCGACGACACGTGGAACGGTGGGGCGGGCATCGGCCCTGCGGCCGACGGCCGGATCAAGCCGGATCTGGTGAACTACTACGACGCGGTCCACACCACCGCGGGCACCAGCGACACCGCGTACACCGCGACGTTCACCGGCACCAGCGCCAGCACCCCGATCACCTGCGGTTACGCCGGGCTGGTGTTCCAGATGTGGGCCGACGGTGTCTTCGAGGGCGGCCCCGGGTTGGACCGCGACGTGTTCGCCTCCCGGCCGCACGCGTCCACCGCCAAGGCGCTTCTGATCAACTCTGCGGATCAGTACCCGTTCACCGGGACGACGCACGACCTGACCCGGATGCACCAGGGCTGGGGAACGACCAGCGTCGCCAACCTGTACGGGCGGGCGCAGGCCAACAACTGGACATTGCCCGTCCTCGTCAACGAGACCGTGTTGCTGCAGGCCGCCCAGACCGCGACGTACACACTGACCAGTGACGGCACCGAGCCGCTGCGGGCAACGCTGGTGTACACCGACCCGATGGGGTCGCCGTCGGCGGCGCGGGCTCGCGTCAACGACCTGACGTTGAAGGTGACCGCTCCCGACGGCACCACCGTCTACTGGGGAAACAACGGGCTGACTGCCGGGAACTGGTCCACCGCCGGGGGCGCGGCCAACACGATCGACACGGTGGAGAACGTGTTCATCCAGGCTCCGGCGGCCGGGACCTGGACCATCCAGGTCGTCGCCAGTGAGGTCAACGCCGACGGGCACGTGGAGACCGTGGCGACCGACGCCGACTTCGCTTTGGTCGTCACCGGCTGAATACGACCCGGCGCGCCGGCAGGGAATCCACGACCGCTATCCCTTGTCCATATACTGCATTCGTGACAAGTTTCGGGGTGATTGCCGGCTTTGCCCTCTTGGTGTATGCGGCGCCGCTCGTCACGCCGCCCCGGTCGGCGGCCGTCACCCTCACCATTGCGCAGGCCCCGGTGGGTGAGCTGACGATCACCGTCCCGGCCGTGGTCAGCCTCGGTGGCGGCCCGCCCGGCGGCACGATCAGCCAGCAGATGGGCGCGGTCACCGTCCGCGACACCCGCTCGGCCAGCCCGAACACCTGGGCCGTCACCGTCACGGCAACCGCGTTCACCACCGGCGCCGGCACGCCCGCGCAGACCATTCCCACCACCCGGGTGTCCTACTGGTCCGGACCCGCCACCCGTGCCAGCGGCGGCGGCAGTCTCGCCCCCGGGCAACCCACCAGCGCGCAGGCGCAGACGTTGACCGCCCCGAGGACCGCCTTCCGCAAGATCTCCGGCAACGCCCCGAACCGGGTCAGCTGGCAACCCACCCTGGTGATCTCCATCCCGTCCGGCGCGGCCACCGGTCTCTACTCCGGGAGGGTCACCCACTCCGTCTCCTAGCACGCATATCCTGTTTACCCCCTTTCATCCTGGTTGTCGTGTTACAAGGTTCCCATGAAGAAACTCGTTCCCGCCTTGTGCCTCACCGCGGTTGCCGTGGCAGCCACCGCCACCGCCACGCCGGCGTCGGCTCAGCCGTCCGCAGATACCACCGTCACGTTCACCGTGGCCACCGCGAATCTGAACATTGAGGTGCCGGCTTCGGTCAACCTCGGTTCGGCGTTCCCCGGCCAGACCGTGACCGGACAACTGGGCACCGTGACCGTCCGGGACGAGCGCGCGGCCGCGAGCGCCACCTGGACCGCGTCGGTCGTCGCCACCCAGTTCGACACCGGCACCGACGACCCGAGCCAGGTCATCCAGCCGCAACTGGTGGAGTACTGGTCTGGCCCGGCCACCGCCACGACCGGCACCGGGACGTTCGTGCCCGGCCAGCCCACCCGCGCCGACCGGGTCGCACTCGGCGTGCCCCGCACCGCGTTCTCCAAGACGTCCGGCTCGGGTAACAACACGGCCAGTTGGAACCCGACCCTGGAGATCACAATCCCGCCGAGCGCCGTGGGCGGTCTCTACAGCGGGACGGTGACCCATTCTGTCTCCTAAGCGCAGCACGCTTGCGGCATTCGCCCTCGCCGCCGCCGTCCTGGCGCCGGCGGGGGCGTACGCCGACGGCCGCCGGCCAAGCCCGTCACCCGTACCGCCGGGGCCGAGCGTCGGCGTCAGCGTCCGGCTGCTGGACGCGCCGGTGAGCCGCCGCGACGACCCCCGCGCGCATCACTACATCGTCGACCACGTCAACCCCGGCACGACGATCCGCCGCCGCGTCACCGTGCAGAACGTCGCCACCATCCGGCGGCAGATCGCCATCTACCCGGCTGCCGCCACCATCAACAAGGACCGGTGGGACGTGGCCCCCGACCGGACCGCCAACGAGCTGTCCAGCTGGATCAGCGTGGACCACGACCGGCTCAAGCTGCCCCCCGAACAGGAAGCAACCGTTCTGGTCACCATCGCGGTGCCCAAGAATGCCTCCGCCGGGGAGCGTTACGCCGTGGTCTGGGCCGAAACCGCCAGCCCAGGTGAAGGAACGGTCCGCCAGGTTGGCCGCGCCGGCATCCGTATCTACCTGTCCGTCGGCCCCGGCGGCGAACCCGCCTCCAACTTCACCATCAGCGACCTCACCGGCACCCGCACCGACGACGGCACGGCCATGCTCACCGCACAGGTACGCAACACCGGCAAACGCGCCCTCGACCTCGACGGCAAACTGACCCTCACCGACGGACCCGACGGGCTGTCCGCCGGCCCGTTCAAGGTCGAAGCCCCCACCCTTGCCCTCGACGCCACCACCACCATCCACGTCCCCATCGGCCAACAGCTACCAGACGGCCCATGGACCGCCCACCTCGAACTCGGCAGCGGCTGGACCCGACGCACCGCCACCGGCAGAGTCACCTTCACACCGCCGGGCGCCGCGCCACCCACCCAGGCCAACAACAGCAAATCCATCCTCATCGGCGGGCTGGCCGCCTCCGGACTCGTTCTCACCCTCCTGCTCGGCTACACCACCCGCCAACGCCTACGCGCCCGCCAACCACTGCTTAGATAGCTGTGGCAGCCCGCCCAGCTCACGTTCGTCGGGCGCGTCGGGTGGTGCTGTTGGCCGCGGGGTGAGGGCGTGACGGCGATGCGGAACCGGGTGCGGCTGCCTGGGGTGACGGCAGCGATCGTGGCACTCTGACGCGCTCGGCGAGGTGCGGCAGCGGCACACCCCGGCAGCCGACGCCGCACTCC
>NZ_SMKF01000182.1 GCF_004348325.1 Micromonospora sp. KC213 | reverse complement strand
CGCCGGCCCCTGCCGCCTCCGCCCGCGACCTCGACGGCCCCGGCCACGACCGCCGACCGGACCGTCGACCTGGACCGGGACGGAAAGCCGGACCGGACCGAGGCGCCGGTGGTCGCCGACCCGAAGCCCCGGACCAGCCTGCTGGCCACCCTCGGCCTGGTCGTGTCGATCGTGGGCGCGGCTGCCGTCCTCACCGGCACTCTCGCCGGGTACGGCATCGCGCTCGGCGCGGTCGGCGCGGTCCTGTCGGTACTCGGCCTCATCGCCACCCGCCGCCGGCACGTGGCCGGCACGACCGACGCCCTGATCGGCATGTCGGTCGGCCTCGCTGCCGTGGTGCTCGGCATCATCGCGATGACCGGCCAGTTCGCCTGGCCGACCACCGACGGCGACCAGGTGGCGCGGCTCCGCGAGTGGCTTGATTCACAGTTTGCCCGTCGCGTCTGACGGGCACTGTCCGGATGCCGGTGGGGTGCCGGCGACGCCCGAGGAATCTGGTGGTTCACCAGCGGGCACATCCTCTTCCGGGGGCGGCGGTTCGCCGCCCCCGAAGTCATTCCCGGGCCGCTGCGACGAACTGCCCGGCGTCCGCCACCGTGGCCGGCGCCCGGCGGCCGGTGGCCCGCCACGACCGGGCATGGCACACCGCCGAGCCCAGACCTGACCCCACCGCTCCTGCAACGGATCGCCGGCGAAGCAAGGTCAGACGCAACGATTCGACGGCGTACGCAAGTCTTGACGGTAGATGTCGTCGACAGCTCCGCATACCGTTGACCAACGGCGCCAGCCCGTCGGCCACGGTGGCCGGGCGCGCCCGAGCCCCAGGAGCAGGACATGACGATGGACGCCACCAGCCAGCGCTTCCTGATGTGCCGGCCGACGTACTTCGCCGTCGACTACGCAATCAACCCGTGGATGGACCCGACCGCACCGGTCGACGCCGACCTCGCCGTACGGCAGTGGGAACGGCTTCGCCGGATCTACCTCGACCTGGGTCACACCGTCGAACTGATCGACCCGGTCCCCGGCCTGCCCGACATGGTCTTCGCCGCCAACGGCGGCACGGTGATCGACGGCAAGGCGATGGCGGTACAGTTCCGCGACCCGCAGCGCGCCGACGAGGCCCCCGCGTACCGGGCCTGGTTCGAAGCCGCCGGATTCGAGTTGTCCGACCCGAAGCACGTCAACGAGGGCGAGGGCGACGTCCTGCTGGCCGGCGACCACCTGCTCGCCGGCACCGGGTTCCGCACCGCGCACGCCGCGCACGCCCAGCTCCAGGAGGTCTTCGGCTATCCGGTGATCACCCTGCAACTGGTCGACCCGCGCTTCTACCACCTGGACACCGCACTCACCGTGCTCGACGAGCGGACCGTGGCGTACCTGCCGGAGGCGTTCTCCCCCGGCAGCCAGGCCGTGTTGCGCCGGCTCTTCCCCGACGCCGTCCACGCCACCATGGCCGACGCCGAGGTGCTGGGGCTCAACGCGGTCAGCGACGGCCGGCACGTGGTGCTGCCCGCGCAGGCCACCGGCCTGGCCGCGCAGCTACGCGACCGGGGTTACCAGACCGTCGGGATCGACCTGTCCGAGCTGCGCAAGGCCGGCGGCGGACCGAAGTGCTGCACGTTGCGACTCCGTCAGGGAAGGGCGAGCAAGTGATCGAGGACATGCTGCGAACCCCCGCCGCGGTACGGGACGCGGAGCGGCACACCGCGCACAACTACCACCCGCTGCCGGTGGTGATCTCCTCCGCCGAGGGCGCCTGGCTGACCGACGTGGACGGTCGTCGCTACCTCGACTGCCTGGCCGGCTACTCGGCGCTGAACTTCGGTCACCGGCATCCGAGACTGATCCGCGCCGCGCACGAGCAGCTCGACCGGTTGACCCTCACCAGCCGGGCGTTCATCCACGACCAGTTCGCCGACTTCTGCCGGGAGCTGGCCGCGCTCTGCGGCAAGGACCTCGTCCTGCCGATGAACACCGGCGCCGAGGCGGTCGAGACCGGCATCAAGGTGGCCCGCAAGTGGGGCTACCAGGTCAAGGGCGTCGCTCCGGACCAGGCCACCATCGTGGTCGCCGAGGGCAACTTCCACGGCCGTACGACCACCATCGTCAGCTTCTCCACCGACGCCGACGCCCGCGCCGACTTCGGGCCGTACACCCCGGGCTTCACCGTCGTCCCGTACGGCGACCTGGTCGCGCTGGAGGCGGCGATCGACGAGAACACCGTCGCGGTGCTGCTGGAGCCGATCCAGGGTGAGCAGGGTGTGGTGGTGCCCCCGGAGGGCTACCTGCCGGGCGTACGCCGGGTCTGTACCGAGCGCAACGTGCTGTTCGTCGCCGACGAGATCCAGTCCGGGCTGGGCCGCACCGGCGTCACCTTCGCCTGCGAGCACGAGGGCGTCGTGCCGGACATGTACCTGCTGGGCAAGGCGCTCGGCGGGGGGATCGTGCCGGTCTCCGCGGTGGCCGCGGACGCGGACGTGCTGGGAGTGCTGAAGCCGGGCCAGCACGGCTCCACCTTCGGGGGCAACCCGCTGGCCTGCGCGGTCGCCACCGAGGTGGTGCGCCTGCTGGCCACCGGCGAGTTCCAGCGCCGCTCCGCCGAGCTGGGTGAGCGGCTGCGGACCGGCCTGGCCGCGCTGATCGGCAAGGGCGTGGTCGCCGTCCGGGGTCGTGGTCTCTGGGCCGGGGTGGACATCGAGCCGACGCTGATGAGCGGCCGGGATGCCTGCGAGCGGCTGATGGAGCGGGGCGTCCTGGCCAAGGACACCCACGGCTCGACCATCCGCCTCGCCCCGCCATTGGTGATCACCGCCGAGGAGATCGACCACGCGGTGGCCCAGCTCGCCGCCGTGCTGGCCGGCTGACCAAGGCCACCGTCCAGACCGGCAGATCAAGGTCATCACCGCTTGGCGCTGATGGCGGTGTCCAGATGCCTGGACACCGCCATCAGGCCGCAAACCGTGTCTGTCGGCGGCCCGGGCCGAGGGGCCGGCCCGGCCGGGCGGTGGGGTCAGGGGCGGGGCAGGCGCATGGCCATGGTGGGTGCCTCGGCCATGACCGAGGTGGGGGTGAACGAAGCACCGCTGGGCAGCGCCTCGGCCCGACCGATCTGCACGCCGGGGTAGAGCTCGACCATGTCGGCCCCGGCGAGCACCCGGGACTGCTTCGGCGCGAGCGGGACCCGCTCCGACTCGACCAACGAGCCGTTGGGGCGGATACCCGAGCCGTTGGTGCTCACGTCGGTCACGATGACCTCACCGACGCGCAGTTCCAGCCGGATGTGGCTACGGCTGATCCAGCGCCGCGCCTCGTCGTTCAGCCACTGACCGAGCATGACCGCGCCGGTGCCCTCCGGGGCCCGGCCGACCAGCACCGGCTGCTCCTCGGTGAGCACGAAACGTCGACGGATCAGCCCGCCGATGCGTACCGCGAGCACCTCGCTGCGCGGACGTGGGCCGGCGTCGGAGAGCCGGGCACCGTGCCGCGGGCAGGTCGGCACGCCGTTGCGCAACGACGGTGGCGGCTGACCCGCGGGAGCGCCTTCCACCCGGGCCAGGTCGGCGAAGGCACCGCCGCCCCCGCCGCCGAAGAGCGCGCAGCCCGGCTCCGGGCAGCGCCACTGCCGGGCCAGCAGCTTCACACCCGTCGACGAACGGTCCCCGGCCATTGGCTTCGGGCCACCGCCGACGTGGGCCACGAGCTTCGGTCCGCCCGCGTCGGGCACCGGCGCGAGTACCCGGCCCGGCTGCTCCACCACCCAGGGGAACCGCCCGCGCAGACCGTCGAACCGGACCCGGCTGAGCACCGGCAGGCCGAGCAGGTCGGCCACCTCCAGCATCCGGTCGCCCGGGTTGTCGAGCACCTCGACCAGCCCGTCGTCGGCCCAGCGGCGGACCACCATGCGCTCGTTGGAGGTGAGGTCGGCGTCGGAGAGCAGTGCCCGGTGCACCACCGCGTAGACCGGAACGCTGTCCTCCTCCAACTGCCGGGCAAGCGTGTCGATGACCATGCCCAGCCGCAGCAGGCTGGCCGGCCGGCCACCGTCGAGGTCCTGGTAACGGATCACCTCGGCCAGGTCCAGCACCGCCCGGGCCAGCGACGGGTCGGTGCAGACCCGGCCCTCGATGGCGTCCAGCACCTTGCTGATCTCGAATCTCATCGAACGCTCCGGACGATGTCGTCGATCTGTCGTGCCAACTCCACGTCACGACGGGTCACCCCGCCCGCCGAGTGAGTCACGCAGTGGAAGGTCAGGGTCCGCCACCGGATGTCGATGTCGGGGTGGTGGTCGAGCCGCTCGGCGACCACCGCCACCCGGTCGACCACGGCGATCGCGTCGGGAAAGCTGCCCAGCTGCACGGTGCGGCTGATCCCGGTCGGGTCGCCCGACCACTCCGTCAGCCCGCCCAACTCTTTTCGCACCGCCTCGGCGGTGAGCAGGTCTGCCATACCCCGACCCTACCGGGACCGTCATCGGCTCCCGGCACGCCGCCCGCCACCACCGGCGACACCCCACATCCAGCTCAGCTCATCCGGCTGACCACCGTACGCAGCCGGGCCAGGTCACGGCGGCGGCGCTCGTACGTGGCGGCCAGCGCGATCAACGCCAGGCCACCGGCCGCCAGAAAAATCCACCGGGGCAGCACATCCAAGCCGCGGGCCAGTTCGCGCAGGGCGAGCAGGGCGAGCGTGGCCCCGCCCAGCACCACCGGCGCCTGCCAGCGTCGGGTCGCCCCGGCCAGGACCACACCCAGCGCGGCGAGCCCGATCCCCAGCCGCCGCCACGGCTGCGGCTCCGGGGCGACCAGCACCGACACCAGACCCGGCACCAGCCCGGCGGCAAGCCCGGGGCCGAGCGCCAGCCAACTGGTCAACCCCGCGCGGGTACGCAGCGCCACCAGCCCCGCGCCGAGCGCCAGGCCGGCCGCCGGCAGGGTGTACGCCTCCAGCAGCACCACCCCGCCGGCCAACAGCAGCAGCCAGACGCCGAGCAGTTCACTGGCCCCGGCGATGCCCGCGAACACCCAACGTCGGGCGGGGGACTCGCCGCGCCGCAACACGCGCAGCCCCACCGCGACGCCCCACAGCACGCACACCACCGCCGCGTGCCGGTACCCGCCGCTGGTGAGCAGCAGCGCCACCAGTGCGACCGCCTGGGCGGCGGCCTCCAGCGCCTCGCCGGCCAGGGCCGCCCGCCGACCCAGCACCGGCGCGAGGAACAGCACCGACGCGGCCACCGCGAGCACGGTGAACCCGGCGGTACGCAGCGGCAGCCCGGCGGCGAGCGGCGCGGTGACGGCGAACCCGGTGGCGGCGGCGACCGCCGCCACCCCGCCCAGCACCTGCACCTGCGGCCGTCGCGCGGCGGCGGCCACCACGGCGGCGGCGACCACGGTCAGCGCCAACCCGGTGAGCGTGCCCGCCGGGGTGGCGAACAGCCCGGCCAGCCCGGCGAGGGACCACAGCAGACCGACCGGCACCACGACCAGGCCGAGCAGGAGGTCCCGCCGGGCTCCGCCCGCACCGGGAGCAACGAGAGCGGGGACCAGCAGGGCGGCCAGGCCGGTGAGCAGCACCACGGCCGGCGCCGCCGGCCAGGGCGTACCCGCCGTCACCAGCAACACCGGCAACGCCGCCGCCACGAACGGGAAGCCCACCAGCACCAGGGTGGCCCGGCCGACGCCCGCCCGGACAGCGGGCAGCAGGGCGACTCCCGCCAACACCAGCAGGGTGAACAGCGCGGCCCATCCGCCACCGACCGGCTCCGCCTCGGGTACGCCGGACCAGGGCCGCACCGGTTGGCCGTACGGAAGGAGGACCGCCGCCACGACGGGTGGCAGTACGGCCAGACCGGCGAGCACGGTCAGCGTGACGGCGACCACCCGACCCACCACCGCGGCCGGGGCAGGCCGACCGACGGCGACCAGCAGCAACGCGGCCAGCGCCGGATACGGGGCCAGCGGTTCGGCCGGTACGGCCAGCGGAGCCAGGGCGCACCCGCCGAGGGCCAGCGCCGACGCGGTCGAGGCGTACCCGTCGAGGTCCGGTCGGTGGCGGCGGACCGCGACGACCGCGAGGAGCGTCAGCGCGGCGGCTGCCGACGCGCCGCGTACCTGCCACACCGGCGTCGTCTCGGCGGTGGCGAGCGCGACGAGCGCCAGGATCGGCGTGGCGAGCAGGGCGGCGAGCAGCCCGGCCCCGGCGACGGCGCGCTGCGCCGGGGTGCCGCGCCGGGACAGGGCCGCGGCGGCGAGCCCGGCGGGCAGCACGACCCCGAGCGCGGCAAGCGTCCCGGCCCGGGTCGCCAGGGCCACCAGCAGTCCGTGGCCGACCAGGGTGGCGGCGCCGGACGCCCCGGCCAGCACGGTCGGCACCCGGCGCGCCGGGCGGAGGACGGCCAGCAGCAGCGCCACCCCGGCGGCCAGGTCCACGGCGACGGTCACCGGCCACGGCGTGGCCGTGACGGCCGGCAACGCCAGCGCGGCCAGCGCCCCACCGACCAGCCCGACCGCCGGACCGGCCACCCGGGGCAGCAGCAGGAGGAACGCGGCGGCGACCAGTGCGACGGCGACCGAAAGCTGCCAGCCCCAGGGCAGCGCCGGCCCCGGCCCCGCGCCCCGCCACAGCGGCTGGGAGCGGGCCACCGCCTCGCCGGCGAGCGACACGGTGGTGAGCAGGCCGACCAGACCGACGCCACCGGCGACCAGCAGCGCGCCGACCCGGGCACCGGACCGCCGTGCCGTCGGCAACGCCCGGACCGTCCCGGCCAGCCCGGCGGCCACCAGGGCCGCCGCCACCAGCATCAGACCCGGACGCAGTTCGGCGACCGGGCGCAGCAGCGCGGCGGCCAGCACCGGCACCAGCAGGCCCGTGGCCACCGCCCGCAGCCCTCGCTGTCCCGAGGCCGTCGCCGCGACGCACGCGACGAGCGCCACCAGCAGCAGCGGCACCCCGGCGAGCAGCGGCTGGCCGGCGGCCCGCCCCCAGGCCAACGGGACGAGCGCGCAACCGGCGGCCAGCAGCATGGCGATGCCGGATCCGAGCCAGGCCAGCGCCTGGCCGGCCCGCACCGGGCCGGCCAGGCGCGGCCCGGCGACCGGTCCCCCGCCGGCCGCCGGACCCCCGATCCGCGCCCCGGCCGCGGAGTCTGCGTTCTCCCCGGCCACCCCCGTCGCAGCCGGGGCCGGCCCGGCGGCAACGCCCGGGCGCCGGCGACCCAGGGCGACCGCCACCGCCAGGTCGAGCAACGCCACCGCGAGCAGGACCAGGGTCCACCCGGCGGCCCCCGGCCGGGCCCCGGCGGCGGCCAACGGCAGCACCGGCTGCGCCACCAGCAGCGCCGCGAACCAGGGCCCGGTCAGCCCGCTGAGCCGGGCGTACCCGGCGGCGACCGCCGCGCTGGCCCCCCCGACCAGCGCGGCGTACCGGGCACCCGGCCAGGCGGCCACGCCGAACAGATCGACCGCCCAGGCGGCGTACCCGTCGAGGACCACCAGCAGCAGGCCCACCGCGGCGAAGGTCTCCGCGGTGCCGCGCAGCCCTCGCCGGGCCGCGACCAGCGGCACGGCCAGCGCCAGGACGGTGACGGCGGCCAGAATCACGGCCCGACCGGCGACCCCGACCGTCGCCCAGGCGACCGCGGTGAAGACCACCGCGGCGGTGCCGAGCAGCAACCCACCGAGGACGAACAGCACACCCTGCACCGTCCGGGTGGACGTCTCGGGCCGCCCGGGGACCGTCACCGGCATCCGGGGCGGAACCGGGACGGTCGGCCCCCCGCCGACCGCCGGCCCCACCGGTGGAGCGGTCCGCGCGACCTCCGCACGCACCTGCGCCGCCAGCTCCGTCCGCCGCCGCCGCGCCGTCTCGAACCGGTCCGACACCTCCTGGTACGCGGCACGCGCCTGCGCCACCTCCGCGGCGAGCACGGCCAACTCCCGGTCCAACCGGATCACCTCGGCGGCCGGCGGGCACGGCGGCCGGCCGCAGCCGGCGCACCCACGGGCGAGATCGGCGGACGCGCCGCACGCCGGGCAGGGGTACACGGTGTTCTGCACCCGGTCATCCTCGGCGGCCGGGCGGGGTGACCGACAGAGTGCGCGTACCTAGACCGTGGTGTTCTCGCGGACCCAGGCCGCGTACGCCGGGTCGCCGCACTCCACCCGGCTCACCAGGATCTCCGGCACCTCGTACGGGTGCCCGGCACGGATCCGGTCGACCAGCGCGGCCACCCGCTCGGGGGTCGTCTTGAACTGCACCGACCACTCGGTGCTGGTCTCCGTCGCGGCACGCCACCAGTAGGTGCTGTCGACCTGGCCACCGACCTGGGCGCAGGCGGCCAACCGGTCGGCGACCGCGGCGGCCGCCAGCCCGTCGGCCGCCGCACGCGCGTCCACCACCGTCGTCACCACACAGATCTGCTCCACCAGCGCACCCTAGGTGACGCCGTCGCGGGTGGTGGCGATCCAGGCGTCGATCCGGCCCCACCAGTCGTAGAGCCAGTCGATGCGTTCCTGCCGGCCGGCGGGGATCTCCTCCGGCGGCACGGACCAGAAACGCATCACGATCCGCTTGTCCATCGGCAGTTCCCGCCACACGTCGGCGACGGTGAGCATCCGGTCCAGCCCGGTGTGCGCCACGAAGACGACACCGGCGGTCGGAGCGGCGTCCAGGGCGGCGAGCAGCCCACCCGGCTGCGGGGCGAGGACGTGCTGCAACTCTTCGGCACGCAGCGCCATCTTCTCCAGGCCGAGCGCGCGCAGCCGGGCGATCGCCCGAAGCCGGCGGTGGGGGGTGAAGTTGCCGCCCTCCGGGAAGATCACGAAGGCGTCGTCGTCGTCCAGGCCGGTGGCGAGGTGGCCGACCTGTCGGACCACCGAGTCACGGCCGTCCGGCCCGGGTGCGATGAACCGGTTCGGCAGCCGGTTGAGCAGCACGTCGATTGCCGGATCCCACTGCAGGCTCGCCTTGAGCACGATCCGCGGCTCGCGGTGGAACCAGTTGACCAGGGCGTGGATCAGGATGAACGAGTCACCGGGGCCGGCGTGCCGGCAGACCACCAGCTCGGGGCGGCCGGGCAGGGCAGTGTCCGGGTCGGTGCCGACCACGTCGATGCGCAGCCGCAGTGTCCACCGGGCCTGCCAGAACAGCACCCGCAGGAAACAACCGGCGAGCAGGTAGTGGGCGCGCTGGAGGGCCGGCGAGCGTTTCCGCAGCCCGAACCCGGAGGCCAGCCAGAGCACGAAGAGCGCGACCAGCGCCGCCGCGTCCCAGACCAGATACACGGCGCCGATCCAGAGCAGCCGCAGCGGACGCAGCCGGCCGGGGACGAACGGCGAGACCGCCAGGCCGAGCAGAGCCCAGACCGGCACCGTGGTGACCATCAGCACCGCGAGCAGCACCACGCCGGGGGCCAGCACCAGCCGGCGGATCCACCTCGGCGGCAGCGGCATCAACGCTCCAGGCTGGCCAGGTAGTGCCGGGAGGCGGTGTACGCGCGACTGATCCGCCGCCCCACGGCCGCCAGGTCCCGGTACGCCCACGGGCTGTCGTCCCGGGGCTCCAGCCCACCGGTCGGCAGCACGTGCACCTCCACCCCGTCGGGCAGCGCCGCCAACTCCCGGGCGAACCGGTGCCGCCGGGCGATCTCGAAGGCGACCTGCGCGATCTCCCAGGGCCGCCGGGGAGGGGTCAGCTCCCGTTCGATCCGCCCCACCTGCAGGACGAAGATCCGCTGGGCGCCGACCGCCACGGCCTCCCCGATCGGGATGGAGTTGACGATCCCACCGTCGACGTAGTGCTGGTCGTCGATCCGGATCGGGGGCAGCAACCCCGGCACCGACGCGGACGCGAGCACGGCCGGCACCACGGGCCCGGAATGGAACCAGTGCTCGGCGGCCCGCTCGATGCTGGCGGCGCAGCAACGGAACGGCACCTTCAGGTCGGCGAAGGTGGTCTCCGCGCCCAGCTCGCTCTCCAGCAACTTGCGCAGCGGCCGGGGCGAGTGCAGGTGGGTACGGGCGGCGAAGCGGCGCAACTGCCGGGCCACCGAGTCGCCGTACACCTCGCTGGCCTCCGGCGAGGCCCAGAGGCGGACCAGCCGGTCGGTGACGGCCTCGGACGGCTCGGCGGCGACCAGCGCGCCGTTGACCGCGCCGATGGAGGTGCCCAACACGACGTCGGGACGGATCCGGGCACGGAACAGGGCGCGCAGCATGCCCACCTCGACCGCGCCGAGCACTCCCCCGCCGCCGAGCACGAACGCCACCGGACCACCACCCATGCCGTTCATCCTGGCACGCGTCCGCCGCCCACCCGTCGCAGCCGCTGCCCGTCGCAGTGGGCGAACCACTGGGCGCAGCGGGTCACCGAAAAAGCGGACGGCCGTTGACAGGGGGGACACCTTCCCGCAACCTGGTACCGCCCCCATCCCGAGGCAGGTGCGATCACTGATGGCAGCGCTGCAACCCGGCCGGTTGCTGGCCCGCCGGTACCGACTCCTCGACCAGATCGGGGCCGGCGGCATGTCGGTCATCTGGCGGGCCCGCGACGAGGTCCTCAACCGCGCGGTGGCGGTCAAGGTGCTCGCTCCCTCGCTGGCCGCGAACGCCCGCTTCCGGGACATGGTGCGCGAGGAGGCCCGCTCCGCCGCCCAACTGGTCCACCCGCACGTCACCTCGGTGCACGACTACGGCGAGACGCTCGCCCCGGACGGCCAGATCACCTCGTTCGTGGTGATGGAGCTGCTCGAAGGGGAGGAGCTGGAGGACCGGCTCAGCGAGGGCCCGCTGCCCTGGCAGATGGCGGTGGAGGTGGGCATCCAGGTGGCCGAGGCGCTCGCCGCCGCGCACCGGTTGGGCATTGTGCACCGGGACATCACCCCGGCCAACGTGATGATGACCAAGGTCGGCGCAAAGGTGCTCGACTTCGGCATCGCCACCCAGGTCGGCGCACCGGACGAGGACGAGGACGGCGGCACCTTCGGCACCCCGGCGTACGTGGCACCGGAACGGTTGGACGGGGCACCGGCCCAGCCGGCCACTGACGTCTACTCGCTGGGTGTGCTGCTCTACGAAACCCTGACCGGGCAGGTGCCGTACCCGGCGGACACCTGGGAGGAGTTGGCCGCCGCGCTGCAGGATCAGCGGCTGCCCTCACTGGACGGCGTGCCGGGGCTCCCCCCGGAGGTGGCGCACACCTGTCTGCGCTGCCTGGCCCGGGAACCGCAGGAACGCCCCAGCGCCCACCAGGTCGCCGCGGCGCTGCGCGAGCAGACGCTCCCCGCCGCGGCGGCGGCCAGCATGTTCGCTTCGACGGTGGCCCTGCCCACGGTCGGCACCGCCCCGGCGTCCGCTGAGGTGGGCGCCGCGGTCCGACCCGGACGTTCGGTGGCTCGTCGCCCGCTCGTGGCGGTCGGCGCGTTGGCCCTGGTCGTCGCAGCCGCGGCGCTGGTGGCCCCGACGCTGACCCCGCGGTCGCCGACGCCGCCGCCGGCAGCGGACGCTCCGGCTTCGGACACGCCGGTGGACCCGTCGCTGACCTACCCTCCGGTGCCCCAGCCGCCGGTGCTGCCCGACGACCCGATCACCATTCC